>NZ_JAOECN010000034.1:0-62573 GCF_029836855.1 Pseudomonas sp. GD04058
GATGGAACGGGGCGTCAAGGGCTGATTTGAAACTTTTTCAAAACAGCCCTGAAACACCGATTACCTCTATATAAGGAGAAGACCTCCTTATTCAGCCTTCAGGGTGATCCGTGCAAACGCCTTCTTGCCCGCCTGGCAGACATGGGTCTTGCCGAGAGCAAAGACAAAACCACGATCGACGACCTCACCATCGACGCGAACACCACCAGAGGCCAACAGGTCGCGCGCCGCAGCGGAGTTCTTCACCAACCCCGCTTTGTTCAGCACGGCCGAGATCGGCATATCTTCCGCAGCAAGCACCTCGACCTCAGGCAGATCTTCCGGCAGTTCGCCATCCTTCATGCGGTTGCCTGCAGCACGGTGCGCATTGGCGGCCGCTTCTTCACCATGGAAACGAGCGACGATCTCCTCGGCCAGCTTGATTTTGATGTCACGCGGGTTGGCACCAGCAGCCACATCGGCACGGAAACCATCGATCTCTTCCATGGAGCGGAAGCTAAGCAGCTCGAAGTAGCGCCACATCAGCGTGTCAGGAATCGAAACCAGCTTGCTGTACATGACACCAGGCGCTTCCTGGATGCCGACGTAGTTGCCCAGGGACTTGGACATCTTCTTCACACCATCGAGACCTTCCAGTAGCGGCATGGTCACGATGTTCTGAGCTTCCTGGCCATAGCTGCGCTGCAGCTCGCGCCCCATCAGCAGGTTGAACTTCTGGTCAGTACCACCCAGCTCGACGTCCGCCTTCAACGCCACGGAGTCGTAACCCTGCACCAGCGGATAAAGGAATTCATGGATAGCGATCGGCTGGTTGCTGCTATAGCGCTTGTCGAAGTCGTCGCGCTCGAGCATGCGCGCAACGGTGTACTGCGAAGCCAGTCGAATAAAGTCGGCTGGAGTCAGCTTGTCCATCCAGGTGGAGTTGAACGCCACTTCGGTCTTGGCCGGGTCGAGAATCTTGAAGACCTGCTGCTTGTAGGTCTCGGCGTTGTCCAGTACCTGCTCGCGGGTCAGCGGCGGACGGGTCGCGCTCTTGCCGCTGGGATCGCCGATCATGCCGGTGAAGTCCCCGATCAGGAAGATGACCTGGTGCCCCAGATCCTGGAACTGGCGCAGCTTGTTGATCAGGACCGTGTGTCCCAGGTGCAGGTCAGGTGCGGTCGGATCGAAACCCGCCTTGATGCGCAGCGGCTGACCGCGCTTGAGTTTCTCGACAAGTTCGGCCTCTACCAGGACCTCTTCCGCACCACGCTTGATCAGCGCTAGCTGCTCTTCAACCGACTTCATACACAGACCCGCAGGCTCAGATTCAAAGGGCCCCAACCATACAAGATCAGCCATCAAATACAAGATCCGCCGACTGATGTGACCCGCTGGCGGGTTGATGACGTCTGCGCGCTTGCTTTGAAGGGGATTTGGTTATATTTTATACAGTTATTTCATCTTCATCATGTCATTCATCTTTTCCTTTTCATCTTTTTCAAAGTTATTCATCACATGACCAACGAACCGACTAAAGCGCCTCCGCTTTATCCGAAGAGCCACCTGTTGGCCGCCAGCGGCATCGCCGCCCTGCTCAGCCTGGCCTTGCTGGTATTTCCTTCCAGCGAAGTAGAAGCCAAGCGCACCACTCTCAACCTCGAGCTGGAAGCCCCGACCGAACAGCTCAAGGCCCAACCGGAACAGCCACTGGCCGGCGAAGAAACCAGTGCTTCGCCTTTCGCCCAGATCGACAACGCCGAAGCGCAATCCGAAGGCACCGCCACCACCGAACCTGCCGAGAAGGCAGCCGAAGTCGCTGAAGCCGAGCCTGCCAAGCAGCCCGGTCATCGCGAAGTGGTGGTTGCCAAGGGTGACACCCTCTCCACGCTCTTCGCCAAGCTCGGCCTGCCTGCCAGCGCGGTGCATGAAGTACTGGCCAGTAACAAGCAGGCCAAACAGTTCAGCCAGTTGAAGAACGGCCAGGTACTGCAGATCGAACTGGACAAGGACGGCCAGCTGGCCAGCCTGCACAGCAAGGTGAGCGACCTGGAAACCATCCGCCTGGCCAAAAGCGCCAGCGGCTACGTCTTCAACCGTGAAGTCACCAAGCCAGTCACCCGCTCCGCCTATGTCCACGGCGTGATCAAGAGCTCGCTCTCGGCCTCGGCCCAGCGCGCCGGCCTGTCGCATAACCTGACCATGGATATGGCCAACATCTTCGGTTACGACATCGACTTCGCCCAGGACATCCGCCAAGGCGACGAATTCGACGTGATCTACGAGCAGAAGATGATCGACGGCAAGGTCGTCGGCACCGGGAACATCCTTTCCGCACGCTTCACCAACCGCGGCAAGACATACAGTGCGGTGCGCTACACCAACAAGGCCGGCAGCACCAGCTACTACACCGCTGACGGCAATAGCATGCGCAAGGCCTTTATCCGTACACCGGTGGACTTCGCCCGTATCAGTTCGCGCTTCTCCGCAGGCCGCAAGCACCCGATCCTGAACAAGATCCGCGCCCACAAGGGCGTTGACTACGCTGCTCCACGCGGTACGCCGATCAAGGCCGCCGGTGACGGCAAGGTGCTCCTCGCCGGTCGTCGCGGTGGCTACGGCAACACCGTGATCATCCAGCACGGCAGCACCTACCAGACGCTCTACGGCCACATGCAGGGCTTCGCCAAAGGCGTGAAGACCGGCAGCACCGTCAAGCAGGGCCAGGTCATTGGTTATATCGGCACCACCGGGCTGTCCACCGGCCCGCACCTGCACTACGAGTTCCAGGTCAACGGGGTTCACGTCGATCCGCTGGGCCAGAAGCTGCCGATGGCCGATCCGATTGCGAAATCCGAACGCCAACGCTTCATGCAGGTCAGCCAGCCTTTGGTGGCCCGCATGGACCAGGAAAAGGCCAGCATGCTCGCCTTGAACAAGCGCTGATCCATGGCCCTTTATCTGGGAGTGATGTCCGGTACCAGTCTCGACGGACTGGACATCGCCTTGATCGAAAACGAGCCGCGGGTCTCTCTACTCGCTTCCCACTACATTCCGATGCCCGAAACGCTACGCTTGGCCATGCTCGGCCTGTGCGCCAGCGGTCCGGACGAGATTGCCCGCGCCGCCCTGGCAGAAGCCGAATGGGTTCGGCTGGCAGCACAGGGTATCCGGCACTTGCTCGATGCCGAAGGCCTTAGCCCCGAAGATATCCGCGCCATTGGCAGCCACGGCCAGACCATCCGCCACGAACCCGCCCGAGGCTTTACCGTGCAGATCGGCAATCCTGCCCTGCTTGTGGAGTTGACCGGTATCTGCGTGGTCGGCGACTTCCGGCGCCGCGATGTCGCTGCCGGCGGCCAGGGTGCACCGCTGGTCCCCGCCTTTCATGATGCGTTGTTCAACGCCCAGGGCGAGCGTATTGCAGTGCTCAATGTCGGCGGCTTCAGCAATCTCAGCCTGATCGAGCAGGACAAGCCGGTTACCGGCTTCGATTGTGGCCCTGGCAATGTTCTGCTGGATGCATGGATCAACGAAAAGCGCGGCCTAGCCTACGACGCCAACGGCGCCTGGGCAGCCAGTGGCAAGATTCTTCCTGGGCTGCTCGCAAGCCTGCTGGGAGATCCTTTCTTCGCCGGCACCGGCCCCAAGAGTACCGGCCGCGAATTGTTCAACCTTCCATGGCTGCACCATCACCTGAGCACCCAGCCAGCCTGCGCCGATGAAGATGTCCAGGCGACCTTGCTGGAGCTCACCGCGCTGAGCATCGTTGACTCGCTGAGGAAGGCCCAGCAAGACACCCAGGCCCTGCTGGTCTGTGGTGGCGGTGCGCACAACGGCGCGCTGATGGCACGGCTGGCCGGCCTGCTTCCTGCTGCCCGGGTCGGCAGCACCGCCGAATTCGGTGTCGATCCGGACTGGGTCGAAGCCATGGCCTTCGCCTGGCTGGCTCATTGCTGCCTGGAAGGCATTGCCGCGAACCGCCCCAGCGTCACCGGCGCTCGCGGCTCGCGAGTACTTGGGGCCATCTACCCGGCATGACGCTCAATAAAGCAAAACGCCGCGCATAAGCGCGGCGTTTTGCTTGAAGACCAGGCGACTCAGATCGAGAACGAAGAACCGCAACCGCAAGTGGTCGTGGCATTCGGGTTCTTGATGACGAAACGCGAGCCTTCCAGGCCTTCCTGGTAGTCCACTTCGGCGCCCGCCAGGTACTGGAAGCTCATTGGATCGACCACCAGGGCAACGCCCTCGCGCTCGACAATGGTGTCGTCTTCCGCGATGTCTTCATCGAAGGTAAAGCCGTACTGGAAGCCGGAGCAGCCACCGCCTGTCACGAAAACCCGCAACTTCAGACGATCATTGCCCTCTTCGTCAACCAGGGTCTTCACCTTGTGCGCGGCGTTGTGCGTGAACTGCAGGGCCGAAGGGGTGAAGGATTCGACGCTCATGCTGAATATCTCCCGGCGCTATACCGCCATCGTGCGTGATGGCGCGCATTATCCGCTTCCCCGAGAAAATCGGTCAACTATATAAGCGGTATCAGGCTACAAGCGGAAAGCATAAGTCCCGCCGGTAGCCTGACAAGCCGTTGCTTACGGCAGCAAGCCTGCGTGGGACAGGCCAAGGCGCTCATCGAGGCCAAAGAGGATGTTGAGGTTCTGCACCGCCTGGCCGGAAGCGCCTTTCACCAGGTTGTCGATAACGGAGAGCACGACCACCAGGTCGCCACCCTGTGGACGATGAACAGCGATACGGCAGACGTTGGCGCCACGTACGCTACGGGTTTCCGGATGGCTGCCAGCCGGCATCACGTCCACGAACGGTTCGTTGGCGTAACGCTTCTCGAACAGCGCCTGCAGGTCAACCGAGGTATCGGCGACCGTTGCGTAAAGTGTCGAGTGAATGCCACGGATCATTGGGGTCAGGTGTGGCACGAAGGTCAGGCCGACCTCACCACCTGCGGCACGACGCAGGCCCTGGCGAATTTCCGGCAGGTGGCGGTGACCTTTCACCGCATAGGCCTTCATGCTCTCGCCCGCCTCACAGAACAGCGAACCGACGCTGGCACCACGCCCGGCGCCGCTGACACCGGACTTGCAGTCGGCGATAAGGCGCGAGGCGTCGGCGATTCCAGCTTCGAGCAGCGGCAGGAAGCCCAGCTGGGTGGCGGTCGGGTAGCAACCCGGCACGGCAATCAGGCGCGCCTGGCGGATCTGCTCGCGGTTGACTTCGGGCAAGCCGTAGACAGCATCCTTCAGCAGCTCGGGAGCGCCGTGCGGCTGGCCGTACCATTTGGCCCACTCATCGGCGTCCTGCAGACGGAAGTCGGCGGACAGGTCGATCACCTTGGTGCCAGCCGCCAGCAACTCACCGGCCAGGGCATGGGCGACGCCGTGCGGAGTGGCGAAGAACACCACGTCGCAGGCGGCCAGGGCCTTGGTGTCCGGAACGCTGAACGCGAGGTTATCGTAGTGGCCTCGCAGGTTCGGGTACATGTCGGCCACCGCCAGGCCCGCTTCCGAGCGCGAGGTGATGACTGCGACTTCAGCCTGAGGATGCTGTGCCAGCAGACGCAGCAACTCGACACCGGTGTAACCCGTGCCGCCGACGATACCGACCTTGACCATTAACTGCCCCCTATCAACGAACCGACTGGAAAACCAGTGATGATAGGTGCCCGTGGTGGCCGCCACAACCGTTGAGATGACGGGCGCAGCGCCTAGCTACTACTATCTGACGACCGTGAACCGCCAAGGACTGAAAAACATGCTGTACCTCTGGATCAAAGCCCTGCATATCGTTGCCATCGTCTGCTGGTTTGCCGGCCTCTTCTACCTGCCACGCCTGTTCGTCTACCACGCCGCAAGCGAGGACCAGGTCAGCCGCGACCGCTTCGTGGTGATGGAGCGCAAGCTTTATCGCTTCATCATGGGCCCGGCGATGATCGCCGCCTTCGTCTTCGGCATCTGGATGCTCTACCTGACCCCGGGCTGGCTGAGCCAGGGCTGGCTGCACGCCAAGCTGACGCTGGTGATCCTGCTCACCGGCTACCATCACATGTGCGGCGCCAACGTGAAGCGCTTCGCCCGCGGCGAAAACCACCGCAGTCACGTCTACTTCCGCTGGTTTAACGAAATACCGGTACTGTTCCTGCTGTTGATCGTAATTCTGGTGGTGGTCAAACCGTTCTGATTCCGGCATTCAAACGCGAGAATCCTCATGTCATTGCCCGAACTGCTCGAACGACGCCTGCGCCTGCCGGTAGTGGCAGCACCGATGTTCCTGATATCGAACCCACAACTGGTCCTGGCCTGTTGCGGCAATGGCGTGATGGGCAGTTTCCCCGCGCTGAATCAGCGCGACACCGCGGGCTTCCGGGGCTGGCTGGAGGAGATCGAAACAGGGCTGGCCGACCTGGCCAACCCCGCCCCCTATGCGGTGAACCTGATCGTCCACCAGAGCAATCCGCGCTTGCAGGCCGACCTGGCCGCCTGCATCGAACACAAGGTGCCGGTGGTGATCACCAGCCTGGGCGCTGTGAAGGAAGTGGTGGACGCCGTGCATGGCTACGGCGGCCTGGTGTTCCACGATGTGACGACCCGGCGGCATGCCGAAAAGGCCGCCGAGGCCGGCGTCGACGGCCTGATCGCAGTAGCTGCGGGCGCTGGCGGGCATGCCGGCACCTGGAGTCCGTTCGCCCTGGTCAGCGAAATCCGCCAGTTCTTCCACAAGACCCTCCTCCTCGCTGGCTGCCTCAATAGCGGCCACGAGATCCTCGCCGCCCAATTGCTCGGCGCTGACCTCGCCTATCTGGGCACCCATTTCATCGCCAGCCTGGAAAGCCAGGCCTCGCCGGAGTACAAAGCGATGCTGCTGGAGGCCAGGGCCGCCGATATCGTGCATACCCCGGTAGTGTCCGGCGTTCCCGCCAGCTTCATGCGCCAGAGCCTGGAAAAGGCCGGCTATGACCTGACCAAGCTGGCCAAAGGCGGCGACATCCAGCTCAAGCCCATCCATGAAGAAGCCAAGGCCTGGAAAACCGTATGGTCCGCCGGCCAGGGCGTGGGGGCCATCGACCGGGAATTGCCGGTGAATCAGTTGATCGCCCGCCTCGACGAGGAATATCGCCAGGCGCTGAAAAAAGCCGGTCAACTGGGCAGCCACTGGCCACGCTAACAAGTAGACTAGGCGCCCTTTTCGAACGCCCCCGCCATTGGAGAGCCGCATGACCCGTTACGCCATGATCACCGGTGCCTCCAGCGGTCTGGGCCTGGCACTGGCCGAAGCATTGGCGCGGCGGGGGCGCAACCTGATCCTGGTAGCACGCCAGCGCGAGCGGCTAGAGCCGGTCGCCATCGAACTCACCCAGCGCTTTGGTGTGGAAGTATTGTTCCGCGCCTGTGACCTTGGCGAACCGCTGCGGTTGTCGGGTTTCCTGCTGGAGCTGGAGGAAGGCGAGCGGCAGATCGATTTGCTGGTGAACTGTGCCGGCATCCGCTCCTACGGGCACTTCCTCGCCCAGGAGTGGGGCGACGAGCAGGACCTGATCGAGGTCAACATCCTCGCTCTCACACGCCTTTGCCATGCCTTGGGCAACGCCATGGCCGTACAGGGGGGCGGACAGATCCTCAATGTAGCTTCACTCGCCGCTTTCGCACCGGGCCCGTGGATGAGCAGCTATGCCGCGAGCAAGGCCTATGTCCTGCATTTCTCCGAAGGCCTGCGCGAAGAACTCAAGCAGACCGGGATCAAGGTCTCGGTGCTGTGCCCCGGCCCGGTGCGTTCGGCCAACCGGCGTATCCCGCGCCTGGAAAAAGGTAACCGCTGCCTGAGTCCGGAAGAAGTCGCGCTCTATACCGTGCGCGCACTGGACCGCAACAAGGCGATCATCATCCCCGGCCGCCGCAACCGCTGGCTGGCGCGGGCGCCACGCCTGCTGACCCGCTGGATCAGTCGCAAGCTGGCGGGTGTCATCAACCGCGCCTACTGCCCACGCTGAATCGAATCGCCACTGGGCGGCGGCGTGCCGGCTGAGTACACTCAGGCCCGACCACCACCATGGAGCAAGCGTTGTGGAGACAATTTTCACCAAGATCATCAACCGGGAAATCCCGGCGAAGATCATCTACGAAGACGACCAGGTCCTGGCGTTCCACGATATCGCCCCGCAGGCGCCGGTACACTTCCTGGTCATCCCGAAAAAGCCGATCCGCACCCTCAACGACCTCACCGAGGAAGATAAGGGCCTGGCCGGACATATCCTCTTCACCGCCCAGCGCTTGGCCAAGGAGCTGGGTTGCGAGGACGGCTTCCGCGTCGTGATGAACTGCAACGAACTGGGCGGCCAGACGGTCTACCACATTCACATGCACGTGCTCGGCCAGCGTCAGATGCACTGGCCTCCGGGCTGATCCAGCGCAAGCCCTGTCACGGGGTTTGAGTTAGACTGTCGGGCACATTCTTGCGGAGGTGCCCGATGGCTACCGAACGTCAATACTCGCCGCTCGACCGCTTGTTGCTGCAGGCCGATACGGCCATGCGTACCTTGCTGCCCTTCAGCGGCCAACCTTCCCGTCCATCTCCTGCCATTATCCAGCCCGAAGCCGAGCTGGACGACAAGCAGGCCCGCCATGTCGCCGGCCTGATGCGCATCAACCACACCGGCGAGGTCTGCGCCCAGGCGCTCTATCAAGGTCAGGCCCTGACCGCCAAGCTGCCGGAAGTGCGCAAAGCGATGGAGCAGGCTGCCGACGAAGAAATCGACCACCTGGTCTGGTGCGAGCAACGCATCCGCCAACTGGGCAGCTCGCCAAGCATTCTCAATCCGCTGTTCTACGGGATGTCGTTCGGCATCGGCGCGGTTGCCGGCCTGATCAGTGACAAGGTCAGCCTGGGCTTCGTCGCCGCCACCGAGCATCAGGTCTGCAAGCATCTCGACGAACACCTGGAGCAGATTCCGCCGGAAGACGAGAAATCCCGGGCGATCCTCGAGCAGATGCGCATCGACGAAGAACACCACGCCGACGCGGCCCTGGATGCCGGAGGGTTCCGTTTCCCGGCGCCGGTCAAGTTCGGCATGAGCCTGATGGCCAAGGTCATGACCAAAAGCACCTACCGAATCTGACCCGCCATGACCGGGCGCTTCGATGCCAGGGACCTGGCCCGCGCAGTTGAAGCGGGCCTGTTGAGCGCCGAGCAGGAACAGGCGCTCCTGCGCTTCCTGCGCGAACAACCGGCGCAGCACCCCAGTTTCCAGCTCGCCCACGTCGCCTTCTATCTGGGCGCCCTGCTGATCATGGGCGCCATGGGCTGGCTGCTGAGCGAAGCCTGGATGCGCATCGGCGACACCGCGCTGCTGGTGGTTGCCCTCGCCTACATCACCCTGCTGACCTTCGCCGGCCTGGCCATGCAGCGCCGCGGCCAACTGATTCCCGGCGGTGTACTTGCCGCAGTGGCGGTGAGCATCGTGCCACTGGCGGTGTTCGCCCTCGAACGCCTGACCGGGCTCTGGCCGCTGGACGACAGCCAGGGCGACTATCACAACTATTACCGCTACGTGCAGGGCGGCTGGTTGTTGATGGAAGTAGCGACGGTCTGCGCCGGCCTGCTGATGCTGCGCCTGATCCCCTTCCCGTTCATCGTCATGCCGATCGCCGTGGCGCTGTGGTTCATGTCGATGGACCTGAGCGAGTGGTTCCACGGCGACACCTTCACCTGGGAGCAACGCCAGGAGGTTTCGTTGTGGTTCGGGCTGGGCCTGCTGCTGGTGGTCCTGCTGATCGACGGCCGCACCCGCGAGGACTACGCGTTTTGGGGTTATCTGGCCGGATTGCTGGCGTTCTGGGGCGGGCTGACCTCGATGAACAGTGACAGCGAACTGGGCAAGGCCCTGTACTGCCTGATCAACGTCGGCCTGATGCTGGTGGCGGTGTTGCTGCGCCGACCGATGTTCATGGTCTTCGGCGCGCTGGGTGTGGCGGCCTATCTCGGCTATCTGTCATACGAGGTGTTCGCCGAGTCGTTGCTGTTCCCGGTGGTCCTGAGCCTGATCGGCCTGGCGGTGATCGGCCTCGGCCTGCTCTACCAGAAACACCGTGAGCGCCTCAGCGACCGACTGTGCGCCGCACTGCCGGCCAGCCTGATGGACTGGCTGCCGGCACTGCGGCGCTGAGGGATCAGCCGAGTTCGACGATCTCGTAGTCGTGGCTGATCTCTACACCGGCACGGCCCAGCATGATCGATGCCGAGCAGTACTTCTCTGCCGACAGCTCGACGGCCCGCTTGACCTGGGCTTCCTTCAGGCCACGGCCCTTGACCACGAAATGCAGGTGGATCTTGGTGAACACCTTGGGATCCTCGCTGGCCCGCTCGGCTTCAAGGAAGGCTTCGCAGCTTTCGACAGCCTGGCGGGACTTGCGCAGGATACTGACCACATCGAAATTGCTGCAGCCGCCCAGGCCCAGCAAGAGCATTTCCATCGGACGAACACCCAGGTTGCGCCCACCCGCCTCGGGTGGGCCGTCCATCACGACAACATGGCCACTGCCCGACTCACCCAGGAACATTGCCTCGCCGGCCCACTGGATACGCGCCTTCATAACCGGTTTCCTCTCGCTTGGAAAAATGGCTGCCAGCTTAGTCCCTACAGGCGAAAGCGAAAAGGCTTAAGCACTTGAGTAAATATGCCGATAACATCTTGTCGTCTGATAAACTGACGCCAATTTGATGGCGTTTGCACCCATCCCAGAACAACAAATACTCACGGACCGCGTATTTCGGGGCTTAACCATGGTTGCCGCAACACTTCCAGCCAAGATCAAGAATGTCGACAAGTTGCTTGCGCACTGCCAGCGCCGCCGCTTCCCGGCCAAAAGCAATATTCTCAGCGCCGGCGATACCGCTGAAACCTTGTCGTTCATCGTCAAGGGTTCGGTCACCATCCTGATCGAAGGCGATGATGGTCGGGAAATGATCATCGCCTACCTACACAGCGGCGATTTCTTCGGCGAACTCGGGCTTTTCGAACCCACGGGCAAGGAACAGCAGCGCAGCGCCTGGGTAAGGGCGAAAAGCGAATGCGAAGTTGCAGAAATCAGCTACGAGAAATTCCGCGAGCTGGCTCGCCAGGACCAGGACATTCTCTACGCCCTCGGCAGCCAAATGGCTCAGCGCCTGCGCAATACCACGCGCAAGGTCGGTGACCTGGCCTTCTTCGACGTCACCGGCCGCGTGGCCCGTTGCCTGCTGGAGCTGTGCAAGCAGCCGGATGCGATGACCCACCCGGACGGCATGCAGATCAAGATCACCCGTCAGGAGATCGGTCGTATTGTCGGCTGCTCGCGTGAGATGGTCGGTCGCGTTCTGAAGGACCTCGAAGAACGCAACCTGGTGCATGTGAAAGGCAAGACCATGGTCGTCTTCGGCACCCGTTAATCCTTGGCAATGGCTTCGAGGGTCCGGGCATAGGCCTGGGCCAGGCACTCCAGCAACGGTGCCTCGGGCATGACTTCATGCAAGGCGATATGGCTGTCGGCCAGGCAACGCTGCTCCAGCTCGCAACACTCATTGAAGCGGTTGACCGCCGCGACCATCGATTCGCGCTCGTTATCCAGCAAAAGCGCGCCATGCACCAGCACCACCGGGCGTTTACCTCCCAGGCCCTGGCGCCAGCGCTGGGCCGTGCCAACCAGCTTGCGACCATTCAGATTGACGTTATAGCGCCCATCGCAGAAGGCGCCTTCGATCTCCCCGACGGAAGCCACGCCTCCCCACTCCCGCAGGACCTCGCACAACGGCAGGCACAAGCGCTCGTAGGCGGTCTCGATCCGGTTTAGGTCGCCTTCACTGCGTGGTGCGACGTACACCAAGGCGATATTGATCACGGCCGAGGACTGGGGAACCGGCTCGCCACCGGTTTCGCGCAGCAGCACCGGCCAGCCTCCGATCGCCAGTTCGCCACAGGCGGCCTCGAAGCCGTCCAGCCGACTCATCCGGCGCGGCATCACCAGTGCCCGGTCGGTAGGGCGCCAGAACAGCAGGCCATGGTCCTGATCGCCCTTGCAGACAGCCGCCAGCAGATCCTGCTCGGCCTGCAGGCCGGCTGCGACGGTTACGGCTACGGGTTGTTCACTCATGTGGTTCTTTCCTTTAACCCTTGGCTGTTGCTGATGACCTCATCGCTGGCAAGCCAGCCCCATATGCCCTGTGGGAGCTGGCTTGCCAGCGATGAGGCCAGGCCAGACGACATCATTGTCCGACCTGAAATAAAAAAGCCGGCAAACGCCGGCTTCGAGTCGATCAGTCGGGCACGCCCCCGGGGAAGAACAGGCGCTGCAGCTCTACTCCCGGCTCCTCGGCACGCATGAAGGCCTCGCCTACCAGGAACGAGTAGACCTCGTTGATTTCCATCAGCTCGACATCGGCCCGATTGAGGATGCCGCTCTCGGTAACCGCCAGGCGATCGCGCGGAATGCGTGGCAGCAGGTCCAGGGTGGCTTCCAGGCTGACCTCGAAGGTGTGCAGGTTGCGATTGTTGACCCCGATCAGCGGAGTGTCGAGGGTCTTCAGCGCGCGCTCCAGCTCGTCGCTGTCATGCACTTCCACCAGTACGTCGAGGCCGACGCCTTTTGCAGTGGCGGCCAGTTCGGCCATCTTCACGTCGTCCAGGGCAGAGACGATCAGCAGCACACAGTCGGCGCCCAAGGCACGGGCTTCGACGATCTGGTACGGATCGACCATGAAGTCCTTGCGGATAACCGGCAGCGACACCGCAGCACGGGCCTGCTGCAGGTAGGCGTCAGCCCCGAGGAAGTAGTCCACATCGGTCAGCACCGACAGACAGGTCGCCCCACCTTTCTCATAGCTGACGGCGATTTCCGCCGGAACGAAGTGCTCGCGGATCACACCCTTGCTCGGCGACGCCTTCTTGATCTCGGCGATGACAGCCGGCTGCTTGCGCCGGGCCTGCTCGATCAGCGCATTGGCAAAGCCGCGCGGCGCATCGGCGGCCGCGGCCAGGCGCTCCAGCTCGGCGAGACTGACCCGGGCGCTGCGCTCAGCGACCTCCTCGACCTTGCGGGCGAGGATCTTTTCCAGAACCGTCGGCACACTCATCCTTCATTCTCCTGCTTGAATACCGCGGTAAAGGCACCCAGCTCTTCCATCTTTTCCCGAGCGAGGCCGGTGTGCAGTGCATCGTGGGCCAGTTCGACGCCTTGCTTGAGGCTTATTGCCAGATCCGCTGCATAGAGTGCCGCGCCAGCATTGAGGACGATCATCTCGGCGGCCTTCTGGCCGTTCTCGGTCTTGCGTCGGCCAATGGCATCGCGGATCAACGCCAGGGACTCCTCCGGACCGCTGACCGCCAGGCCGTGCAGGCTCTGGCTTTTCATGCCAAGGTCTTCCGGCTCGACCCAATACTCGGTGATTTCACCGTTCTTCAATTCGGCGACGAAGGTCGGTGCGGCGAGGCTGAACTCGTCCAGGCCATCCTTCGAGTGCACCACCAGCACATGCTTGCTGCCCAGGCGCTGCAGCACTTCGGCAAGCGGGCGGCAGAGTGCCTGGGTAAACACACCGACAACCTGGTGCTTCACACCAGCCGGATTCGTAAGCGGGCCGAGCATGTTGAACAGGGTCCGCAGACCCAGGTCGCGGCGCGGGCCTGCGGCGTGTTTCATGGCGCTGTGATGGGTCTGGGCGAACATGAAGCCGATACCGACGCTGTCGATGCAGCGGGCAACCTGGACCGGCGTCAGGTTCAGGTAGATACCTGCGGCCTCCAGCAGATCGGCGCTACCGCTTTTGCCGGAGACCGCGCGGTTACCGTGCTTGGCTACCGTGCAACCAGCTGCGGCGACGACGAACGCCGAGCCGGTGGATACGTTGAAGATATTGGCGCCGTCACCGCCGGTACCGACGATATCGACCACACCGTCGAGGGTTTCCAGTTCGACCTTGTCCGCCAGCTCGCGCATGACCGAAACCGCGCCGACGATCTCGTCGATGCTCTCGCTCTTCATGCGCATACCCATCAGGAAAGCGCCGATCTGCGCCTCCGTGCACTGACCGGTCATGATCTGGCGCATCACATCGCGCATTTCCTCGGTGGACAGGTCGAGTTGGCTGACGATACGGCCCAGGGCAGTCTTGATATCCATGCGCAATCCTTAACGGCGGCCGCCGGTCTGCTTGAGGAAATTGGCGAACAGCGCGTGGCCCTGCTCGGTGAGGATCGACTCGGGGTGGAACTGCACGCCTTCGATGTTCAGGGTCTTGTGACGCAGGCCCATGATTTCATCGATGGAGCCGTCTTCGAAGGCGGTCCAGGCGGTCATCTCCAGGCAGTCCGGCAAGGTTTCGCGCTTGACCACCAGGGAGTGGTAGCGCGTTACGGTCAACGGATTGTTGAGACCGGCGAACACGCCCTTGTTTTCATGGACCACCGGGCTGGTCTTGCCGTGCATCACCTGGCGCGCGCGCACCACGTCCCCGCCGAAGGCCTGGCCGATGGACTGGTGCCCCAGGCAAACGCCCAGGATCGGCAGCTTGCCGGCGAAGTGATGAATGGCGGCGATGGACACACCGGCCTCGGTCGGTGTGCACGGGCCGGGAGAGACGACGATGCGCTCGGGCTGCAGGGCCTCGATCTGTTCGATGGTCAGTTCGTCGTTGCGAATGACCTTGACCTCTGCCCCCAGCTCGCCGAAGTACTGGACGACGTTGTAGGTGAAGGAGTCGTAGTTGTCGATCATCAGTAACATCTGGGCTCAACCTCTTGAATACTGACTTTGAAAGGTCGCCTTCCCGACTGCCGACATGCAGTGCCACCCGCCCCAGTCATTTCCAACTGTTGCGAAGGTGTGTGGAATCATTTCAGAAAGGCAAAACGTAACGGGCCGGAAAACCGGCAGGAGATAAAGTCAGGCGCGCCAACGCCAGCGGGCGTGGGCCTTGATAACGCGCATCAAGAGTTTGCTGACGATCAACACGGGGTAGGTCTCGTTCATACGTTGCCGCACAGTAGCTTACGGAAACAATGCGCGCAATATCGAGGGGGCACGAAGCCAGGGATTTGCTACCGTGTTCGGGCGCAATGCCCAAAAACAACGACAAAAGGACTCTTGCGATGAGAAAACGCCGTTATCTGCGTCAATCCGCCGCGTGCTTGCTCGCCCTCGCCTGTGCCAATGCCATGGCCACTCCCTCCCCCTACTCGACGATGATCGTGTTCGGCGACAGCCTCGCCGACGCCGGCCAGTTCCCCGACCCCGATGGTGCGCCCGGCACCAGCCAGCGCTACACCAACCGCAACCCGGACGGCACTTTCGCCCCGGTGTCGTCGATGCTTCTCGGCGGCTACCTGGGCATCGCCCCGGGCGACCTGAATGCCTCCACTTCACCGGTCAACGCCGCCTTGGGCATTGCGGATGGCAACAACTGGGCGACCGGCGGCTATCGAACCGACCAGATCTTCGAATCCATCACCGGCGAATCCCTGGTGGTCATTCCCCCGGGCAACCCTGGCGAAGGCACGGTGCTGCGCCAGCGCCCGGGCTACCTGGCCGGCGGACGCCTGGCCGATCCCAATGCGCTGTATTACCTCACCGGCGGCGGCAACGACTTCCTCCAGGGGTTGGTGACTTCGCCTGCCGCCGCCGCAACATCGGCCACCCAACTGGCGGCCAGCGCGCAGGCGCTGCAACAGGCGGGGGCGCGCTACATCATGGTCTGGCTGCTGCCCGACCTCGGCTTGACGCCGGCGCTGAACGGCACACCGCTGCAAGACGCCAGTTCGCAGCTCAGTGCCTTGTTCAACCAGGCCCTGGTCAGCCAGTTGGCACGGATCGATGCCCAGATCATTCCGCTGAACATCCCTCTGCTGTTCCAGGAAGCCATCGCCTCGCCAGGCCTGTTCGGCCTCGCCAGCGACCAGAACCTGCTGCAAACCTGCTACAGCGGCAACGGCTGCACGCAGAATCCGGTATATGGCGCCAACGGCAGCAACCCGGACGCCAGCAAGCTGCTGTTCAACGACTCGGTGCACCCGACCATCGCCGGCCAGCGGATGATCGCCGACTACGGCTATTCGATCCTTTCCGCGCCCTGGGAACTGACGTTGCTGCCGGAAATGGCCCATGGCACCTTGCGCGCGCATCAGGATGAGCTGCGCAACCAATGGCAAGCCGACTGGCAGCCGGTCGGACAATGGCAGGCGATCGTCGCTGCGGGCGGGCAAAAGCTGGATATCGACAGCCAGCGCAGCTCGGCCAGCGCCGACGGCCACGGCTACAACCTCACCGTCGGCGGCAGCTACCGTCTCGACCAGGACTGGCGCATCGGTATCGCTGGCGGCGTCTATCGGCAGAAGCTGGAAGCGGGAGCACGGGACTCCGACTATCGCCTGAACAGCTACCTCGCCACCGTCTTCGCCCAGTTCAACCACGGCCGCTGGTGGGCCGATGCCGCGCTGACCGGCGGGCGCCTGGACTACGACGACCTGCAACGCACCTTCGCCCTCGGGCCCAATGACCGCAGCGAGAAAGGCGATACCGATGGCGATGTAGTCGCCGTCTCCGCCCGCCTCGGCTTCGATCTGGCGGCGCCGGGCAGCGAGTGGAGCCTGTCGCCATTCGTCAGCGCCGATTACGCGCGAATCGAGGTGGATGGCTATAGCGAGAAAGGCATGCGGGCCACGGCGCTGACCTTCGATGACCAGAAACGTGATTCACGGCGGCTGGGTGCCGGGCTGCAGGGCAAGTACCGGGTGGCGCCAGCGACCCTGCTGTTCGGCGAGGTTGCCCATGAGCATGAGTTCGAGGATGACACGCAGGACCTGACCATGCACCTGAACAGCCTGCCGGCGAACGACTTCACCCTGACCGGGTATACGCCGCAGAGCAATCTGAACCGGGTGAGCCTGGGCCTGAGCCAGACGGTGGCGCCGGGAGTGGCGCTGCGCGGAAGCTACAACTGGCGCAAGAGTGACGAGTTGACCCAGCAAGGGGTCAATCTGGCCTTGAGTCTGGAGTTCTAAGCGCAAGAGGCTATGTTGTTACTGATGGCCTCATCGCTGGCAAGCCAGCTCCCACAGGGACTGTAGGAGCTGGCTTGCCAGCGATTTAGGGCCAACACTTATGTCCGAGGGGTCTGCTCAGCCAGCGCCACCGCGCGGAACATCGCCCGGCGCTTGTTGATGGTTTCTTCCCACTCCAGCGCCGGCACCGAGTCGGCGACGATGCCGCCACCGGCCTGCACATGCAGCTCGCCGTCCTTGATCACTGCCGTGCGAATGGCAATGGCCGTGTCCATGTTGCCGTTCCAGGCGAAGTAGCCGACCGCACCACCATAGACACCACGCTTGACCGGCTCCAGTTCGTCGATGATTTCCATCGCGCGGATCTTCGGCGCCCCCGACAGGGTGCCCGCCGGCAGGATCGCGCGCAGGGCGTCCATGGCAGTCAGGCCGTTCTTCAACTGCCCGGTGACGTTGGAAACGATGTGCATCACGTTGGAGTAACGCTCGATCACCATTTTCTCGGTCAGCTTCACCGAGCCGACTTCCGACACGCGCCCGGTATCGTTACGTCCCAGGTCGATCAGCATCAAGTGCTCGGCGATCTCCTTATCGTCCGAGAGCAGGTCTTCTTCCAGCGCCCGGTCGGCCTCCTCGGTGGCGCCGCGCGGGCGGGTACCGGCGATCGGCCGCACGGTGACCAGGTTGTCCTCGACCCGTACCAGCACTTCCGGCGAGCTGCCCACCACGTGGAAATCGCCGAAATTGAAGAAGTACATGTACGGCGTGGGATTGAAACAGCGCAGCGCGCGGTAGAGGTCGATCGGCGCCGCCTTGAAGTCGATGGACATGCGTTGCGACGGCACCACCTGCATGCAGTCACCGGCGAGGATGTACTCCTTGATGGTGTCTACCGCGCGTTCGTAGTCCGCCTGGGTGAAGCTGGAGCGGAACGCCGGCTCGGCGGCCTGCGGGCCGCTGAAGTCGAGGCCGCGGCGCGGAGTGATCGGCTGGCGCAGTTGCTCCAGCAAATCCTGCAGACGGGCCTGCCCCTGCTCGTAGGCGTTGTCCTGCGCCGGGTCAGCGAGGACGATGGCGTGCATCTTGCCGGCCAGGTTGTCGAAGACCACCACTGCATCGGACACCATCAGCAGGATATCCGGCACGCCCAGCGGGTCCGGGTTCGGGCATTTGCCCAGACGCTTCTCGACATAACGCACACAGTCGTAGCCGAAGTAGCCGACCAGGCCACCGTTGAAGCGCGGCAGACCGGCAATGGTCGGAACCTTGTAACGCTCCTTGAAGGTTTCGACGAAGGCCAGCGGGTCTTCCACATCGTGGCGCTCGGTCTCGACACCGTCGACGGTGATGCGCACCTGGTGATCATGCACCCGCAGTACGGTTCGGCTTGGCAGGCCGATGATCGAGTAGCGCCCCCACTTCTCACCGCCCTGAACCGACTCCAGCAGGTAGGAGTTGGGCTGGTCGGCCAGTTTCAGGTAGATCGACAGCGGCGTGTCGAAGTCGGCCAGCGTTTCACAGGCCAGGGGGATGCGGTTGTAGCCTTCAGCGGCCAGGCGCAGGAATTCTTCGCGGGTCATGATTGCCTCGTGGCAGTAGGGCAGAAAAAGACAAATGGCAAACGGGCCGGGTCGGAGCCGGCTGGAAAGAAGTCAGGCGCGCCAACGCCAACGGGCCAGGGCCTTGATGACTTTCATCCAGAGTTTGCCAGGTGCTACCACGATGGAATCTCTACCGGGGGGAAGGTTGAAGGGCTCAACGTTAGCTCAGTGGCTGCACCGAAGCAACCGGGAGCAAGGCGCGCAGATCGTCGATCACCAGCGCCGGCGATTCCTCGCTGATCGGCCGGCCGTGATTGTAGCCGTAGGTCAGGCCCACGCACTTGACCCCGGCCGCCTTCGCCGCCTGCACATCGCTGCGTGAATCGCCGATGAACAGCGCCTCGTCCGCCGTCACCCCGGCCAGTTGCATGACATGCAGCAAGGCGGCAGGGTCCGGTTTCTTCTGTGGCAGGGTGTCGCCCCCGATGATCCAGCGGAAATACGGGCCAATCTGCATCTGGTCCAGCAGCGGACCGACGAAGCGCTCGGGCTTGTTGGTGATCAGGGCCATTTCCACGCCCTGCGCCTGCAGCCAGCGCAAGGTGTCGCGCACGCCCGGATAGATCACCGTACGGTCATGGCTCTCGCCATAGGCACGGAGGAAAATCTCCAAGCCGTGCTCGGCTTCCTGGTCGCTGACCGCCGAATGCTCGATGCCACCGGCCAGGGCCCGGCGCACCAGCACCGGCGCGCCGTTGCCGACCCATTGGCGCACGGCTGCGACACCGGCAGGCGCGCGGCCCATTTCGAGCAGCATGCGATCCACCGCCGCCGCCAGGTCCGGGACCGAGTCGATCAGGGTCCCGTCCAGGTCGAACATCACCAGGCGTGGCAAGCGTTGCGCAAACAACTGCTCGAAGCCGCTCATGGGCGGGCCAGCGCCAGTTCGGCGCGCATCTGGTCGATGACCGCCTTGTAGTCAGGGGCATTGAAGATCGCCGAACCGGCGACGAAGGTGTCGGCGCCAGCGGCAGCGATTTCGCGGATGTTCTTCACGTTCACGCCACCGTCGATTTCCAGGCGGATATCCCGGCCGCTGGCATCGATAAGGGCGCGGGCCTCGCGCAGCTTGTCGAGGGTGCCGGGAATGAATTTCTGCCCGCCGAAGCCCGGGTTTACGCTCATCAGCAGGACCATGTCGACCTTGTCCATCACGTACTTCAGCGCGTCCAGCCCGGTGGCCGGGTTGAACACCAGGCCGGCCTTGCAGCCACCGTCGCGGATCAGTTGCAGGGAGCGGTCGATGTGCTGCGAGGCTTCCGGGTGGAAGGTGATGTAGGTGGCGCCGGCCTCGATGAAGTCGCCAATGATGCGGTCGACCGGGCTGACCATCAGGTGCACGTCGATCGGCGCGGTCACACCGTACTTGCGCAGGGCCGAGCAGACCATCGGGCCGATGGTCAGGTTGGGCACGTAATGGTTGTCCATCACGTCGAAGTGGACGATATCGGCGCCGGCGGCAAGCACGGCATCCACGTCCGGGCCCAGGCGGGCGAAGTCGGCGGACAGGATCGAGGGGGCAATAGCGAAGGGCTGCATGGCGCACCTTTGGGCAAATTCACGGTGGCGCGCATTGTACATCAGGGAAAAGCAGATGATGGATGAATGGAGATCTCCTGAGCACTGCAAAACCCTGTGGGAGCTGGCTTGCCAGCGATTGGGCCGGCAATGACAAAGATGTTGTCAGGTCGGGCCAAATCGCTGGCAAGCCAGCTCCCACAGGGGCCAGTCAAGCTTAGGAAGGCTGCTGTGTCCGCAGTTTCTCGCTGCGCCCGCGCAGCCATTCCAGGGTCAGCAACAGCACTACCGAGAAGGCGATCAGCAAGGTGGCCGCCGCCGCGATGGTCGGGCTCAGGTTCTCGCGGATACCGCTGAACATCTGCCGGGGCAGGGTCGCTTGCTCTGGGCCGGCGAGGAACAGCGTTACCACTACCTCGTCGAACGAGGTCGCAAAGGCGAACAACGCCCCCGAGATCACCCCAGGCGCGATCAGCGGCAGGGTCACCCGACGGAAGGTGGTGATCGGCGAGGCGCCCAGGCTTGCTGCGGCGCGGACCAGGTTGTGGTTGAAGCCTTGCAGGGTCGCCGACACGGTAATGATGACGAACGGCACACCCAGCACCGCGTGCACCAGGATCAGCGACAGGAAGCTATTGCCCAGGCCCAGCGGGGCGAAGAACAGGTAACTGGCCACGCCGATGATCACCACCGGCACCACCATTGGCGAGATCACCAGGGCCATGATCAGCGACTTGCCGGGGAAGTCCCCGCGGGTCAGGCCGATCGAAGCCAGGGTGCCGAAGACCATCGCCAGCACCGTGGCCGCCGGGGCGACGATGATGCTGTTCTTCAGGGCCCGCATCCATTCATCGGAAGCGAAGAAG
The DNA here is from genome assembly GCF_029836855.1 of Pseudomonas sp. GD04058. NCBI lineage: Bacteria > Pseudomonadati > Pseudomonadota > Gammaproteobacteria > Pseudomonadales > Pseudomonadaceae > Pseudomonas > Pseudomonas sp. GD04058. The sequence continues at coordinate 21,003 of NZ_JAOECN010000034.1, forward strand.
TTGTGGTACCACTGCAACGAGAAGCCTTGCAGCGGGTAGACCAGGAAGCTGCCGGAGTTGAACGACAACGGAATGATCACCAGCACCGGCAACACCAGGAACAGCAGGATCAGCCCGCAAAGAATGCGCAAGCTGTAGAACCAGACCCGCTCGACGGGCGACATGTACGGACTCAGCATGACGACGCTCCTCAGCTCAGACGCAGGCGGCTGGAGCCGACCAGCCAGCTATAGATCAGGTACAGCAGCACGGTGGCCAGCAGCAGCAGGCCGCCCAGCGCGGTCGCCATGCCCCAGTTGATGCTGGTGTTGGTGTAGAAGGCCACGAAGTAGCTGACCATCTGGTCGTTCGGGCTGCCGAGCAGCGCCGGGGTGATGTAGTAACCGATGGCCATGATGAACACCAGCAGGCACCCAGCACCCACGCCGGCGTAGGTCTGCGGGAAGTACACGCGCCAGAAGCTGGTGAAGGGATGGCAACCCAGGGAGATGGCCGCGCGCATGTAGGTCGGCGAGATGCCCTTCATCACGCTGTAGATCGGCAGGATCATGAATGGCAGCAGGATGTGGACCATCGAGATGTAAACGCCGGTGCGGTTGAACACCAGTTCCAGCGGTTTGTCGATGATACCGATGGCCATCAAGGCGCTATTGATCAAGCCGCCGGATTGCAGGAGCACGATCCACGCCGCCACGCGCACCAGGATCGAGGTCCAGAACGGCAGGAGCACGAGGATCATCAACAGGTTGCTCTGCCGGGTCGGCAGGTTGGCCAGCAGGTACGCCAACGGATAGGCCAGCACCAGGCAGATGGCGGTGATAACGAAGCCCATCCACAGGGTCCGGGTGAAGATATCCAGGTAGATGGATTGATCCGGGGTGGCCGGGGCCAGTTCACCGAGATCGTCGATGCGGTGGTCGAGGGCCGCCAGCAGATAGAATGGCGTCACGCTGCTGGTATTGCGGCGGATCGCCTGCCAGTAGGCGGGGTCGCCCCAGCGCTCGTCGAGCTCCTGCAACGCTTCCTTATAGGAAGCCGGCTCGGTCTTGAACGGCAGGGCCCGGGCAGTTTTTGCCAGCAGGCTGCGGTAGCCGGCCAGTTCCATGTTGAGACGCTTGGACAGGTCGCCCAGGGTCTGGTTCTTGCGCGACTCGGCGAGGTCTTCGCTCAGCGCTTTATAGACGGGCTCGCCCGGCAGGCTCTTGCCATCCCATTCGGCCACGGCGGCCACGGTGCGCGGCAGGCCGCCGACCACCTCGGGGTTGCCGACACTCTTGTACAGCAGCGCGGCGATCGGCACGAGAAACACCAGCAGCAGGAACAGCGCCAGCGGCGCGATCAACGCCTGCGCCTTGAAGCGGTTGACCCGCTCGGCACGCGCCAGACGCTGCTTGAGGGTAGGACCTGCGCCTTCTTTGAGGGGCACTGCGATGGCCATAGCGAACTCCGGAAATCTTGGAAAACGGGGAGCGCCGGCTCGGCACCGGCGCTCCATCGGGGCGACTTACTTGGCCGCCCAGGCGTTGAAGCGTTGTTCCAGCTGTTCGCTGTTGTCAGCCCAGAAAGCCACGTCGATCTGCACCTGGTTGGCGATATTTTCCGGGGTGGTCGGCATGTCCTTCTTGATCTCGTCGGACAACAGTGCGACCGCCTTGGAGTTGGCCGGACCGTAGGCAATGTTTTCCGAGTAGATCTTCTGCTGCTCAGGCTGTACCGAGTAGGCGATGAACTTCTTCGCTTCCTCGGCGTTCTTGGCGCCCTTCGGAATGGCCCAGGCGTCGAAGTCGTAGATACCGCCGTTCCACACCACCTTCAGGTTGCTCTCCTTCTGCACCGCGGCGATCCGGCCGTTGTAGGCCGAGCTCATGACCACGTCGCCGGAAGCGAGGTACTGCGGCGGCTGGGCGCCGGCTTCCCACCATTGGATGTTCGGTTTCAGCTCGTCGAGCTTCTTGAAGGCGCGATCCTGGCCGTCCTTGGTGGCGAGCACCTTGTAGACGTCCTTCGGCGCAACGCCGTCGGCCATCAGGGCGAATTCCAAGGTGTACTTGGCGCCCTTGCGCAGGCCACGCTTGCCAGGGAAGTTCTTGGTGTCCCAGAAGTCCTTCCAGCTGGTCGGTGCGGTCTTCAGCTTGTCGGCGTTGTAGGCCATGACCGTGGACCATACGAAGAAACCGACGCCGCATGGCTGAATAGCGCCTGGCACGTAGTCGGACTCGTTGCCGAACAACGCAGGATCCAGTTCCTCGAACATGCCCTCGTCACAGCCGCGAGCCAGCTCCGGCGACTCGACCTCCACCAGGTTCCAGGACACGCTCTTGGTGTCGACCATGGCCTTGACCTTGGCCATTTCCCCGTTGTACTCGCCCGCGACGATCTTGCCCTTGCCCGCCTTTTCCCACGGCTCGTAGAACGCCTTGACCTGCGCCGCCTTGTTGGCGCCGCCGAAGGAAATCACGGTCAGATCGCTTGCCGCCATTGCGTGGGTCGCAGTGCACAGACCCAATGCCAGGGCGGTCAACTTCAAGTGTTTGAGCATTCTTGTTCTCTCCACAGTGCAGGGTGTTGGTTAGCAAACCTCAGTGGGCTTCCAGGATAGGATCGAGGGCACGTGCATGCTCGACCTCCCAGCCCAGCGGTACCACGTCGCCCACGGCCAGGGCCGGGTCGAGTTCGGCGATAGGCTGCTTCACGAAGAAGTCGGCCTTGCCGCAGACCTCCAGACGAACCCGCACGTGGTCGCCCAGATAGATGAACTCGGCCACGCGGCCGGAGAAGCGGTTCACGCAGCTTTCGCTGTGGCCGTTCAGGCGCACCCGCTCCGGACGCACCGACAAGGTCACCGGCTCGCCTGGCTGGCCGACGTTGACCGCCAGTGCCTCGACCTTCTCGCCACGGGCCAGGGCCACCAGGCAGCGCTCGCCGTCGCTGCTGAGCAGGCGGCCGTTGATGCGGTTGTTCTCGCCGATGAAGTTGGCGACGAAGGTATTCTTCGGCTCTTCGTAGAGGGTGCGCGGATCGGCGATCTGCTGGATCTCGCCCTGATGGAACACCGCCACGCGGTCGGACATGGTCAGCGCCTCGCCCTGGTCGTGGGTCACGTAGACCACGGTCACGCCCAGGCGCTGGTGCAGGTGCTTGATCTCCATCTGCATGTGTTCGCGCAGTTGCTTGTCGAGGGCGCCGAGGGGTTCGTCCATCAGTACCAGCTGCGGTTCGAACACCAGCGCCCGGGCCAGGGCCACGCGCTGTTGCTGGCCACCGGACAGCTGGCCGGGGTAGCGCTGGGCGAAGGCATCGAGCTGGACCATGTTCAGTACGCGCTTGACCCGCTCGCTGATGTCGGTCTTGCTCAGGTTGCGCACGCTGAGGGGGAAGGCCAGGTTCTCGGCCACGGTCATGTGCGGGAACAGCGCGTAGTTCTGGAACACCATGCCGATGTCGCGCTTGTGCGGCGGCACGTTGTTGATCGAGCGACCGGCCAGCTTGATCTCGCCGGCAGTCGGCGTCTCGAAGCCGGCCAGCATCATCAGGCTGGTGGTCTTGCCCGAGCCGGAGGGGCCAAGCAGGGTAAGAAACTCGCCCTTGCGGATGTCCAGGTTGAGGTCCTTGACGATCAGCGATTCGCCGTCGTAGCTCTTTTGCACACCACGGAAGCTGACCAGGATCTCGCCGGACGCAGCGTTCGAACTGACCTCACTCATACCTGCACCTTTTTGTTGGATGACTGCTGTGATCCAAGCGTAAGGAAAGGCCCGGGCGGCGCAAATCGGGGGTGCTGAGAGATTGATATCAGCCGGGTGGAAGGGTGCTTGTAGGGATCGCCCTACAAAGATGGCGGGTTTAGGTATGTCTTGAGCTCCCACAGTATCCACGGCGCTGCCGAACCCTGTGGGAGCTGGCTTGCCAGCGATGAGGCCCGCACAAACGACATCACTCTTTCAGACGTCGCTTTCAGAACACTCAGAGCAGCTTGTGCTCCATCGCGTACTTCACCAACTCCGCCAGCGAGGTGACATTCAGCTTCTGCATCAGGCGCGCCTTGTGCGTGCTGATGGTCTTGTTGCTCAGCGCCAGTTGCTGGGCGATATCGTTGACATTGGCCCCCTGGGCCAGGCGCTCGAACACCGAGAACTCGCGCTCCGACAGCAGCGAGTGCAGCGGCCGGGTATCGGTCAGGCCGACCTCGAAGACCATGCGGTCGGCCAGGTCCGGATCGATATAGCGCCCGCCTCCGGCTACCCGCCGGATCGCCGTCAGCAACAAGGCCGGGTCACTGTCCTTGGTGGCATACCCCGCAGCGCCCACCTTCAACGCCCGGGCGGCCATCTGCGCTTCGTCGTGCATGGACAACACCAGGATCGCCGGCGGTGCATTCAGCGCACGGATCCGCGGAATCGCCTCCAGGCCGTTGACTCCCGGCATCGAAATGTCCAGCAGGACCACTTCGCACGGGGTATGCCGCAGCGCGTCCAGCAACTGTTCGCCATTGCCCGCCTCGCCCACCACCTGCATGTCCTTGGCCAGGCCGATCAACTGCTTGATGCCCTCGCGCACGATGGTGTGGTCTTCGGCCACCAATACTCGAATCACTGCCCCGCTCCTGTTTCATCCAAAGGAATACGCACGCTCAGGCTGGTGCCCTCGCCAGGTTCACTGTGCAGATGCATCTCGCCACCCAGCATCAGCACCCTTTCCCGCATGCCGACCAGCCCGAAGGAGCTTGGCCGACTCTCATCCGTCATGAATCCCACACCATCGTCGCTAACACTCAGACACAGCATAGGCCCTTCCCGGGTCAGGCTGATCTCCACGGTATGCGCCCGGGCATGGCGCATGACATTGGTCAGCACCTCCTGCAGCACCCGGAACAGCCCGGTAGCCTTGGCATCGCTCAAGGGCGGCAGGTTTTCCGGCACCTGGACCAGGCAGGGAATCTGCGTCCGCGCCTCGAAGCGCCTGGCCTGCCACTCGATGGCCGAGGCAATGCCGGCATCCAGGATCGGCGGACGCAACGCCGTCGCCACATCGCGAACCAACTGGAAAAGCTGAGCGATCAAGCGCTTCATGCTGCCCAAACGTTCCGTCAGACCTGGGTCAAGGTCGGCGTAGGCCAGCTCGCACATGGACGTTTCCAGCTTCAGCACGGTCAACATCTGGCCCAGCTCGTCATGCACTTCCCGGGCGATCCGCGCCTTTTCCTCTTCGCGCACACTTTCCAGGTGCGCGGCCAGCTCGCGCAGATGCTCGCGGGAGCTTTCCAGCTCCAGCTCGGCATGCTTGCTCTGGGTGATATCCCAGACGATGCCGTCCCAGACCACCCGGCCATTGCTCAAGGTCCGGGCACTGGCCTTGATATCGGCCCAGCGCTCCTCACCTTGACGGGTGAGTATGCGGCCCTGCCACGACCAGTCGCTGTCAGTGGCCAGGGCCTGGTCCTGGACCCGGTGATAGTCCGCGCGATCATCGGCATGCACCAGGTTGCGCAGGCCCATCTTCGGGTCCTGGATCTCCGCCGGGGCGTAGCCGACCAGGGTTTCACTGCCTTCGCTGATGTAGGGAAACTCCAGCTCGTCGATCCCCGGGTCGCGCTCCAGGCGGAACACCAGCCCGGGCACGTTGGCGGCGATCCCCTTTAGCCGCGCCTCGCTCTCGCGCTGGGCGGCCTGGGCGCGCCGGCGCTCGCTGACATCCGTCAGGTACACCACAAGGTATTCGGCATCGCGAAAACGCAGGAAGCTCAAGGACACATCCACCGGCAGGAACGAGCCATCGGCCCGCAGCCACTGGGTTTCGAAGCGCTGCGCCGACTCGTCGCTGGCCCGCGCGCGCTTCCACAGGTCGAGCCAGCGGTCCATGTGCAGTTGCGGCTCGAAGTCGATCAGCGGTCGCTCCACCACCTTGCCCGGCTCGTAGCCGAGCATGACCTCGGCAGCGCGGTTGGCGTAGCGCACATGGCTGTCCCAGTGCACCCAGAGAATGCCGACGGTGCTCTGGTCCAGGGAGAACTGGCTAAGGCGCAGCGCCTCCTCACGCCCCAGGCGCTCGGCCAGATCCTCCCTCGCCGCGAGCAGGTTGTGTTCCAGGAAACTCTGCTGGCGGCGCTGCCAGACGATGATCGCCACGCTACTGAAGAACAGTGCAGCGAACAGCAGCGCAAGGTTCTGCCAGAAACCGGGAGACTCGCTGAGGCGCGGATACCTGGGTTGCAGCCAGCGGCTGTGCAGTTCTTCCAGGTCTCTTGCGGGAATTGCCTGCAGACCACGCTCGAGCACATCCGCGAGCAGCGGCCAGTCCCGCCGCGAGGCGACCCGCAGCAGTTGCGGGAAACCGATATCGCCCACCACCGCCAGTTCGCTGAACTCGCTCTCGCGGGACAGCCGGCTCAGTTGCGCTTCATCCACTACCGCATAACGGGCCTGCTCACTGACCACCAGTTGCAGGGCCTGGCGTTCGCCGGGCACACCCTGGAGATTGAGATTGGTGTAGGTGGCGCGCAGATGGTCGGCCACCGCACTGGGCATGCGCACGGCAACCCGCTCGATCTCGCCGATGTTCTCCACATCCACCGCCACCGCGCCGTTGCGCTGGCCGACGATCAACTGCGGCACGCGCATATAAGGGTCGCTGAACAGCCACAGGCGCAGGCCGGCAGGCGTCTGGGTCAGGCCCGGGGCCAGGTCGATCTCGCCCCGGGCCAGGGCATGCTCAAGTTCGGCCTGGTCGGCGAAATTGCGCCACGTCAGGTCCAGGCCAAGGTTGCGCGCCAGCAGGTTCATGACCTCGACATTGACCCCGGATAACTGTTGCAGGCGCCGGTCGAACTGGGCGAAGGGCGCCTGCAGGATCATCCCCACGCGCAGGCTGCGATGCTGCTCCAGCCATTCCCGCTGAGCCGGGTCGAGCTGCACCAAGGAGGGCGCAGGAGCAGCCCAAACGATCAAGGGCAGGAAAAAACAGCCGATAACCCACAGACGGCGCAAACCAATCATCTTGAATCTCGTCATATAGAAGGACGCCTGCCGAGCATGGCCGTCCCGGACAAATACCATTAGGCTGCCGGTCTCAATCTGGCCTGGATCGATCAATGTTCTCACTTTATCGCGCAACGCTTCCTGCGTTATGCCTGACCTTGATACTACCTTGCAGCGCCCATGCCGAGGATGGCAAAACGCCAGAAAGCAGCGCGGATGCCACGGTGCAACGCCCGGCCCTTATCGAGCGCAATCAAGAGGACGCCCTTGCCCTGGAGCGCCAGGTGCCAAAGGAACAGCAACAAACCCTGCAGGCAGGCAGCGACAGCTTTCTCGCCCTGTGGAAACCGGCGAATGATCCGGCACCCCACGGCGTGCTGGTACTCCTTGCCGGCGCCGGCGAAACAGCCGACTGGCCGAAGACCGTCGGCCCGTTGCGGCGCAAGTTCCCGGATGCGGGCTGGGGCACCCTGAGCCTGGCCCTGCCCGACCTGCTGACCGACAGCCCGGTGGCGCGCACTGAAAGCCCCGCCCCGGCACCCCAGGCAGAAGACACCAGCAAGGCCGCTCCGGCCAAGGACACACCGGCCGACGCCAACGCCAACATCGCTCAGGCCACGGCGCCGGAGACTGACACGGAAACCAGCGATAGCCCACCCGCCGACGCCAGCAGCGACAACACCGACGCCGAACGCATCTTCGCCCGCCTCGATGCCGCCGTGGCCTATGCCCAGCAGCAGAACGCGCGCAGCGTGGTGATCCTCGGCAACGGCACCGGCGCCTACTGGGCCGCGCGCTACCTGAGCGAACGCCAGCCGGCGCAAGTGCAGAAGCTGGTAATGGTATCGGCACAGGCACCCATCAAGGCCGAACACAGCCTGGACAGCCTGACGCCGTCGCTGAAAGTGCCAACCGCAGACCTCTACTACAACGATCAGCGATCGGCCCGTCACACAGCACAGCAGCGGCTACAAGCCAGCAAGCGCCTGAAAGACAGCACCTACAAGCAGATCGCCCTGACCGCGATGCCCGGCAACCGCTCCGCGGAGCAGGAGCAGTTGTTCCGGCGGATTCGTGGCTGGCTGAACCCGAGCAACGTGGACTAGAAATCGAGGCGTTTGCGAATGATCGCATAGGCCTGGTGCAGCTCGCGGGTACGTTCGGTCGCTTCGCGCACCTTGGCCGGACTGGCACCGCTGCCTTGCAGCTTGTCGGGATGGTGGCGACTGACCAGGCGACGATAGGCCCGCTTGATCTCGCTGGGCACAGTGTCCGGGCCGACGCCCAGCAGTCGCAACGCCTCGGCGTAGCTGCCGGGCCCTTCCAGCACCGCCTTGCGCGGCTCATAGTCGCCCGCCAGGGCCTGCACCTTGGCCGCTGACCAGCCCAGTTGCCGGCCCCAGTGCAGCAGCAACTCCCTCTCGTCACGCCCGGCGCGGCCATCGGCCCAGGCCATGCGGCAACAGGCACGCAACACCCCTTCTGCGGCATGGGGTTGTTGCTTCAACCGTTGCAGGTAGCCCTCGACCCTCTCCCGTCCGGCCTTGCCGAGGTTGAATGCCGCGATGGCTTTCCTGCGGGCATCGTCGTTCATTTCCAGGCGCTGCATTTCCTGGCGCGCCTGCTGGATATGCGCTTCGACCACCCGCCCGTCACTTTTGGCCAGCCGCCCCAGCAGCACGAACAGCACCTCGTCGTCGCGAAGCACCGGACGACCACCGAGCTTTTCCCGCAGGTGCGCCCAACTGTGCAACTGCAAACGGCGGTCCATCGCCTGCCCGAGCAGGGCTCCCAACAGCGCGCCAGGAATGCTGGCAACGGCAAAGCCGGCTCCGGCTCCGATCACTGTGCTCGGCCACAGCATGTCAGTGGCGCCCGGCGAGCAGGCGCTCGACTTCGGCAAGGCGCTCGAGGGTGCCGACATCCACCCAATGGCCACGGAAGTGTTCGCCACTGACCTTGCCGTCGGCCATGGCCGCACGCAGCAACGGCGCCAGCTTGAACGCGCCGGCCTGGCAACCGGCGAACAGCGCCGGGTCGAGCACCGAGATACCGCTGAAGGTCAGGGTGCCGTCGGCTCCGGCGCCGTCCTCGACCTGCCCGGCGACCAGACGGAAGTCACCGGCGCCATGATGGCCGGGGTTATCCACCAGCACCAGATGGGCCAGGCCTTGCAGCGGCTGGCGCAGGCGCGTGAAATCGTAGTCGGTCCAGATATCGCCATTGACCAGCAGGAACGGCTCGTCACCCAGCAACGGCAGCGCCTTGAAGATGCCACCGCCGGTCTCCAGCGGCTCGCCCTCGGCGGAGAAACGGATGTCCAGGCCAAACCGCGAGCCATCGCCGAGATGATCCTCGATCTGCTGACCGAGCCAGGCGTGGTTGATCACGATCTCCTTGAAGCCCGCCGCGGCCAGCGCCTTGAGGTGGTATTCGATCAACGGCACCCCGGCGACCGGCACCAGCGGCTTGGGCGTATGCAGGGTCAGCGGGCGCATCCGCTCGCCCTTGCCAGCGGCAAGGATCATCGCCTTCATGAACGCACTCCGAGACTGTCGATCAGTTCACCCAGCCCGCTCAGCTCCGGCCGACGGGAAATCACTTCTTCTATGTAGGAGAAGAACCGCGGGACGTCGGCCAGGTAGCGCGGTTTGCCGTCGCGGTGGCAGATACGGGCGAAGATGCCAATCACCTTGAGGTGACGCTGCACGCCCATCAGGTCGCTGGCGCGGTGAAAGTCCTCGAAGTCGGATTGCACCGGAATGCCCTCAGCCCGCGCCCGCTCCCAGTAATCCCTCAGCCAGGCGGCGACCTGCGGTTGCGGCCAGCTGAGGAAGGCATCCTTGAACAGGCAGGTGATGTCATAGGTGACCGGGCCGTAGACCGCATCCTGGAAATCCAGCACACCCGGGTTGGGCACGCTGCGCATCAGGTTGCGTGGCATATAGTCGCGGTGCACCAGTACCTTGGGCTGGGCCAGGGCGCTGTCGATCAGCAGGCTGCTGGCCTGCTGCCACAGGGCAAGCTGGTGCTGGTCGAAGGTCTTGCCCAACTCGTGACCGACATACCACTCGGGAAACAGCTCGACCTCGCGGCGCAGCAGAGCCAGGTCATAACTTGGCAGAGGCGCGTCCATGGGCAGGCGCTGGAAGGCCAGCAGCGCGTCGATGGCATCGTCGAACAGGGCGTCGGCGTTGCCGGCGTCGATCACGTCCAGGTAGGTCTGGTTGCCCAGGTCGCTCAGCAGCAAGAAGCCGCGCTCGAGGTCCTGCGCATGGATCACCGGCACATTGACGCCGGCAGTCGCCAGCAAGCGGGCGATCTCTACGAAGGGGCGGCAATTTTCCTGGGGTGGTGGCGCGTCCATGATGATGAAACTGCGGCCGTCGGCCTGCCAGCGGAAATAACGGCGGAAGCTGGCATCGCTGCTTGCGGCGGTCAGGCTGCCTGCGGGAACCTGGCCCCACCCTTGGGTTCGAAACAGATTCGCCAGTTGCTCATCGAGCCAGACGGTCAGGTGTTGCAGGCGTACATCGTGATCGGGCATTGCAAGGGTCTCCGAAGGCCCTGGGCGCTGTATCGAGGGTAATCATGCGCAGGCCAGGCGAGGCGAAAACGGACAAGGAAGCGGAGTTTACTGGTTGTAAATGCGCATTCCGAGCCGTTTTCGATGCACCTGATGCAAGCAGGATGCATTTCTTACAGAGCCTAGCCGTCAAGCGGGGCATGCTTTATCATCCAGCATCTTTTTCAGACCATCGAGAGGCGTGCGGCCCCACACGCGGGCAGATGGCACGCAGGAAGCCCGGACTAATAAGATGGCATTGAAATCCCCCGCGTTTCGTAAAAAATTCCCGTTGCTGGTCACCGGCGGTCTGCTGGCATTGCAACCTCTGGCGACCTCCTATGTAGTCGCTGCCGAGCAGTTCGACTGCCAGGTTTCCGCTTCCGGCGGATGGGACTGCAAGCCGAAGACCAGCGCCACCCAGTTGCCGCCTCGCCCGATCCATGACGGTGCCGCGGTCAGTTCGGCCAATGCCACGCCGGAACAGTCCAGCGATGGCACGGCCGTCGAGGACCGTGGTCCGAAACCCGTCCTGGTCACCGAATCCAAGGGCCGCGGTCTGAAATCCCGCAGCGCCGACTACAGCCACCTGGACTGGGTGCCTCGCGAGAAGCTGACCCCGGCCCAGCTCGCCGAGACCGGCCCGTATTGCTCCGGCGCCTACATCGAGCCGGTTCGCCCGGGCATGAACGACAGCACGCCGAAGGATGAGTCGCCGACCTTCCTCGGTGCCAAGGTGTCCCGCTACCAGCAGGAACAGCAGATCGCCACCCTCGCCGGTGACGTGGTCATGCGCCAGGGCAGCATGCAGGCCGAGGCTGACGAGGCCAACCTGTACCAGGCCGAGAACCGCGGTGAACTGGTCGGCAACGTGAAGATCCGCGACAACGGCTCGCTGGTAGTCGGCGATCGCGCCGAGATCCAGCTGGACACCGGCGAAGCCCAGGTCGACAACGCCGAATACGTGATGCACAAGTCGCACATCCGCGGCAACGCGCTGTACGCCAAGCGTTCCGAGAACGCCATCATCCGCCTGAAGGATGGCACCTACACCACCTGTGAGCCGAACAGCAACGCCTGGCAGCTCAAGGGCAACAACATCACACTGAACCCGGCCACCGGTTTCGGTACCGCGACCAACGTCACCCTGCGGGTCAAGGATATTCCGGTGCTCTACACACCCTATATCTACTTCCCGATCGACGACCGTCGCCAGTCCGGCTTCCTGCCACCATCGTTCAGCACCAGCAGCGACACCGGCTTCATGCTGGTCACGCCGTACTACTTCAACCTTGCGCCGAACTACGACGCCACGCTCTATCCACGCTACATGGCCAAGCGTGGCCTGTTGATGGAGGGTGAGTTCCGTTACCTGACGCCGAGCAGTGAAGGGCAGTTCGGTGGTGCCTGGCTGAATGATCAGGATGATGACCGCAAGAAACAGACCGACTACAAAGACCAGCGCTGGATGGTCAACTGGCAGCACAAGGGCGGCCTTGATTCGCGCCTGATGACTGAAGTCGACTACACCGACATCAGTGATCCGTTCTATTTCCAGGACCTCGAAACCGACCAGATCGGCGTCGAAAACCGCGATTATCTCAATCAGCGCGCAGCTGCGACCTACCGGGGCGACAGCTATACCGCGCAGTTGGCCGTCCACGCCTATGAAATGGCTTCGATTTCCAACATCACGCCGTATGACAGGCTGCCACAACTGATGATTACTGGCATGCTCCCTTTCCATCCGGGCGGCCTCGAATTCAGCTATGAAGCCGACGCGGTCCGGTTCGAGCGGGATCTGCAAAACGGTGTAGTGCTGGACAAGGACGGCGTGCCGGACCCAGCCACTGGCGGACGACGCCTTGACGACAACGTTCTCGGGATTGCCCGGGCAAACGGTACCCGCTTAAACGCTGCCCCGAAGATTAGCCTGCCGCTATCCAACACTTACGGCTTCCTTACCCCATCACTCAAGTACGTTACCACCCAGTACGATCTTGATCTGGACGGCAAGGGCAAAAGCGACATCGCCAGCTACACCGCCGAGCAGTTAAGGGTCAACGGCGACTACAACAGTAGCCAGAACCGCAACATCCCTGTTCTAAGCATCGACAGCGGCCTGTACTTTGATCGCGATACCCAGTGGTTCGGCAAGAACTACCGCCAGACCCTCGAACCACGCTTGTACTACCTCTATGTACCGTACAAGGATCAGGCGGACATCCCGATCTTCGACTCAGCCGAGACCTCGTTCAACTATGCCTCACTATTCCGCGATAACCGCTTCGTCGGCGGTGACCGCATCGGCGACGAGAACAAGCTTTCGCTGGGCGTGACCAACCGTTGGATCGAGGAAAACGGCTTCGAACGCCAGCGCTTCAGCATCGGTCAGGCCCTTTACTTCAAGGACCGCAAGGTTCAGTTGCCAGGCATCGACTGGAAAGAGCGCGACGACGCTCAGGCCGATGTTTCGCCTTACGCGCTGGAGTACGAGTACCGCTTCAACCGCGACTGGCGCTTCAATTCCGACTTCAACTGGGACCCAGACAGCCGCAGCACCCGGTCGGGCAGCGCGATGTTCCACTTCCAGCCTGAGGACAACGTCAACAAGATCGTCAACCTCGGTTATCGGTATCGTAACGATATGGTTCGTTACGACAATGTCACCGGCAAGTGGTCCGTAGGTGGTGGCGACTATGGCACGCCGGGCCAGCCGGGCTATGTGAAGGACTATTACAAGATTCAGCAACATGACTTCTCGATCATGTGGCCGATCGTCCCACAATGGACCGCTATTGCCCGCTGGCAGCACGACTACAACCGCAACCGTACCCTCGAAGCGATGGGCGGTTTCGAATATGACAACTGCTGCTGGAAGCTGCGCCTAGTCAACCGCTATTGGGTTGATTACGACGAATACAGCCAGGCTGCTCCGGAAAATGAAAAAGGCGACCACGGCGTCTTCCTGCAGATCGTGCTGAAAGGCCTCGGTGGCGTGGTGGGCAATAAGGTCGAGAGCTTCCTCGATAAAGGCATTCAAGGTTACCGTGCACGTGAAGACCAAGCTTATTGATTGTCTGCGCCCGCTGATGCTGGGCGCTCTGATGTTGAGCAGCACCGCCCATGCGGCGGTGCAGACCCTGGACAAGATCGTCGCCATCGTCGACAACGACGTGGTCATGCAAAGCCAGCTGGACCAGCGCGTCCACGAGGTGCAGCAGACCATCGCCAAGCGTGGCGGCGCCGTTCCGCCCGCCAGCGTGCTGGATCAGCAGGTATTGGAGCGCCTGATCGTCGAGAACCTGCAACTGCAGATCGGCGAACGCTCCGGCATCCGCATCACCGACGAAGAACTGAACCAGGCCATCGGCACCATCGCCCAGCGCAACAACATGAGCCTGGAGCAGTTCCGCGCTGCCCTGGCCCATGATGGCCTGTCGTTCAACGACGCTCGCGAGCAGGTCCGTCGCGAGATGATCATCAGCCGCGTGCGCCAGCGTCGTGTCGCCGAGCGCATCCAGGTCTCCGAACAGGAAGTGAAGAACTTCCTCGCCTCTGACCTGGGCAAGATGCAGCTGTCGGAAGAATACCGCCTCGCCAACATCCTGATCCCGACCCCGGAAAGCGCCAGCTCCACCGCTATTCAGGCGGCAGCCCGCCAGGCTGGCGAGATCTACCAGCAGCTCAAGCAAGGCGCCGATTTCGCCCAGTTGGCCATCGCCCGTTCCGCCAGCGAAACTGCGCTGGAAGGCGGCGAGATGGGCTGGCGCAAGGCAGCCCAGCTGCCACCTCCGTTCGATCGCATGCTCAGCACCATGGCCGTGGGCGACGTCACCGAGCCGGTTCGCACCCCGGGCGGTTTCATCATCCTCAAGTTGCAAGAGAAACGCGGTGGCCAGACCCAACTGCGTGACGAAGTGCATGTTCGCCATATCCTGATCAAGCCAAGCGAGATCCGCAGCGAAGCCGAGACCAAGATCCTCGCGCAGCGCCTGTACGACCGCATCCAGGCAGGCGAAGACTTCGCCGAACTGGCGAAGAGCTTCTCGGAAGACCCGGGTTCGGCACTCAACGGCGGCGACCTCAACTGGGTCGACCCGAACAACCTGGTTCCGGAATTCCGCGAAGTCATGGCCAGCTCGCCGCAGGGCCAGGTGTCCAAGCCATTCCAGACCCAATACGGCTGGCACGTCCTGGAAGTCCTTGGCCGTCGCGCCACCGACAGCACCGCCCAGGCCCGCGAGCAACAGGCAATGACCGTACTGCGCAATCGCAAGTACGACGAAGAGCTGCAAAGCTGGCTGCGTCAGATCCGCGACGAAGCCTACGTTGAAATCAAGCTTCCTGGCGCCGAACAGGCAGCCCAGTGAAACCGCAGCGCTTCGCCCTCACCCCCGGCGAACCCGCAGGCATAGGTCCCGACCTGTGCCTGCTGCTCGCCTCGCAAGCCCAGCCACATCCCCTGATCGCCATCACCAGCCGTGACCTGCTCGCCGAGCGGGCCACGCAACTGGGCGTGGCCGTCGACCTGCTGCCGGTCAGTCCCGATGCCTTCCCCGATGCGCCGGCCAAGGCCGGCAGCTTGTACGTCTGGGATACACCGCTGGCCAGGCCGGCAGTGGCCGGCAAGCTGGACAAGGCCAATGCCGCCTTCGTCCTGGAAACCCTGACCCGCGCCGGTCAAGGCTGCCTGGACAGGCACTTCGCCGGCATGATCACCGCACCGGTGCACAAGGGCGTGATCAACGAGAGCGGAATCCCGTTTTCCGGGCACACCGAATTTCTCGCCGAACTGACCCATACCGCCCAGGTGGTGATGATGCTCGCCACCCGCGGTTTGCGCGTCGCCCTTGTCACCACCCACCTGCCCCTGCGCGACGTGGCCGACGCCATCACCGTCGAGCGCCTGGAACGGGTCACACGGATCCTGCATGCCGACCTGCAGCAGAAATTCGGTATCGCCCAGCCAAGGATCCTGGTCTGCGGCCTGAACCCGCACGCTGGCGAGGGTGGGCATCTGGGACGCGAGGAAATCGACATCATCGAGCCGACGCTGGAGCGCCTGCGCCTCGAAGGCATGGACCTGCGCGGTCCGCTGCCCGCCGACACACTGTTTACCCCCAAATATCTGGAGCACTGCGACGCAGTGCTGGCGATGTACCACGACCAGGGCCTGCCCGTGCTCAAGTTCAAGGGCTTTGGCGCGGCGCTCAATGTCACCCTCGGTTTGCCGATCATCCGCACCTCCGTGGATCACGGCACTGCCCTGGACTTGGCCGGCACCGGCAAGGTCGACACCGGCAGCCTTCAGGTCGCCCTGGAAACCGCCTACCAGATGGCCGAGACCCGACTATGACCGAGCAATACCAACACCGGGCGCGCAAGCGCTTCGGCCAGAATTTCCTGCACGACGCAGGCGTGATCGACCGCATCCTGCGCGCCATCAATGCCAAGGCCGGCGAGCACATCCTCGAGATCGGCCCGGGCCAGGGCGCCCTCACCGAAGGCGTACTGGACAGCGGCGCGCAACTGGACGTGGTCGAGCTGGACAAGGACCTCGTCCCGATCCTCAACCAGCAGTTCGCCAGCCGCGACAACTTCCGCCTGCACCAGGGCGATGCGCTGAAGTTCGACTTCACCACCCTGGGTGCCGCGCAGCGTTCGCTGCGGGTAGTGGGCAACCTGCCCTACAACATCTCCACGCCGCTGATTTTCCACCTGCTGGATAACGCCGAGCTGATCCGCGACATGCACTTCATGCTGCAGAAGGAAGTGGTCGAGCGTCTGGCGGCGGGTCCTGGTGGCGGTGACTGGGGACGCCTGTCGATCATGGTGCAGTACCACTGCCGCGTGGAGCACCTGTTCAATGTCGGCCCCGGCGCCTTCAATCCGCCGCCGAAGGTGGATTCCGCGATCGTGCGCCTGATCCCCCACGAGACCTTGCCGTTCCCGGCCAAGGACCATCGCCTGCTCGAGCGCATCGTCCGCGAAGCGTTCAACCAGCGTCGCAAGACCCTGCGCAACACCCTTAAGGCTCTGCTCGACAGCCAGACCATCGAAGCCGCCGGCGTCGATGGCAGCCTGCGGCCCGAGCAGCTCGACCTGGCTGCCTTCGTCCGCCTCGCGGACAAGCTGGCTGAACAGTCCGCCAACAGGTGATGCGAACCCCGGCCAGCCTGGCCACAAGGCTGGCCGGGGGCCCCACCCATGGCCTAGACTGACCTTCCATGGCCGCATCCGTTCGTCTTGAAGGCTCTTCCGCATGTCCGATCCCCTGTACCAGGTCGACGTCAGCGTCGTCACCCGTTTCCTCCCCGAGCAGTCGCAACCGGAACAAGACCGTTATGCCTTTGCCTACACCATCACCGTGACCAACAACGGCAGCGTGGCCGCCAAGTTGATGTCCCGCCGCTGGCTGATCACCCACAGTGACGGCCAGGAAGAAGAGGTGCGCGGTGATGGTGTCGTCGGTGAACAACCGCTGATCGCCCCGGGTCAAAGCCATACCTATAGCAGCGGCACCGTCATTTCCGGCAAGGTCGGCTTCATGCAGGGCAGTTACCAGATGTTCGCGCGCGACGGCAAACGCTTCGAAGCCACCATTGCGCCGTTCCGTCTGGCCGTACCCGGAGCCCTGCACTGATGGCCACCTATGCCGTCGGTGACCTCCAGGGTTGCCTTGAACCGCTCAAGTGCCTGTTGGAACGGGTCAAATTCAATCCGGCCGTCGACCGCCTGTGGCTGGTGGGCGACCTGGTCAACCGTGGCCCGCAGTCCCTGGAAACCCTGCGCTTTCTTTACCCCATGCGCGACTCGCTGGTTTGCGTGCTGGGCAATCATGACCTGCACCTGCTTGCGGTCTGGCACAACATCGAACGCCTGAAGAAAAGCGACACGCTGCGCGAGATCATCGAGGCACCGGACGCGCCGCAACTGCTCGACTGGCTGCGCCGGCAAAAGCTGCTGCACTTCGACGAGCCGCGCGGCACGGTGCTGGTGCATGCCGGTATTCCGCCACAATGGACCCTGGGCAAGGCCCTGGGGCTGGCTGCGGAAGTCGAGGAAGTGCTGCGCGACGACCTGCGCATCAAGCAATACCTCGATGGCATGTACGGCAACGACCCGGCCAAGTGGAACAAGGACCTGACCGGCGTCACGCGCCTGCGGGTAATCACCAACTACTTCACGCGCATGCGCTTCTGCACCGCCGAGGGCAAGCTCGACCTCAAGGGCAAGGAAGGCGCCGACACCGCGCCGCCTGGCTACAAGCCATGGTTCGCGCACAAGGAGCGGCGTTCGCGACACGTGAAGATCATCTTCGGACACTGGGCCGCCCTCGAAGGACGCTGTGATGCTCCCGGCGTGTATGCCCTCGATACCGGATGCGTCTGGGGGGGAGCCATGACCCTGATGAACGTCGACAGCGGGGAAATGCACCGTTGCGAATGCGAGCAAAAGGAAAAGGTCCTTGCCACCCGCCCTTCCCCACCGCCGGCAAACGGCTAGAATGGCCCGTCATCGTTGAAGGAAACCGCCCAATGAGCGAATTCAAACGCATCCCTCCCGAACAGGCCCAGGCACTGCGCGAGCAAGGTGCGGTCGTGGTCGATATTCGCGACCCGCAAACCTATGCGAACGGCCACATCACCGGCTCCCGCCACCTGGACAACCACTCCGTGGCCGACTTCATCCGCGGCGCCGATCTCGACGCACCGACCGTGGTGGTCTGCTACCACGGCAACTCCAGCCAGAGCGCAGCGGCGTACCTGGCCAGCCAGGGCTTTTCCGATGTCTACAGCCTCGACGGCGGCTTTGAACTGTGGCGCGGCACCTTCCCGTCGGAAACCAGCCAGGGAAACCCCGAATAATTTTTTTCCGCCCCCTGCAGCCCGCGTCCCGTGCGGGCTCGCGCCCGACCGGACGAACGGTCATGGCGAACTTATCCGCCATCCGCCCTTGACCTCCCCGAGAACCAACTATCCTTAAGCCCAGGCCATCCAAAAAAGGGGAGAGCCGGTACACCGGCGTGCGGGTCATCGGTAGCGATTTAAGGGTGTTCTGGGGGGTATACAGCAATCGTTCATCGCGATTGCATGCCAGCATCAGCTGACTGATCCGGCGTCGGCCTCACGTATCGAGCGAGGTGACGTCATGAGTATTTTTAGCCACTTCCAACAACGCTTCGAGTCCACCCGCCAGGAGGAGCTCTCGCTACAGGAGTACCTGGAGCTCTGCAAGACCGACCGCAGCGCCTACGCTTCCGCGGCCGAGCGCCTGCTCATGGCCATCGGCGAGCCGGAACTGGTCGACACCTCCAACAACTCCAGGCTGTCGCGAATCTTCTCCAACAAGGTGATTCGCCGGTATCCGGCCTTTGCCGACTTCCATGGAATGGAAGAGTGCATCGACCAGATCGTCTCGTACTTCCGCCATGCCGCCCAAGGCCTGGAAGAGAAGAAACAGATCCTCTATCTGCTCGGCCCGGTCGGCGGCGGTAAATCGTCCCTGGCGGAAAAACTGAAGCAACTGATGGAAAAGGTACCCTTCTACGCCATCAAGGGCTCGCCGGTGTTCGAGTCGCCACTGGGGCTGTTCAATGCCGCCGAGGACGGTGCCATTCTCGAGGAAGACTTCGGCATCCCGCGGCGCTATCTCAATACCATCATGTCCCCCTGGGCAACCAAGCGCCTGGCCGAATTCGGCGGCGATATCAGCCAGTTCAAGGTGGTCAAGCTCTACCCTTCGATCCTCAACCAGATCGCCGTAGCCAAGACCGAACCGGGCGACGAGAACAACCAGGACATCTCGGCCCTGGTGGGCAAGGTGGATATCCGCAAGCTGGAGGAATTCCCGCAGAACGACGCCGACGCCTACAGCTATTCGGGTGCACTGTGCCGGGCCAACCAGGGCCTGATGGAATTCGTCGAGATGTTCAAGGCCCCGATCAAGGTCCTGCACCCGCTGCTTACCGCCACCCAGGAAGGCAACTACAACAGTACCGAAGGCCTGGGCGCGATCCCCTACTCCGGTATCCTGCTGGCCCACTCCAACGAATCGGAGTGGCACAGCTTCCGCAACAACAAGAACAACGAGGCGTTCATCGACCGGATCTACATCGTCAAGGTGCCGTACTGCCTGCGGGTCAGCGACGAGATCAAGATCTACGACAAGCTCCTGTTCAACAGCTCCCTGGCCAAGGCCCATTGCGCACCCGACACCTTGAAGATGCTGGCCCAGTTCACCGTGCTCTCGCGCCTCAAGGAACCGGAAAACTCCAACATCTACTCGAAGATGCGCGTGTATGACGGCGAGAACCTCAAGGACACCGATCCCAAGGCCAAGTCGATCCAGGAATACCGCGACGCCGCCGGTGTCGACGAGGGCATGAACGGCCTGTCGACCCGCTTCGCCTTCAAGATCCTGTCCAAGGTCTTCAACTTCGACCCGCATGAAGTGGCGGCCAACCCGGTCCACCTGCTCTATGTGCTGGAACAGCAGATCGAGCAGGAACAATTCCCGGCCGAGGTCCGCGAACGCTATCTGCGCTACCTCAAGGAATACCTGGCCCCGCGCTACATCGAGTTCATCGGCAAGGAAATCCAGACCGCCTACCTGGAGTCGTACAGCGAGTACGGTCAGAACATCTTCGACCGCTACGTGCTCTATGCAGACTTCTGGATCCAGGACCAGGAATACCGCGACCCGGAAACCGGCGAAATCCTCAACCGCATCGCCCTCAACGAAGAGCTGGAAAAGATCGAGAAGCCGGCCGGCATCAGCAATCCGAAGGATTTCCGCAACGAGATCGTCAACTTCGTCCTGCGTGCCCGTGCCAACAACAACGGCAAGAATCCGACCTGGCTGAGCTACGAAAAGCTGCGGGTGGTGATCGAGAAGAAAATGTTTTCCAACACCGAGGACCTGCTGCCGGTCATCAGCTTCAACGCCAAGGCGAGCAAGGAGGACCAGCAGAAACACAACGACTTCGTCACGCGCATGGTGGAACGCGGCTACACCGACAAACAGGTTCGCCTGCTGTCGGAATGGTACCTGCGGGTCAGAAAGTCCCAGTAAAAGCGGCAAGCCATAAGCCACAAGCCCTGAGCCATTCGCGGTGTGCTCCTGCACACCGCACGGCGCGGGTCCGTGGCGGATGCTTTTACTTGCAGCTAGTAGCTTGAAGCTTGCAGCTGTACCCCAGCTACCGGAGGGCCTATGAGCTACGTCATCGACCGACGCCTGAATGGCAAGAACAAGAGCACGGTCAACCGCCAGCGCTTCCTGAGGCGTTACCGTGATCACATCAAGAAAGCCGTCGAGGAGGCCGTGAGCCGCCGCTCCATCACCGACATGGAGCATGGCGAGCAGATCAGCATCCCTGGCCGCGATATCGACGAACCGGTGCTGCACCATGGCCGTGGCGGCAAGCAGACTGTCGTCCACCCGGGCAACAAGGAGTTCACCGCTGGCGAACACATTCCTCGGCCGCAGGGCGGCGGAGGCGGCGGTGGTCGTGGCAAGGCGGGCAACTCCGGCGAAGGCATGGACGAGTTCGTCTTCCAGATCACTCAGGAGGAATTCCTCGAATTCATGTTCGAGGACCTGGAGCTGCCCAACCTGGTCAAGCGCCACCTGACCGGTACCGACACCTTCAAGACCGTGAGGGCCGGCATCAGCAACGAGGGCAATCCGTCACGCATCAACATCATCCGCACTCTGCGCTCGGCTCATGCACGGCGCATCGCCCTGTCCGGCAGCAGTCGGGCCCGGCTGCGTGAAGCCCGGGAAGAGCTTGCGCGCCTGAAACGGGAAGAACCGGACAACTTCGGTGATATCCAGGAAATCGAAGCGGAGATCGAACGCCTCATCGCCCGGATCAACCGCATTCCGTTCCTCGATACCTTCGATTTGAAGTACAACCTGCTTGTCAAGCACCCCAACCCCAGTTCCAAGGCAGTGATGTTCTGCCTCATGGACGTCTCCGGCTCCATGACCCAGGCTACCAAGGACATCGCCAAGCGCTTCTTCATCCTTCTGTACCTGTTCCTGAAGCGCAACTACGACCGTATCGAAGTGGTCTTCATCCGCCACCACACCAGCGCCCGCGAAGTGGACGAAGAAGAATTCTTCTACTCCCGGGAAACCGGCGGCACCATCGTCTCCAGTGCCCTGAAGCTGATGCAGGAGATCATGGCCGAGCGCTATCCCGCCAACGAATGGAACATCTACGCCGCCCAGGCCTCGGACGGCGATAACTGGAACGACGATTCGCCGATCTGCCGGGAGATTCTCAGCAAGCAGATCATGCCGTTCGTCCAGTACTACACTTACGTCGAGATCACCCCCCGGGAACATCAGGCACTGTGGTTCGAATACGAACGCATCGGCGAAGCCTTCCCTGATACGTTCGCCCAGCAGCAGCTGGTGTCGGCCGGTGATATCTATCCGGTCTTCCGTGAACTCTTCCAGCGCAGGTTAGTGACATGACCGCCAGAGAGCAGAAACGCCAACCGCTTTCCACCGGGTCCGAGTGGACGTTCGAGCTCATCCAGGCCTATGACCGAGAGATCAGCCGCCTTGCCGAGCGCTACGCCCTGGATACCTACCCCAACCAGATCGAAGTGATCACTGCCGAGCAGATGATGGACGCCTATGCATCGGTAGGGATGCCGCTGGGCTACCACCATTGGTCCTACGGCAAGCACTTCCTCAGCACAGAAAAATCCTACAGCCGAGGCCAGATGGGCCTGGCCTACGAGATCGTGATCAATTCCGACCCGTGCATCGCCTACCTGATGGAGGAAAACACCATCTGCATGCAGGCGCTGGTGGTCGCCCATGCCTGCTACGGGCACAACAGCTTCTTCAAGGGCAACTACCTGTTCCGTACCTGGACCGACGCCAGCTCGATCATCGATTACCTGGTGTTCGCCAAGCAGTACATCACCCAGTGCGAGGAGCGTCACGGCATCGATGCGGTCGAGGATCTGCTGGACTCCTGCCACGCCCTGATGAACTACGGCGTCGACCGTTACAAACGGCCCTACCCCATTTCCGCCGAAGAGGAGCGGCGGCGGCAGAAGGACCGTGAAGAGCACATGCAGAAACAGATCAACGACCTGTGGCGCACCATTCCGAAAAGCGCGGACAAGGTCAGCGAAAAGGACACTGCACGCTTCCCCGCCGAGCCGCAGGAGAACATCCTCTACTTCATCGAAAAGCACGCGCCGCTGCTGGAGCCGTGGCAACGCGAGATCGTGCGCATAGTGCGCAAGATCGCCCAGTACTTCTATCCACAGCGCCAGACCCAGGTCATGAACGAAGGCTGGGCCACCTTCTGGCACTACACCCTGATGAACGATCTGTACGACGAAGGCCTGGTCACCGACGGCTTCATGCTGGAGTTCCTTCAGTCCCATACCAGCGTGGTGTTCCAGCCGGGCTTCGACAGTCCCTACTACAGCGGCATCAACCCCTATGCCCTGGGCTTCGCCATGTATACCGACATCCGCCGCATGTGCGAGAACCCTACCGAGGAAGACCGCCGCTGGTTCCCGGAGATAGCCGGAAGCGACTGGCTGTCGGCGATCAAGTTCGCCATGAGCAGCTTCAAGGATGAAAGCTTCATCCTGCAGTACCTCTCGCCCAAGGTGATTCGCGACCTCAAGCTGTTCAGCATCATGGACGACGACCAACGCGACGACCTGCTGGTACCGGCCATCCATGACGAAAGCGGCTACCGCGTCATTCGCGAAACCCTCGCCGCCCAGTACAACCTTGGCAACCGCGAGCCCAACGTGCAGATCTGGAGCATCGACCGCCGCGGCGACCGGTCCCTGACCCTTCGCCACCAGCAACATGACCGCAAGCCGCTCGGCGACTCCACTGAAGAAGTACTCAAGCATCTGCATCGCCTGTGGGGGTTCGATATCCATCTGGAAACCCTGCAGGGCGACCAAATCATGAAAACCCACCACGTCCCCCCAAAGGGTGAACACGGCGACGGCGACCACGGTCGCCTCGATCTCGCCGTGGTGCACCTGTAACGCCAAACGCCTCCGAGAGGCCACACGGGTTATCCTGTGGGGCATCTACGGAGGTTTTTCATGCAGATCTACAAAGTCGGCGGCGCCGTTCGCGATCGCCTGCTCGGCAGGCCGGTCACCGACCATGACTGGGTGGTGGTCGGTGCCACGGCCGAACAGATGCTGGAACAGGGGTTTCGTCCCGTGGGCTCGGATTTCCCGGTGTTCCTGCACCCGCAAAGTGGCGAGGAGTACGCCCTCGCCCGCACCGAACGTAAAAGCGGCGTGGGTTACGGCGGCTTCACGTTCCACGCCAGCCCCGAGGTTACCCTCGAAGAAGACCTGATCCGCCGCGACCTGACCATCAATGCCATGGCCGAAGACGAGCACGGCAACCTGACCGATCCCTATAACGGCAAGCAAGACCTGGACAATCGGGTTTTACGCCATGTTTCCCCCGCATTCGCCGAAGATCCCTTGCGCGTCCTGCGGGTAGCCCGCTTTGCCGCACGCTTCGCAGGACTGGGCTTCAGCGTCGCACCGGAAACCCTCGAACTGATGCGCCAGCTCAGCAATTCCGGCGAGCTCCAGGCGTTGACGCCGGAGCGCAGCTGGAAGGAAATTTCCCGGGCATTGATGGAAGATCATCCCCAGGTATTCATCCAGGTCCTGCGCGATTGCGGCGCATTGCGCGAGCTGATGCCGGAAGTCGACAGCCTGTTCGGTGTCCCACAGCCAGTTGCCCATCATCCGGAAATCGATACCGGCGCCCATACCCTGGCCGTGCTGGAGCAAGCCGCCCGCCACGCTCAGCCGCTCACCGTACGCTGGGCCTGCCTGCTGCACGACCTGGGCAAGGGCACCACACCGGAACACGAATGGCCGCGGCATATCGCTCATGAGCACCGCGGGCTGAAGCTGATCGACAAGATCAACCAACGCTTCAAGGTGCCACGGGACTGCCAGGAACTGGCGATGCTGGTGGGCGAGTACCACACCCACGGGCACCGGGCGCTGGAGCTGAAGCCCGCGACCCTGCTGGAACTGCTGCAACGCTTTGACGTGTATCGGCGGCCGCAGCGCTTCGAGGAGTTCATCGTGGCGTGCGAGATGGATGCCCGGGGGCGACTGGGACTGGAAGATCGCCAGTATCCGCAGGCGGATTACCTGCGCGGCGCGGCCGAGGCGGCGAGGAAGGTCGCGGTGCAGCCGCTGGTCGAGCAGGGCTACACCGGGCAGGCACTCGGCGAAGCGCTGAAAAAGGCTCGCCTGAATGCGTTGAAGGGCTACAAGGAGAGTACTGCAGGCTGACCTGCTGTGACTTTGAGGGCCTCATCGCTGGCAAGCCAGCTCCCACAGGATCGCAGGCGCCGCATACCCTGTGTATGGCTTGTCGGACCGCCGCACCGCAGCGATGAGGCCTCAGCTACCGGAAATTGCCAGTTGCCGCTCATGCCAGAGAAAAGGAACAGGTGCCAGCACCTGGTCGATCCGTGCCTCGCTCCACAGTTGCGCCATGCTCTTGCCCGCCCCCGGATGCACCAATTGCGGAGCAATCAACGACAGCGGCCAGAGCACGAACGCATTCTTGAGGATTTCGGCGCGAGGCAGGATCAGGCCGTCGAAGTTGCCGTGCAGGTCACCGTACATCAGCACATCGATATCCAGCGGCAAGCCCTTGCGCTCCGGGGCATAGCGGCCATTGTCGGCCTCGATGAACTTGAGCCGGCGATCCAGCTCGATCAGCGGCAGGTCGGTCAGGCCGGTCACCACCAGGTTGAGGAAGGGACCGCTCTTGATTCCCACCGCCTGGCTCTCGAAGACCGGCGAGCACTCCATCTGCTGGAGGAAACCGGCCAGCGCATCGAGGCCGGCAGTCAGGTGCCGCTCGCGCTCGACATTGCTGCCGAGGCCCAGGTAGACCCGTGTCAGAGGCATCCGCGCTCGATCTCCACGCCAACACCACCGGTAGCCGCCGGCACGGCGCCGGGCTTTGTCAGCTTGAGGCTCAGCCAGGGAATGTTGAATTCATCCATTAGCACCTTGGCCAGGCGCTCGGCGAAGGTTTCCACCAATTCGAACTGCGCCTGCTCGGCAAATGCCTGGATACGAGCGGACACGCTGGCGTAGTCCAGGGCCAGGCTCAGGTCGTCACCTGCCGCAGCCGGGCGATTGTCCCAGGCAAACCGCAGATCGAGACGCAGGCACTGGCGAATGCCACGCTCCCAGTCGTAGGCGCCGATCACGGTGTCGACTTCCAGCCCTTCGATGAACACTCTGTCCAAGCACTTCTCTCCACAGCACGACAAGGGCGCCTTGCGCCGTTAGAATCAGGGGCGTCCTTGCCCGGAATAGTTAGCATGTTTTGGTTACTGGCGATGTTCGCCTACCTGCTTGGCTCTCTGTCCTTCGCCATCGTCCTCAGCCGCCTGAACGGCAGTCCCGACCCGCGCATGAGCGGTTCCGGCAATGCCGGCGCTACCAATATGCTGCGCCTGGCGGGGCGGAAACTGGCGATCCTGACCCTGCTTGGCGACCTGTGCAAGGGCCTGGTGCCGGTCCTGCTGGCCCAACTGGCCGGCCTGGACCAGCAGCAACAAGCCTGGATCGGTCTCTGCGCGGTACTCGGCCACCTGTTCCCGCTCTACTTCCGCTTCCGTGGCGGCAAGGGCGTCGCCACAGCCGCTGGTATGCTGCTCGGCCTTTACCCGCCTGCCGCCCTACTGGCCATTTGCAGTTGGCTGCTGACCTTCTACCTCACCCGCACCAGTTCGCTGGCGGCGTTGATCGCAACGCCCCTGACCCTGCCGCTGCTGGCCTGGCGCGAGCCGGAAGCACTCCTGCCAATGACCCTGCTGACGCTGCTGATCGTCTGGCGACATCGCGGCAACCTGCGTGACCTCTTCGCAGGCCGGGAGCGCCACTTCTAAATCGCTTGCAGCGTCTCCATCGGCCAGCGTGCCTGCACGCTGATGGCCAGGGTTTCCTGCTGCCCCGCAGCAAGACGCTGGCAACCGGCGTAGGCGATCATCGCACCATTGTCGGTACAGAATTTCGGCCGGGCATAAAAGACATGGCCCTTGAGCCCGGCAGTCATTTCCTCCAGCGACGCGCGCAGGGCCTTGTTGGCACTCACGCCACCGGCGATCACCAGGCGCTTCAGGCCTGTCTGCTTCAGGGCACGGCGGCATTTGATGGTGAGAGTCTCCACCACTGCCTGCTGGAAGGCCAGCGAGATGTCGCAACGAGTCTGTTCGCCGTCGTCTCCAGCCTTCTGGCACTGCTGCCAAGTGTTCAGGGCGAAGGTTTTCAGGCCACTGAAGCTGAAATCCAGCCCGGGACGATCGGTCATCGGTCGCGGGAAGACGAAGCGCCCCGGCACGCCCTGGGTAGCCAGGCGGGCGATTTCCGGACCACCGGGGTAATCCAGGCCGATCAGCTTGGCAGTCTTGTCGAAGGCTTCGCCAGCGGCATCATCCAGCGACTCGCCGAGCAGTTCGTAGCGGCCGATGCCATCGACGCGAACCAGTTGCGTATGACCGCCGGACACCAGCAAGGCGACGAACGGAAACTCCGGTGGCTGCTCTTCGAGCATTGGCGCCAGCAGGTGACCTTCCATATGATGCACGCCAAGCGCCGGGATACCCCAGGCGAAGGCCAGCGCCTGGGCACACGACGCACCGACCAGCAGGGCGCCGACCAGGCCGGGACCCGCGGTATAGGCAATGGCATCGATATCGCTGGCAGCGCAGCCGGCTTCGCTCAGGACCTGGCGGATCAGCGGCAGCATGCGCTTGACGTGATCACGGGAGGCGAGCTCCGGCACCACGCCACCGTAGACGCGGTGCAGGTCGATCTGGCTGAACAGGGCATCGGCCAGCAGGCCGCGTTCGCTGTCGTAGAGGGCGACGCCGGTTTCATCGCAGGATGTTTCCAATCCCAGTACTAGCATGGGTCCTTGCCTTGTCGAGGCTGAATTCGAAGGCGCGCATGATAGTCCTCGCTCCCTGTGCCGACCAGCGGTTTTCGATCAGAGGCTTTGCATTCCTGCTGGCTAAGGGTTAACATCCGCAACCCTTAAAAACCGACGTTCTCCAGTGCACATTTCTGCCACGAGTTCGTTGACCCCGGTAATGAATGAAGGTAGCTCTGGATGCCAGCCGTCAAAGTTAAAGAGAACGAACCCTTCGACGTAGCTCTGCGTCGTTTCAAGCGCTCCTGCGAAAAAGCCGGTGTACTGGCTGAAGTTCGTAGCCGCGAATTTTACGAGAAGCCGACTTCCGAGCGTAAGCGCAAGGCAGCTGCTGCTGTCAAGCGTCACGCCAAGAAAGTTCAGCGCGAACAGCGCCGCGCCGTTCGTCTGTACTGATACAGACGTCTGTCGCAAGCTTCTGCCTCGCCCGGCCCAAAGCCGGGCTGCCGGCAGCGAGCAAAGCTGTTCACTCCAGCCACGACACCCGTCGTATCGCCGGAGACGCCCAGACTGGTTCCCAGCCCGGGCAGCCTGCCACAATCGTCAGAACTGGCTTATAGCCAGGCGTGCACGTCACACTGACGGACCCTCACGGGTTACCGACGAGCACATCTTCTTTTCCGTTTTCTTGCGTCTGCCATTCGACCTGTTTCGAATGCACCGTCGTTCCCGCAGCATTAGCGATAGACTTCATTATCGCCTGATGACGAGAGAGCCATGGCCGGGCTGATTCCCCAGAGTTTCATTGACGACCTTCTCAACCGCACCGATATCGTCGATGTGGTGAGTTCGCGCGTGCAACTGAAAAAGGCCGGCAAGAACCTGACCGCCTGCTGTCCTTTCCACAAGGAAAAGACGCCATCCTTCAGCGTCAGCCCAGACAAGCAGTTCTACTACTGCTTCGGTTGTGGCGCCGGCGGCAACGCCCTCGGCTTCATCATGGACCACGACAACCTGGACTTCCCCCAGGCCGTCGAGGAACTGGCGAAAGCCGCCGGCATGGAAGTGCCGCGAGAAGAAAGCGGGCGCGGGCACAAGCCGCGACAGCCCACGGATTCACCGCTCTATCCGCTGCTGACCGCGGCTGCCGAGTTCTATCGCCAGGCCCTGAAAAGCCATCCAACCCGCAAGGCTGCGGTGGAGTACCTCAAGGGCCGCGGCCTGTCAGGGGAAATCGCTCGCGATTTCGGCCTGGGCTTCGCCCCGCCAGGCTGGGACAACCTGTTCAAGCACCTGGGCAGCGACAGCCTGCAGCAGAAGGCAATGATCGACGCCGGGCTGCTGATCGAGAACGCCGAAAGCGGCAAGCGCTACGACCGTTTCCGTGACCGGGTGATGTTCCCCATCCGCGACAGCCGTGGCCGGGTCATCGCCTTCGGCGGACGGGTGCTCGGCGACGACAAGCCCAAGTACCTCAACTCCCCGGAAACCCCGGTCTTCCACAAGGGCCAGGAGCTGTACGGGCTGTACGAGGCACGCAAGTTCAATCGCAACCTCGACGAAATCATCGTGGTCGAGGGCTACATGGATGTCATCGCCCTGGCCCAGCAAGGCCTGCGCAATGCGGTGGCGACCCTCGGCACGGCCACCAGCGAGGAACACCTCAAGCGCTTGTTCCGGGTGGTGCCGAGCGTGCTGTTCTGCTTCGACGGCGACCAGGCTGGCCGCAATGCCGCCTGGCGTGCACTGGAAGCCACCCTGTCGAGCCTGCAGGACGGACGCAAGGCGCGCTTCCTGTTCCTGCCCGAGGGTGAGGATCCGGACAGCCTGGTCCGCGCCGAGGGCACCGACGCCTTCCGCGCGCGGATCAACCAGCACGCCCAGCCGCTGGCCGATTACTTCTTCCAGCAACTGACCGAGGAAGCCGACCCGCGCTCGCTGGAAGGCAAGGCCCACATGGCCACCCTCGCCGCGCCGTTGATCGACAAGGTGCCGGGTGCGAACCTGCGTGCGCTGATGCGCAATCGCCTGAAGGAAATCACCGGCCTGGACAACCAGCAGGTCGAGCAACTGGCCCGGAACGCACCGCAGGAAACCGCACCGCCGGCCTACGACCCGGGCATCGACTACGATGCGATCCCGGACTACAGCCCGGACTACAGCGATTTCCATCATGCAGAACATTTCCAGCCACAGTCACAGCAGCAATGGCCCCCCAACCAGGGCGGCGGCCAGAAGAAGAAATGGGATGGCAAGCCATGGGACAGGAAGGGTGGCAAGGGCAAGCCATGGGAGCGAAACGGCCAGCAGCAGAATCATCCGCCGCGCGTGCCGACCTCGGTAGAGCCGCCGACACTCAGCGCCCTGCGCACCCTGCTGCACCACCCGGCGCTGGCACGCAAGGTCGAGGACGCCAGCCACTTTGCCGACGAAGAGCACGTCTACGCACAGTTGCTGGTGGCACTGCTGGAGGCGCTGCAAAAGAATCCTGAGCTACGCTCACTACAGCTGATCGCACGCTGGCATGGTACCGAACAGGGTCGCCTGCTGCGGGCGCTGGCGGAAAAGGAATGGCTGATCGATGCCGACAACCTTGAACAGCAGTTTTTCGACACTATAACTAGCTTGTCCGCTCGCCAACGCGAGCGCAGCCTGGAACATCTGCTCCGGAAAGCACGTCAAAGCGAACTGAGCGCAGAGGAAAAAAATCAGCTGCGCGACCTCCTGAGTCGCAATGTTCCCGCACAAACCCCGACCTCAACTGGCGCGTGAGGTCCATGCTCGGGTATAATCCCCGGCTTGTTTTTTGCCCGCCAAGACCTTCAGTGGATAGGGTGTTATGTCCGGAAAAGCGCAACAGCAGTCTCGCATCAAAGAGTTGATCACCCGCGGCCGTGAGCAGGGCTACCTGACTTACGCGGAGGTCAACGACCACCTGCCTGAGGATATTTCAGATCCGGAACAGGTGGAAGACATCATCCGCATGATCAACGACATGGGGATCAACGTATTCGAGAGTGCTCCGGATGCGGATGCCCTTTTGTTGGCCGAAGCCGACACCGACGAAGCCGCGGCCGAAGAAGCCGCTGCTGCGCTGGCGGCCGTGGAAACCGACATCGGTCGCACCACCGACCCGGTGCGCATGTACATGCGCGAAATGGGTACCGTCGAACTCCTGACCCGTGAAGGCGAGATCGAAATCGCCAAGCGGATCGAGGAAGGTATCCGTGAAGTGATGAGCGCCATCGCCCACTTCCCCGGCACCGTCGAATACATCCTCGGCGAATACGATCGCGTCACCGCCGAAGGCGGCCGCCTGTCGGACGTGCTGAGCGGCTACATCGACCCTGACGACAGCATCGCGGCGCCAGCCGAGATGCCGCCGCCCGTCGACACCAAGGCAGCTCCTGCTGCCGACAGTGACGACGAAGACGAGGAAAAGGAAGAAAGCGGCGACGAAGAGGAAGAGACCGAGAGCGGTCCCGACCCGGAAGTCGCTCGCCAGCGTTTCGGCGCCGTCGCCGAACAACTGGAAGCGACCGCCAAGATCCTCAAGAAGCATGGTCGTGACAGCAAGCAGGGCGTCGCCGAGCTGCTGGCCCTGGCCGAGCTGTTCATGCCGATCAAGCTGGTGCCCAAGCAGTTCGAAGTGCTGGTCGAGCGCGTCCGCGGTGCCCTGGACCGCCTGCGTGCCCAGGAACGCGCCATCATGCAACTGTGCGTTCGTGACGCCCGCATGCCACGCGCCGACTTCCTGCGCCTGTTCCCGAGCAACGAGGTCGACCTGACCTGGAGCGGCGATCTCGCCAAGCGCAGCACCAAATGGGCCGAAGCCCTGGGCCGCCTGGACGCCGACATCGTGCGTTGCCAGCAGAAGCTGGTCGACCTGGAGGCCGAAACCGGCCTGACCATCGCCGAGATCAAGGACATCAACCGTCGCATGTCGATCGGTGAAGCCAAGGCTCGTCGTGCCAAGAAGGAAATGGTCGAGGCCAACCTGCGTCTGGTGATCTCGATCGCCAAGAAGTACACCAACCGCGGCTTGCAGTTCCTCGACCTGATCCAGGAAGGCAACATCGGCCTGATGAAGGCGGTGGACAAGTTCGAATACCGTCGCGGCTACAAGTTCTCGACCTACGCCACCTGGTGGATTCGCCAGGCGATCACCCGGTCGATCGCCGACCAGGCGCGCACCATCCGTATTCCGGTGCACATGATCGAGACGATCAACAAGCTCAACCGCATTTCCCGGCAGATGCTCCAGGAAATGGGTCGCGAGCCGACGCCGGAAGAGCTGGGCGAGCGCATGGAAATGCCCGAGGACAAGATCCGCAAGGTATTGAAGATCGCCAAAGAGCCGATCTCCATGGAAACCCCGATCGGTGACGACGAAGATTCGCATCTGGGCGACTTCATCGAGGACTCGACCATGCAGTCGCCAATCGATGTGGCAACTGTCGAAAGCCTCAAGGAAGCCACCCGTGACGTGCTCTCGGGCCTGACCGCACGTGAAGCCAAGGTGCTGCGCATGCGTTTCGGTATCGACATGAACACCGATCACACGCTCGAAGAAGTCGGCAAGCAGTTCGACGTGACCCGCGAGCGGATCCGTCAGATCGAAGCCAAGGCGTTGCGCAAGCTGCGTCACCCGACGCGAAGCGAGCATCTGCGCTCCTTCCTCGACGAGTAACAAGACGAACCCCGGCCACCGCCGGGGTTTTTCTTTTTGGGCGAACAACGGCCTGTCGCCCAGACCCTGAAGGCAAAATGCCCGTCTACACTCGAATCTATCCATTCGTAGACGAGGCCGCTATGCCGAGATTGCCGGCCCTTCTGCTGTCGCTCCTGTTCACCTGGAGCGCAGCGGCCGGCGCCTTGACCCTGACCGATGAAGAGCAGGCCTGGCTGGACGCCCACTCCAGCCTGCGCCTCGGCGTCGATGCTTCGTGGCTACCCTTCGAATACCGGGACCAGGAAGGCCGCTACCAGGGACTGGCCGCCGACTACATCGCCGCGATTCGCGAGCGCCTGGGCGTCAACTTCACGCTCGGCGCCCCTTCCAGTTGGACGCAGGTCCTCGAGCAGGCGCGCAACGGGCAGATCGACCTGATGCCCGGGATCATGTCCACGCCCGAGCGCCAGGAGTACCTGGCGTTCACCCGGCCCTACCTGGATTTCCCCATCGTGATCCTCGCCCATGAAGGCGGCCCGCACCCCGCCGCCATCAAGGACCTGTACGGCCTGAAGATTGCGGTGGTGGAAAACTATGCGCCCCATGAATTGCTGCGCTCCCATTACCCGGACCTCAACCTGGTGGCCATGCCCAATGTCAGTTCGGCGCTGCAAGCGCTGGCTACCGACGAGGTGGACGCGGTGGTCGGCGATCTGGCTTCGAGCGTCTGGGCCCTGCGCGAACTCAAGCTGGAAGGCCTCTTTGTCAGTGGCGAAACGCCCTACCGCTACCAACTGGCCATGGGTACGCCCCGAGGCAACAAGACCCTGATCGGCATCCTCGATAAAGTGCTCGCCGACATGTCTGCGCAGGAGGTTGCCGACATCCAGGCACGCTGGGTCGGCAAGGTGCTGGAGCAACGGCCACTGTGGCGCGACCTGTTGCTCTACGGCCTGCCAGGCATGTTGTTGCTGGTGGCGATCCTGGCAGCGGTGATCCGGGTCAATCGCCGGCTCAGCTCGGAGATTTCCCGGCGCATCGCCCTTGAACAGGAACTGCACAGCAGCGAATACCACTACCGCGGCCTGGTCGAGAGTCTCTCGGCCATTGCCTGGGAAGCCGACGCCAACGACTTCACCTACAACTATGTTTCGCCCCATGCCGAAAACCTGCTCGGCTACCCCTTGAGCGCATGGCTCACACCGGGATTCTGGCGTTCCATCCTGCACCCGGACGACGCCCTCTGGGCCCAGGCCTACTGCGACGCGGAAACCGCCGCCGGGCGCGATCACAGCCTGGACTACCGGGTAATCCGCGCCGATGGCCGGACCCTGTGGATCCGCGACATCGTCAGCCTCATCGAGCACGGCCACCGGCCGGTGATGCGCGGCTTGATGATCGATATCAGCGAAGCCAAGCACACCGAACAGGCCTTGCGCCTGTCGGAGCAGAAATTCGCCTCGGTGTTCCACCAATGCCCGGATATCCTGGTGATCGCCCGTCTCAGCGACGGTTGCCTGCTGGAAATCAACGAGACCTTCGAAGAGCAGATCGGCCTCACCCCTTCGCAGGTGGTCGGCCGCACCGCCACCGAACTGAATATCTGGGGCGTCGAAGGCATCGGCCCGAGCCTGCTGCAGCGTCTGCAGCGCGGCAGCGTGCGCAATCTTGAAATGACCTTCCGTCGCAGCAATGGCCAGTTGTTCACCGGACTGATTTCAGCGGAATCCTTCGACCTGGAAAGCACCCCCGCCTTGGTGGTAGCGGTACGCGATATCAGCCAGCTCAAGGAAACCCAGGAGCAACTGCAGATTTCCGAAGAGAAATTCGCCAAGGCCTTCCACGCCTCGCCAGACGGCATGCTGCTGTCGCGGCAAAGCGACGGGCTGTTGCTTGAGGTCAACGAAGGTTTCTGCCGCCTGACCGGCTTCGATATGCAGACTTCGCTGGACCGCACGGCGATCGACCTGGGTATCTGGGTCGATCTCAACGAACGCAGGGCAATGCTCGAACACCTGAAAAAAGACGGCTTTGTGCGAGATTTCCTGTGCAATCTGCGGCGTGCCGATGGTCAGGTACGCCTTTGCGAACTGTCCGCCAGGCCGCTGCCCATCGGCGGCAGCGACTGCATGCTGACCATCGCCCGCGACATCACCGATCGCCACCAGATGCAGGAAAAACTGCAACTGGCCGCTACTGTCTTCGAAAACACCGCCGAGGGCGTGCTGATTACCGATACCGACCAGCGCATCAGCGCGGTCAACCGGGCCTTCAGCGAGATCACCGGGTACAGCGAAGACGAAACGCTCGGCCACACGCCCCGCCTGCTCGCCTCGGGCCAGCACGATAGCGCCTTCTACGCGGCCATGTGGCATCAGCTCGGTGCCGACGGGCACTGGCAGGGAGAGATTCTCAACCGGCGCAAGAACGGCGAGCTGTATCCCGCCTGGCTGACCATCAGTGCAGTGCGCAACCCGGAACTTGGCACCACCCACTTCGTGGCCGTGTTCGCCGACATTTCCAGCCTCAAGCACGCCCAGGCCAAGCTCGACTACCAGGCCCACCATGATCCGCTCACCGGCCTGCCCAATCGCACACTGTTCGAAAACCGCCTGCAGGCCGCACTGAGTTGTCCACAGGCATCGAGCCGCCAGGGCGCGGTGCTGTTCCTGGACCTGGACCGGTTCAAGCACATCAACGACAGCCTCGGCCACCCGGTCGGCGACCTGCTGCTCAAGGCCATCGCCCATCGCCTGAAGGAACAGGTACGCGATATCGACACCGTCGCCCGCCTCGGCGGCGACGAATTCATCATCCTGCTGCCCGGCCTGCATCAAGCCAGCGATGCCGAGCATATCGCGCAGAAGGTCCTGGCCTGTTTCAATGCGCCATTCCAGGCCGGCGATCACGAGTTCTTCTCCAGCGCCAGCATTGGCATCAGCCTGTACCCGCAGGACGGTATCGATGTCGCCTCGCTGATCCGCAACGCCGATGCCGCCATGTACCGCTCCAAGGCCAAGGGCCGCAACCGCGTCGAGGCCTATACCCGCGACCTCACCGCACAGGCCAGCGAGCGTATCGCGCTCGAGCACGAACTGCGCCGGGCGATCGAACGTAACGAACTGAGCCTGTATTTCCAGCCCAAGCTAAGCCTCAAGACCCAACGCCTGGTCGGTGCCGAAGCGCTGATTCGCTGGGCCAATCCGAACTTCGGCGATGTGCCGCCCGAGCGTTTCATCCCGCTGGCGGAAGAGAACGGCATGATCCTGCAACTCGGCGACTGGGTACTGGAGCATGCCTGTCGGCAAATGCAGGCCTGGAAGCGCCAGTACCAGGCGTTCGGCCCGCTCTCGGTCAACCTCGCCGGCGCCCAGTTGCGCCAGCCGGGGCTGGTGCGACGCATCGAGCAACTGCTCAGGACCCACCAGCTCAAGGCCGGCGATCTGCAACTGGAAATTACCGAGAACTTCATCATGAGCCAGGCCGAGGAAGGCCTGGCCATTCTCCACCAACTCAAGCGCCTCGGCGTGCAACTGGCGATCGACGACTTCGGTACCGGCTATTCGTCCCTCAGTTACCTCAAGCGCCTGCCGCTGGACATCCTGAAGATCGACCAATCCTTCATCCGCGGCCTCCCCGACGACCCCAACGACGCCGCCATCGCCCGGGCCATCATCGCCCTGGGCCGCAGCCTGCAACTGACAGTGATTGCCGAAGGCGTGGAGACCCCCGCCCAGCAGCAATTCCTCGCCCGGGAAGGCTGCGAACAGATCCAGGGCTACATCGTCAGCCTGCCACTACCGGCAAACGCCTTCGCCGAGTCGTTTTTACGCATAGTACTTTCCGATCTTTCGGATGGCACTGCCTGGAATCCCTCGATATAATCCGCGACCACTGGGGCCTATAGCTCAGTCGGTTAGAGCAGAGGACTCATAATCCTTTGGTCCACGGTTCGAGTCCGTGTGGGCCCACCACCTTCAAAGCCGCGCACTGCGCGGCTTTGCGTTTTTTACGGTTGTGGCACCCGGATCAGTCCTTTGGTCCAAAGGTACAAAATCGGTACAGTGCTGGTACGCCAGCCTGCCTTTGGAGTCCTTCTCAGATGGCCACAATTGTCAAAACCCCTGCCGGTACTTGGAAAGCAGTCATTCGCAAAACGGGCTGGCCCACCAACGCCAAGACCTTCCGCACCAAGCGCGACGCTGAGGACTGGGCACGCCGCACCGAAGATGAAATGGTGCGAGGTGTATACATCCAACGTAGCGGATCCGAGCGCATGACGCTGGAGAAAGCCCTGGAGCGTTACCTGGCAGATGTCACGCCGACCAAGAAGCCCAGCACGCGCAAAGCGGAGGCCACCAAGGCGAAGCAACTCACCCAGCATCTAGGCAAATACTCTCTAGCCGCCCTTTCTGCCGAAATCATCGCTGACTATCGCGACAGCCGGCTCGCTTCGACTAGCAAGCACGGCCGCCCCATAAGCAACAATACTGTTCGCCTGGAGCTAGCATTGCTCAGTCATCTATACACCGTGGCGATCAAAGAATGGGGTTTAGGGCTCACGTTCAATCCCGTCCTGAATATCCGGAAGCCGCGCCCTGGACCAGAGCGTGATCGCCGGCTGTCTGACGACGAAGAACGCCGGCTATTTGCTGCTTTGAACGAATACAGCAACCCTATGCTGCGCTGGATCGCCGTTATTGCGCTGGAGACCGTAATGCGCTCGTCGGAGATCACTGGTCTACGGTGTCACCAGGTCAACCTCCAAAAGCGCGTGGCATTCCTTCCAGACACCAAGAACGGCAGTCCTCGCGAGGTCGCCCTCAATGAGTTTGCGACCGAAGCCTTTAGGGATGCTCTTGAAAACCCAACTCGTCCGAAAGATTGCGATCTGATCTTCTTTGGAGAACCCGGCAAGGACGGGAAGAGGCGTCCTTATGCTTTTACAAAAACCTGGGGGTTGCTGAAACGGAAACTGGGTATGGCTGATTTCCGCTTTCACGATTTCCGCCATGAAGGTATCAGCAGGTATGCAGAGCGCGGGCTGTCGGCTCAAAAGTTAGCGGCCTTGAGCGGACATAAATCCATGCAGCAGCTCAAGCGCTACACGCACCTACGGGGAGAAGATCTCGTTAGAGATCTGGATGCCCTCCCGAAGCGGAGAGCGAGGACATGAATGTAAGCAATTTGCGCCAGCAGAGCTCCGAACGACTAGAACTGCTGGCTCCCTTGCTAGCACCGGCAGAGGCTGACCGGTGCGAGACGATAGGTGCAGAGTTCATCGAGAGAGGGATTTGCCATGAAAGACAACCTGACCACTCAGCCACATCAACAAGCTCAACTGGGCTCGATCTGCTTCGCTCATTGAGGCTGAGTCTGATTGAACGAGGAGCTATCTTAGCGAAACTGCCGAAAGACAGATTTGCGAATCGGCAGCTCGGACTGGATCTTCAGACATGGCAAGCACTCCGAGAGCAACCCGCCAAAGATCCTGAGCTCCTACAGTTTGTCCTGCATCGATTCCAGTCTAGGGCATACTACTGGAGCGAGGTCGAGCAGCTCCTACTACAGAGCGTGGGCAGGGAACCCACCGCAGGCTGATACTTCGCTTTCCGGCCTCCCTGCCGGCGCTGGTGGCCAGGTCCGGGCAAAAAGCCGCCCGGACCTGGCGCGGCATCCATGCCTCACCAGCTTACGCCCGCTGCTCCGATACGCTTCCAAACACTTAGCATGTGCGGGGCTTCACCAACGGGCATGGTGCCATTAGTATATCGGCTGGCCTGTCCAGGGCTCGCATTCCTGAGGCGTATTCGCTTCGGCTTGTAGCGCTTTTACCTTTGACTCTCCGAGTTGGCCGCCGAGGTATCTCAGCTGGCGGTGTTGGAGCCCTGGGCAGTCCACTTCAATGTACTAGAGAATGGAAGCATGCTTAATATCGCTGGGAAGCCGCTATTTGCCTCTTTTTTAGACGCTCCCCTACCTGAAGTTAAGATTAAAAACAATAAAGAGCTTGCAGGCTTTTTAGGCATCTCGCTCGGCCGCCTAACTTATTATGCCTATTACCTTCCTGAGAACAAAAAATACGCTTCTTTTAAAATAAAAAAGAGAGGTGGCGGCGAACGCCTTATCGAAGCTCCGGTCAAGGGCCTCAAGGACATCCAACGAGAAGTTGTTAGAAAATTTGAAGACGACTTTAAACCTAGAGCATGTGTTTACTCCTACGTCAAAGGTCGGGGTATCGTTGAAAATGCCGATATCCATGACCTTCAGCGCTGGATACTTCGTATAGACCTAAAAGATTTTTTCCATTCCATAACACAAAAAAGAGTTGCCGGAATATTTTCCAGCCCACCATTCATGCTTTCTCCTGATGCAGCAAGGACACTTAGCTTCATTTGCACGAAAGATGGGCGACTAACCCAGGGCGCACCAAGCAGTCCATTTCTCAGCAACCTAGTCTGTAGAGGCTTAGACTACCGTCTTAAGGAACTTGCCGCGAAAAACAAGTGCTATTATACGCGCTATGCTGATGATATATTTTTCTCCAACAGTGGCGCCATATTTCCTCGATCATTAGCCGAAAGGCTAGAAGACAACAGTCTAAAGCTTGGCGAAGAACTAACGAATATAATCCAAGGAGCCGGATTTTCTATAAATGAAAACAAGGCCTTTCTGAGGAGTCGAGCGGAGCGCCAAATAGTAACAGGGCTAGTTGTCAATAAAAAGGTCAACGTCCCTAAAGAATTCATTCGTTCTGTACGCGCATCACTTTACTCTTGGGAAAAATTTGGCCTAGAACTCGCGGAAAAGCACTGGCGGGAAAAAGTCGACAAAAGAAGCCGGCATGAGAGAGAAAGCCCCAGGTTTAAATGGGTGGTAAGAGGACAGATTAACCACATCGGACATGTAAAAGGCTACTCGGATCCGGTCTTCCTGTCTCTTGCTCGAAGGCTTCAAGCCCTAGACTCTCAGTACAAGCTGGACGAAATTAAGATCATCAATTCGATCGCAGAAGAAATTCACATATACTCAGAAGGCATAACAGACATTAAGCATTTAAGAAATGCTTACATTGAGCTTCAGCGCAGCGGCGAGATTAACGACCTGAATATTGTTTTTAAAGAGACAAAGAAATCAGGAAGCCCGGCGCTCAAAGCACTTTGCGAAAACTTGAGCGAAGCGCTCCAACGTCATTTGACAATTTGTATTTTTGATCGAGACGAGCGAGACATCATTACTAGCATGGGTGGCTCACCTGGTAGCTACAAAGACCATGGGAACAATGTATTCAGCCTAGTAATACCCGTTCCAGAGTTCCGAGAAACCGAGTTTGTATGTATCGAACACCTATATCGAGATGAGCACCTTTTCCTCGAAGATCAAGATGGTCGCCGGCTATTCGCAAGAGATGAATTTGACTCTGTTAGTTGCTTCAAAAAAGAGCGACCACTATTTTGCAGATACCCTAATAAGCAATCATTGATTTATGACTCCGACGTAATCGATCTTGCAGAGAGAAAAAATGTCGCCCTCCCCAAGAATAAATTTGCAGAATACGTAACTTCCAAGACACCTCCATTTGACAATATGGACATATCAGGCTTTAGATGCGTCTTCGAGCAAATTAGGGATATAGCCAAATCGTACCGCTCTAAGCGATAAATCGGCTAACCCTGGGCCGCCATTTGCTATAGAACACCGAGAGAACTGAGCAACTGTTACTGCTCTCTTACCTGCGCTGACGGGGCATCCATGCCTTAACAGCTGTCTGCTCCTTAGTTCTGATCTTTACGGCGCTCTGCTGCATAGTGCCGTGTTTGATACGGCAGAACACAAGACGCCTTTAGACGCTCCAGTTCACCTAGCCCCCATCCCTGAGCGAGGAAATCAGGCCATTCTGCGCTCCGTCCTCTGGGGGGTGGCGGCGACAGCACGAAAACTACTTTCAAAGGATCCCAACGAGGAAGGCGCACCAGATCGGCTAGCTCCTGATACCGCTGCCGAGTAAGCACGTTGAAGCGGCGCAGCCGGTCTAGTGTGTAGATCGCTCTGCGTAACTCAATGCCATCAAGGCCATCCAAGACGTCCCGAACAGCCGGCAAGGGATCTTCGGAGTACCAAAGTAACAGCGCAAGCTCAATCAGCACCTCGGGGTCTGCGCGTCGCAGATTGTCCTGAGCAAGTTTCTTCAGTGGATGCATCAGTTACCCCCGTTGGCACCAACGAGGTTTTTTAGAAACAACTGAAACGCCTGTTCCGTGACCTCATTTTCCGAAGCTAACTTGTAAGCCGCTACGACGGTATCTAACGCCGGCTGCAACATGTCCGATAATGTATCTAACAGCCTCTCACCATCAAGTGTGTCAAGCTCGGGCGCGACTTCTGTTAGTAAATCCAGGGTGAGGTTTGGTGAAAAACGCGAAGCTGGTAGGATAGTCATAGCCTAGGGATCTCTTACCGATCTTTTGGGTTAGGCGCTGAGTAAGGGCTGCAACCCTTGCCCAGCGTCGCCACCTTATCCCCAACCGCTGATTCTAGTCCAGCCCCCATGTCTGTTTGTTTGTTTTTTCTTCAAGACATACAAACAGAAGAAACCATTATTTTTAGTAAGTCACTGAATTTAAAAGATTTTTCTAGTTAAAGGTGAAAGCTTATGGGGCCTAAGGTGAAAGGATATGGGGCGAAAGGTGAAGAGATATGGGGCGACGACTTTAATAGGTGAACATTTATGGGGAGCAAAGGTGAAAACATATGGGGTTAAAAGTGAAAGCTTATGGGGCGAAGGTGAAAATTTATGGGGAGGACCATTCTTAGATCTTTTTTTCATACAAACGCATCGCGCCGCTAACCCCGAGTAATCAGAAGCGTTAAACAATAACAAATAACAACAAAAAATACGCAACAATACGCCAAAATAACAAAGTGGCGGTACAAGACATAACGCCACGTTAGTTGACCGCACCTGAGCCGCCGAATTTAAATAGTTCACAACACTTACCCCGAAGTTGTGGAGCGCTCCGATGAAAAGCCGATTTGAAGAAGCCCTAGTCGAAAAATTTGGACTTCTGATGTCTCCCGCCCAACTCGCAGAGCTTTTAGGCAAGTCTCCAGAAGCTCTTCGCGTTCATCTCGCCCGTTACAAAAACGATAATTTTTATCGAAGCCTCAATGGTACCTCTGTAAAAGTTGGTCGCCGTGTTTACTACAGAACCCCAGAAGTTGCGGAGATCCTCGCATGCCCGGCCTAATAAGCTGGCTTGGCTCACCGAGCTTTAGCCGTCTAACGCACAGAATTTTTTACCTTCTTTTACTCCTTACCAACCTAGCAGTTCCCCTCGGGCAACATCGTGCTTGGGGTGGATTGCCAGGCTGGTGGTTGTTCCCCTCAACAGCCGCCCTGGCCCTTTGTGCCGTGCAAC
>NZ_JAOECN010000035.1:0-62418 GCF_029836855.1 Pseudomonas sp. GD04058
TAGGCCCGGAAGAACAACAAAAAAGGGCGCCTGCATGAGGCGCCCTTCTCTTTCACCTACCCCGCACTCAATTCAGCGCAGGCTGCTCCCCGTTGATCGGGATGCGCTTGGCCTTCGCTTCTTCCGGTACCACGCGCAGCAGATCGACGCTGAGCAGGCCGTTGGCCAGGGCCGCCGATTTGACCTCGATATGGTCGGCGAGGCGGAAGGACAGCTTGAAGGCACGCTGGGCAATACCCTGGTGCAGATAGGTGACGCTTGCATCGCTGTTGTCGCGTTTGCCGCCAGAGACGGTCAGCACGCCTTTTTCCACTTGCAGATCGAGGTCTGCCTCCTGGAAGCCGGCGGCGGCAACAACGATCCGATAATGGTCATCGCCATGTTTTTCAACGTTGTAGGGTGGGTAGCTGCTACCCGACTCGTTACGCGCCGCGGATTCGAACAGGTCATTGAAACGGTCGAAACCAACGGAATGGCGGAACAGTGGAGCAAGA
Source organism: Pseudomonas sp. GD04058 (assembly GCF_029836855.1). Classification (NCBI taxonomy): domain Bacteria; kingdom Pseudomonadati; phylum Pseudomonadota; class Gammaproteobacteria; order Pseudomonadales; family Pseudomonadaceae; genus Pseudomonas; species Pseudomonas sp. GD04058. The sequence goes on from NZ_JAOECN010000035.1 coordinate 495, forward strand.
GAGAAAGCGGTAGTCATGGTTACATCTCCTAAACATCAGCGAGTTGGATTTTTTACGCGACCCGACTTCGGCATCGCGTACTCCCTAGATGTGGACCACCGCAACGATTTCAAGCAACACCGATAAAATTTTCTATGCAGCGGCGACGAGCGGCTCGACGCCCAGCAACTGACCGATCCGCTCGCAATCGGTTTCCCGGCGAAGCTCGGTAAACAGCACGTTGGCCTGCGGGTAGCTGCGGGTCAGCATCGCCACCCACTGCTTCAGCCGGCCCGGCGCCGAACGCGGCGTCAGCTCGACCCGGACCCGGCGCCAGAAATCCTGGATCAGCGGCATCAGCTCGGCCCAGTCCATCGGCAAGACATCGACACCATCGCGCACTGCAGCGATCTGCCGAGCCAGATCCGGACGGGAAACCAGGCCACGACCGAGCATGATGTCCTTCACCCCGCTGACCTCGCGGCAGCGCCGCCAGTCATCGAGGGTCCAGACCTCGCCGTTGGCGAAGACCGGCACCTTGACCACGTCCTGCACCTTGGCCACCCATTCCCAATGGGCGGGCGGCTTGTAGCCCTCGACCTTGGTTCGCGCATGCACCACAAGGTGGGCCGAACCGCCTTCGGCCAGGGCCCGGCCGCAATCAAGCGCACCATCCGGGGTTTCGAAGCCAAGGCGCATTTTCGAGGTCACCGGGATATGGGCCGGTACGGCCTTGCGCACTTCGCTGACGATGCGGAACAGCAGCTCGGGCTCCTTGAGCAGTACCGCGCCCCCACGGGACTTGTTCACGGTCTTGGCCGGGCAGCCGAAATTCAGGTCGATCACCGGTGCACCCAATTCGCAGGCCAGGGCGGCGTTGTCGGCCAGGCAGGCCGGGTCGGAGCCCAGCAACTGCACGCGCATCGGCACACCGGCAGGCGTGCGCGACCCCTGAGCCAGCTCCGAGGCCATCTTGTGGAACGTAGCCTCGGGCAGCACCCGGTCGCAGACCCGGATGAACTCGGTCACGCACCAGTCGATACCGCCGACGCGGGTCAGCACGTCGCGCATGATGTCATCGACCAGCCCCTCCATCGGGGCCAGGGCAATTTGCATGGGGGAAGCCTCGGAAAAAAGTGCGTGCATGGTAAACGGGGATGTTTCTTACGGCCATATCGGAAGGAGCTGACATGACGGGCGCACAGTTTATCTTGAAAGTACCGCAGACCCTGTGGGAGCTGGCTTGCCAGCGATTGCGATAGTGAATTCACCGACGCAATCGCTGGCAAGCCAGCTCCCACAGGGTCCGCATTTCTAATCGGAGATCGATCACATGTCCACGTTCCTTGCCCACAGCCACCACCCGCGCACCAACGGCCGAGGAACAGGACATGCAGATCAGAAAACACAACTACGACCTTCTCAATTTCGAACCTGACCCGCCTCCCGGCCCGGGATTTCGCTTGCCGGAGCCTCCTCGGAAAAGGCGGTCCTTCATTCAGAAAGTCCGGGAAATGCTCAAGCCAGGACCTTCTCCATGAACACCCGATTGAAGCCATGCTCAGTGCCGCGATGGGTTTCGCGGTAGCCGAGGCGCTGGTAGAGCGCCACATTGCCGGTCATGGCGGCGTTGGTGTACAGGCGAATCAGGGAGAAACCGGCTTCGCGGGCACGGGCTTCGGCGAAGTCGACCAGTTGGCGTCCAAGGCCCCGCCCCTGGCACGCCGGGTCCACGGCCACGTTGGACAGCAGCATCGCCGCCGGCTCGGGGCACAGCACCAGCACCGCGCAGTCTTCCAGCAGCCAGACCTGCCCCCGCCGAATCAGATCGCCATAATCATCATCCAACGGCCCCGGACGCACGCCGATGCTTTCGATATACGGCAGGTAAGCCGCCTCGACGATCCGACGCACAGCCGCCTCGTCGCTATCGAGCGCCTGCCGTATCACGCCTGCTTTTCCAGCAAGGCCTGCCCATAACCTTCGAGGAATTCCTGCGGCATGCGCTTGGGTTTGCCTGTGGACAACTCGATACAGACGAAGGTGGTCCGGGCGCGCAGCAAGGTAATGCCGTCGCGCGGGCGGACCAGTTGGAAATGCCGGGTCATCTTCAAGCGCTGGTCCCAGTCGATGATCCAGGTTGCCAGTTGCAGCTCGTCGTCTTCGTAGGCACTGGCGAGGTAGTCGATTTCGTGACGGACCACGGCCATGGCGCGGTCCAGGCGACGATATTCGGCCAGGTCCAGCCCCAGGCGCTGGGAGTGGCGCCAGGCGCAGCGCTCCAGCCAGGTGACATACACCGCATTATTGGCGTGCCCCAATCCATCGATATCCTCGGCACCGACCCGCAGGTCGATGACGAATGGCGTTGCCAGATCCCAGCTCATGCCCGCTCCCGTTTGTAATGAACGGGCATGAGTGTAACGGATGATCAGGCCGATTGGCGCAATGGCATTGCCGTGCGCTGCAGCAGGTCCAGGACACCGGCGACCACCTGCGGATCGGCGAGAACCCGTTGATGGCCACCCTCCTCCAGCATCAGCAGACGGCTGTCGAACCAGGCGTCGTGGATTCGTTGCGCCTCGCCTGCAGGTACCAAAGCATCATCCTTGGCATGTACGATCAGCCCCGGCTGATCCAGTTGATAGCCATTGACATCCAGACGCTCGATGGCGACACCAACATCCCGCTCGACCTTGCGGATAAAGGCCGAACGCGCCCTCGGCGGCAGGTTCAGGCGGCGGGCGAAACCACGCACCACGCCGAGCAACCGTGAAGGTGCGGCGATGCTGACCACGGCTTCGGCACGCAGCCCCCATTGCAGGGCAAGCAGTACACTGGCGCCGCCCATGGAGTGGCCGATCACCGCCTTCAAGGGCGGCAACTCCGCCGCAGCCTCCAGCACGGCCCGCGCGAACAGCCCGACATGGGCAACATCACCGGGCGAGCGACCGTGAGCCGGCCCATCCAGTGCCACTGCCGTGTAACCGGCCTCCACCAGCGCCTCGATCAGGCGAGCGAACTGGGTCGGGCGCCCTTCCCAACCGTGCATCAGCAGGACCGTGGGCCCTTGCCCCCAGCGCAGGGCGGAAAGCCCGAAACGCAGGGTGATGCGCTCGGCCCGGGCCAGAACCGGCAATTCCCAGTCACGGGGCGGCCTGGTGTACGGGGTCATGAAGGCACGGTGCATCTTGCTGGCTATATGTCCGGGGACCAGTCGCCCCAGGGTGCCGTTGACGCCGCGAATCCAGCTCAGGGTATTCATCGCTTCGCTCCAGTGGGGTGGTTCAGATCACCGCCGATTTGGCGGCGCGCAAAATGCGATCGGACAGTTCATCGGTGCCCAGGGCCCGGGCCAATGCCAGGCCGCCCACCATCAGGGCGAGGTCGGCAAGGAATTTGTCGGCATCTTCGGGGCTGTCCACCAATTGCGCGGTCATCAGCTCGATATGTTCGGCCAGCACCAGGCGGAAATCCTCAGGCAACCGGGTCATCTCGCTCAGGGAGGTGGGCAACGGGCAGGCATCGACCTTGGAGTCACGGTGCTTGCGCGACAGGTAGAACGCAGCGACCAGGGCACGGCGAGCCTGGCCATCCAGCGCCGGATCGACCTGGGACAGCAAGGCACGGCGTTCACCGAGCAATTGGCTGAAGGCCTCCAGCATCAGAGCTTCCTTGCTGTCGAAGTGAGCGTAGAAGCCACCGACGGTCAGGCCGGCAGCGCTCATCACCTGGTTGACGCTGGCATCGGCAGGGCCCTGCTGGATCAATGCGCTGCGGGCAGCGTCGAGGATACGTTCACGGGTCTTGGCTTTCTTGTCGCTCATGATGGGCACCAGAAAATATTATGGGTTTAATATTATGCTCATAATATTTTCTGGCAAGTTTTTTTTGTGGCCGCTTGTCGCGTCCCGACAAAAAACTTTTTCGAGGGAAAAAACAAAAGGCTCATTCAATAATCGAATGAGCCTTGAAATTCCGCAGAGCGGATAAATTGGCGTCCCCTAGGGGACTCGAACCCCTGTTACCGCCGTGAAAGGGCGGTGTCCTAGGCCACTAGACGAAGGGGACTTGTAACCTTCGTGCAGATCCGTTTTCACGAATCCTGGCGGAATTGGTGGAGCTAAGCGGGATCGAACCGCTGACCTCCTGCATGCCATGCAGGCGCTCTCCCAGCTGAGCTATAGCCCCGGATTTCTAGCCTCTCGGCCCAGCGACCTCTTTCGATATCGCTTGTGCAAAACTGGCGTCCCCTAGGGGACTCGAACCCCTGTTACCGCCGTGAAAGGGCGGTGTCCTAGGCCACTAGACGAAGGGGACGAACCTTCTTACCTTCAAGACCCGGTTGCTGGACCCGGTCTTGCTTGCCAGCCTCGGCTGCCAAGCGGAATTTGGTGGAGCTAAGCGGGATCGAACCGCTGACCTCCTGCATGCCATGCAGGCGCTCTCCCAGCTGAGCTATAGCCCCACAATGTCGCTTTGAACTTGATTCGCTTGGCTGGGTGCTTCGCGTTTCGTTTTCGTTCATCGCTGTGGACGGGGCGCATATTAAGAGCGGATGACAGAGCTGTCAAACTTATTTTCAACAAAATTCAAAAAATTTTTCCCAGATAACAACCACTTACCTGCCTTGGGCGAGAAAAGCCCCGTGTTTGCTGGGTGTCGCCGCCTTCGGCAGTGATCGAAACGACCGTGGGGCGAGCCCCCTGCCCAGGCAAAAAGCCCACGGCAGAGGGCTCGCCCCACGAAAGAACGAGCGAATGCGATCAGGCGATGGTGCCCAACAGCTTCTCCCATTCCTTGTTTTCTTTCTTCGAAACGCCGCCCAGCAGGTCGAGAGCCTGACGCAAGCGATAGCGGGTCAGGTCCGGGCCGAGGATCTCCATGGCGTCGAGTACCGAGACCGAACTGGCCTGGCCGCTGATGGCAGCGAACATCAGCGGCATGGCATCGCGCAGCTTCAGCTCCAGCGCCTCGACCACTGCCTGGATGCAGGCGGTGATGCGGTCCTTTTCCCACTGCCGCAGGCTTTCCAGTTTCCACAGGATCAGCTGGATCACCTGGCGTACCTGGTCCGGGGACAGTTTCTTGTGCTCGAACAGCTTCGCATCCAGCTTCAGCGCACCTTCGAAGAAGAAGCCGCCCAGCGGCGCAATCTGGCTGAAGGTCTCGACCCGGCCCTGCACATGCGGCGCGATTTTCATCATGTAGTCGCGGTTGAACGCCCACTTCTGCACCCGTGCGGCGAACTCTTCCACCGGCAGGTCACGCAGCCACTGGCCGTTGAGCCAGGACAGCTTCTCGATATCGAAGATCGGACCGCCCAGCGAAACACGGGACAGGTCGAAGTGCTCGACCATTTCGGCCAGGGAGAACTTCTCGCGCTCGTCCGGCATCGACCAGCCCATGCGGCCCAGGTAGTTGAGCATGGCTTCCGGCATGAAGCCCATGCGCTCGTAGAAGGTCACCGAGGTCGGGTTCTTGCGCTTGGACAGCTTGCTCTTGTCGGGATTGCGCAGCAGCGGCATGTAGCACAGCTTGGGTTGTTCCCAGCCGAAATACTCGTACAGCTTGATCAGCTTCGGCGCCGACGGCAGCCACTCCTCACCGCGCAGCACGTGGGTGATGCCCATCAGGTGGTCGTCGACCACGTTGGCCAGGAAATAGGTTGGCAGGCCGTCGGTCTTCATCAGCACCTGCATGTCCATGCGGTCCCACGGGATCTCGACATCGCCACGCAGCATGTCCGGGACCACGCAGACGCCTTCGCTCGGCACCTTCATGCGGATCACGTGCGGCTCACCCGCAGCCAGGCGGCGCTGCACCTCCTCGGGCGAGAGCAGCAGGGCGCGACCGTCATAGCGCGGTGTTTCACCGCGGGCCATCTGCTCGGCGCGCATCTGGTCCAGCTCTTCGGCCGTGCAGAAGCACGGGAAGGCGTGCCCCATATCGACCAGCTGCTGGGCGTACTGCTTATAGATTTCACCCCGCTCGCTCTGCCGGTACGGGCCATGCGGGCCGCCGACATCCGGGCCCTCGGCCCATTCGATACCGAGCCAGCGCAGGGCATCGAAGATCTGTTGTTCGGATTCGCGGGTCGAACGCAACTGGTCGGTATCTTCGATACGCAGGATGAACTCGCCGCCGTGCTGCTTGGCAAAGCAGTAGTTGAACAGGGCGATGTAGGCGGTGCCGACATGGGGATCGCCGGTAGGCGAAGGCGCGATGCGCGTGCGAACGGTGGTCATGAGAGTCTCGAACAGGAGGTGAAACAAAGCCGGAATGTTAACAGGGAGCAGGCGCCGGGCTCCAGTAATGGGCGTGATCGTCACTTGCACCGCTGGATCCGATCTTTGTTAAATTTGCTTACATTCTTGGAACGATCGTCCTCATGCCTGCCCAACTCAAGCGTCGCCTGCTGGTTTTTCTTTTTCTGGTCCTGTTGGTCGCCCTCGCCTTCTTCGCCCATTGGTATCTGAAGGGGCGCTTTTACGAAAGCACCGACAATGCCTATGTCCAGGGCGAAATCACCCGTGTTTCCAGTCAGTTGAGCGCGCGGATCGACAGCGTGCTGGTGCAGGACAACCAGCACGTGAAAAAAGGCGACCTGCTGATCCGCCTGGAAGCCGATGACTTCCGCTTCGCCGTCGAACGCGCCCGCGCCACCCTCGACACCCGCCAGGCCGAGCGCCTGCAGGCCGAGAGCCGGTTGACCCAGCAATCCAGCCTGATCGCCGCTGGCCAGGCCCAGGTTTCCGCCAGCCAGGCTACCCTCGGCCGCACACAACTGGACCTGAACCGCGCCCAGGCGCTGCGCAAGCCGGGCTTCGTTTCCGAGGAGCGGGTCACCACCCTGTCTGCGGAAAGCAATGTAGCCCGCTCCCAGGTCAGCAAGGCCCAGGCCGACCTGCAGGGCCAACGCCAGCAGGTCAGCGCCCTGGAAGCCGAACTCAAGCGTCTCGATGCGCAGATCGCCACGGCCCGCACCGACCTGGCCCAGGCCGAACTGAACCTGGCCCGCAGCGAAATCCATGCGCCGATCAGTGGCATGATCGGCCAGCGCGCCGCCCGCGACGGCCAGTACGTGCAGAACGGCGCGTACCTGCTATCCATCGTTCCCGACGAGGACATCTGGGTGCAGGCCAACTTCAAGGAAACCCAGATCGGCAGGATGCAACCCGGCCAGCGTGCCGAACTGGTGTTCGACAGTTACCCCGATACCCCGATCGAAGGCCGCGTCGATAGCCTGTTCGCCGCTTCGGGCGCCCAGTTCAGCCTGTTGCCACCCGACAACGCCACAGGCAACTTCACCAAGGTCGTACAGCGTATTCCGGTGAAACTCACCTTCGCCGCCGATAATCCACTGCATGGCCGGATCCGCCCGGGCATGTCGGTCACCGCCACCGTCGACCTGCACGACGATGGCCGGTGACCAACTGATCCGCCCCGTCGGCGAACCCAGCCGGCGCGACTGGATCGCGGTGATGAGCGCGATGCTCGGCGCCTTCATGGCCGTGCTCGACATCCAGATCACCAACGCCTCGCTGAAGGACATCCAGGGTGCGCTGTCGGCGACCCTGGAGGAAGGTTCGTGGATTTCCACCTCCTACCTGGTAGCCGAGATCATCATGATCCCGCTCACCGCCTGGCTGGTGCAGTTGCTCTCGGCGCGGCGCCTGGCGGTATGGGTGTCCCTGGGTTTCCTGGTGTCTTCGCTGCTCTGCTCGATGGCCTGGAACCTGGAAAGCATGATCCTGTTCCGCGCCCTGCAGGGCTTCACCGGTGGCGCGCTGATCCCCCTGGCGTTCACCCTGACCCTGATCAAGCTGCCGGAACACCACCGCGCCAAGGGCATGGCGATGTTCGCCATGACGGCCACCTTCGCCCCGTCCATCGGCCCGGCCCTGGGTGGATGGCTGACGGAAAACTGGGGCTGGGAGTACATCTTCTACATCAACATCCCACCGGGATTGTTGATGATCGCCGGGCTGATGTACGGCCTGGAGAAAAAGGAAGCCCACTGGGAACTGCTCAAGAGTACCGATTACGCCGGCATCGTCACCCTGGGTGTCGGCCTCGGCTGCCTGCAGGTTTTCCTGGAGGAAGGTCATCGCAAGGACTGGCTGGAATCGAGCCTCATCGTGGGGCTGGGCAGCATCGCCCTGATCAGCCTGATCACCTTTGTCATCATCCAGTTTTCAAGACCCAACCCGCTGATCAACCTGCGCATCCTCGGCAACCGCAACTTCGGCTTGTCGAGCATCGCCAGCCTGGGCATGGGCGTGGGGCTGTATGGTTCGATCTACCTGCTGCCGCTGTACCTGGCACAGGTCCAGAACTACAACGCCTTGCAGATCGGCGAGGTGATCATGTGGATGGGCATTCCGCAGCTGTTCCTGATTCCGCTGGTGCCCAGGCTGATGAAGGTGATCCCGCCCAGGGTCCTGTGCGCATTGGGTTTCGGTCTGTTCGGGCTGGCCAGCTTCAGCTCCGGCGTGCTCAACCCGGATTTCGCCGGGGCCCAGTTCAACCACATCCAGATCATCCGCGCCCTTGGTCAGCCGATGATCATGGTAACCATCTCGTTGATCGCCACCGCCTACATCCAGCCGCAGGATGCCGGGTCGGCATCTAGCCTGTTCAACATCCTGCGCAACCTGGGCGGCGCGATCGGCATCGCCTTGCTGGCAACGCTGCTGGATGCACGGACCAAGGTGTACTTCGATTACCTGCGCGAATCGATAGTGCCAACCAATCCCCAAGTGGCGGAACGGTTGGGGCAACTGGCGGAGAAACTGGGGAGCGATGGGGCAGCACTGGGGCGGTTGAGCGAAATCACTCATCAGCAGGCGCTGATCATGGCGTACAACGATGCCTTCCATTTTGTCGGGATCGGGTTGGCGATCAGCATGGTTGCGGTGTTGATGACCCGGACGTTGCCGCAAGGGCTCAAGGCTGGAGAGGCTCATTGAACTTCAGGGCCTAATCGCTGGCAAGCCAGCTCCCACACAACCCTGTGGGAGCTGGCTTGCCAGCGATGAGGCCCTCAACAGCAGCAAAGAACTTCAGGCAGTAATCAGCTTCTCCCGCAACTTGGCAATGTCGTCGCGCATCTGCGCCGCCGCTTCGAACTCCAGGTCCCGCGCCAGCTGGAACATCTTTTCTTCCAGCTGCTTGATGCGCTTGGTGATCTCCGCCGGCGAACGCAGCTCGGCTTCGTACTTGGCGCTCTCCTCCGCCGCCTTGGCCATCCCTTTGCGCTTCTTGCTGCGCGAGCCCGGCACGTTGGCGCCTTCGAGGATGTCGGTGATGTCCTTGACCACGCCCTTGGGCACGATGCCGTGCGCCTGGTTGAAGGCGATCTGTTTTTCCCGGCGCCGCTCGGTTTCGTCGATTGCCCGCTGCATCGACCCGGTGATCTGGTCGGCGTAGAGAATCGCCCGGCCATTGAGGTTGCGCGCGGCGCGGCCGATGGTCTGGATCAGCGAACGCTCCGAACGCAGGAAGCCCTCCTTGTCCGCATCGAGGATCGCCACTAGCGACACCTCGGGCATGTCCAGGCCCTCGCGCAGCAGGTTGATCCCCACCAGTACGTCGAACGTGCCCAGGCGCAGGTCGCGGATGATCTCGACCCGCTCCACCGTGTCGATATCCGAGTGCAGGTAGCGCACCCGCACGTCGTGATCGGCGAGGTAGTCGGTCAGGTCCTCGGCCATGCGCTTGGTCAGGGTGGTAACCAGCACGCGCTCCTCCACCGCCACGCGCTTGCGGATTTCCGAAAGCAGGTCGTCGACCTGGGTCAGCGCCGGGCGGATCTCCACCTGCGGGTCGACCAGGCCGGTCGGTCGCACCACCTGCTCGACCACACGACCGGCATGCTCGGCCTCATAAGGCCCCGGGGTCGCGGAAACGAAAATGGTCTGCGGGCTGACGCTTTCCCACTCGTCGAAGCGCATCGGCCGGTTGTCCAGCGCCGACGGCAGGCGGAAGCCGTATTCCACCAGGGTTTCCTTGCGCGAACGGTCACCCTTGTACATCGCCCCGACCTGCGGAACGCTGACGTGGGATTCGTCGATCACCAGCAGCGCATCCGGCGGCAGGTAGTCGTACAAGGTGGGCGGCGGTGCCCCGGCCGGCCGGCCGGACAGGTAGCGCGAGTAGTTTTCGATACCATTGCAGTAACCGAGCTCGAGGATCATCTCCAGGTCGAAACGGGTGCGCTGCTCAAGACGCTGGGCTTCCACCAGCTTGTTGGCCTTGTGCAGGTACTCCAGACGGTCCTTGAGCTCCTCCTTGATGCCGTCCACCGCGTCCAGCAGCGTCTCCCGCGGCGTGACGTAATGACTCTTGGGGTAGAAGGTGAAGCGCGGCAGCTTGCGGATCACCTCGCCGGTCAACGGGTCGAAGGCCGAGAGGCTCTCCACTTCGTCGTCGAACAGCTCGATGCGGATGGCTTCCAGGTCCGATTCGGCGGGAAATACGTCGATCACGTCGCCACGCACGCGGAAGGTGGCACGGGCGAAGTCCATTTCATTGCGGGTGTACTGCAGGTCGGCAAGGCGGCGCAGCAAGGCGCGCTGGTCGAGTTTGTCGCCGCGGTCGATATGCAGGACCATTTTCAGGTAGGTTTCGGGGCTGCCGAGGCCGTAGATGCAGGAAACCGTGGTGACGATGATGGCATCGCGCCGTTCAAGCAGCGCCTTGGTCGCCGACAGGCGCATCTGTTCGATATGGTCGTTGATCGAGGCATCCTTCTCGATGAAGGTATCCGACGACGGCACGTAGGCTTCCGGCTGGTAGTAGTCGTAATAGGAAACGAAGTACTCGACGGCGTTGTTGGGAAAGAACGCCTTGAACTCGCCGTACAACTGCGCGGCCAGGGTCTTGTTCGGTGCCAGGACCAGGGTCGGCCGCTGCACCTGGGCGATGACATTGGCGATGCTGAAGGTCTTGCCCGAGCCGGTCACACCGAGCAGGGTCTGGTGCGCCAACCCCGCCTCGATGCCCTCTACCATCAGGCGGATGGCTTCCGGCTGATCGCCGGCCGGCTGGAAACGGGTGACCAGTTGAAACTCGGACATGACGGACCTCTGCGCGAATGCGGATACAGGCAACTGTATTTTTAGCCAGTAGTTATACCCAATTAATGCCGCTATGTGCCAGTTTCAACCCTGGCCGTCCACGGTTGACCGGGGGATTCGACTAACGGTCGAAAAATATTCCCCCAAACAGCAGGAAAAGCTGCGCCCGACTGTCGCAGTGACCGAGCGGTATCACTATACTGACTCCCCGTTTGTGCACCGCTCTAGTGCATTCGGCTGGAGCGTGCAGACCCTACTCACCCTCCATTCAGAGCCAAGGTAATAATGAGCCTGTTTTCCGCTGTCGAGCTGGCACCACGCGATCCCATTCTGGGCCTCAACGAAGCATTCAACGCCGACACCCGCACCGAGAAAGTCAACCTCGGCGTAGGCGTTTACTGCAACGAAGAAGGACGCATCCCACTGCTGCGTGCGGTCATCGAAGCCGAAACCCAACGTGCCGCCCAGCACGCTTCCCGCGGCTACCTGCCGATCGACGGTATCGCCGCCTACGACCAGGCCGTGCAGAAACTGCTGTTCGGTGCCGAGTCGCCGCTGCTGGCCGAAGGCCGCGTAGTCACCGTCCAGGCCGTCGGTGGTACCGGCGCCCTGAAGATCGGGGCCGACTTCCTCAAGCAACTGTCGCCGAACGCCGTCGTCGCCATCAGCGACCCGAGCTGGGAAAACCACCGCGCCCTGTTCGAAACCGCCGGTTTCCCGGTGCAGAACTACCGCTACTACGACGCTCCGAGCAACGACGTCAACCGCGCCGGCATGCTGGAGGACCTGAACAACCTGCCAGCGGGTTCGATCATCGTCCTGCACGCCTGCTGCCATAACCCGACCGGCGTCGACCTGAGCCTGCAGGACTGGAAAAACGTCCTGGAAGTGGTCAAGGCCAAGGGTCACGTGCCATTCCTGGACATGGCCTACCAGGGCTTTGGCGATGGCATCGCCGAAGACGCCTTCGCGGTCCGCCTGTTCGCCGAATCGGGCCTGGAATTCTTCGTCTCCAGCTCGTTCTCCAAGTCGTTCTCGCTGTACGGCGAGCGCGTCGGCGCCCTGTCGATCGTCACCAGCGCCAAGGAAGAAATTGCGCGCGTGCTGTCGCAGGTCAAGCGCGTGATCCGCACCACCTACTCCAACCCGCCAACCCACGGCGCCAGCATCGTCGCTGCCGTACTGAACAGCGCCGAGCTGCGTCAGATGTGGGAAACCGAGCTGGGCGAAATGCGCGGCCGCATCCACGGCATGCGCAAGCAGATGGTCGAGCTGCTGGCCGAATACGGCGCCAAGCGCGACTTCAGCTTCGTCGGTCGCCAGCGCGGCATGTTCTCCTACTCGGGCCTGAGCGTCGAACAAGTGGCCCGCCTGAAGAACGACTACGGCATCTACGCCCTGGACACCGGCCGCATCTGCGTGGCCACCCTGAACCAGAGCAACATCCACGTGGTGACCAAAGCCATCGTCGAGGTGCTGTAAGCGATAAATTCCCGGGGGAAGCTTGACTTCCCCTTGGGAATCAGTAAGATACGCCCCAGATTCCGCGATAGCTCAGTCGGTAGAGCAAATGACTGTTAATCATTGGGTCCCTGGTTCGAGTCCAGGTCGCGGAGCCAAATACTGAAAACCTCCAGATGCGCAAGCACTGGAGGTTTTTTTATTTCAGCCACAAGCTGCAAGCTTCAAGCTGTAAGAAAAAGAGTAAGCGGCGCAGTCGCTTTTTCTTGCAGCTTGAAGCTTACGGCTTGCAGCTCAAAGCCGCCCGATCGGATAGAACTCGCCGCCGCTCCATACCCCGAGCCAGACCTCACCGTCGATCTCGCGGGACTCCGCCAGCTCCACCAGTTCATAGAACACATTGCGGTGAATCAAGGCTTCAAGGTTGGCCCGTATATGCACGTAGGGCGAAGGTTCCTGTGTCAGCGGATCAATGACGAAACGCAGCGGATGATCCGGACCGGCCTCGACCTGGTCCTCCACATTGCTGGTAAAGCGCAGCACCTGCGCTTCACCACTGCCCTGCACGTCCACGCTGACCGCCACGAACGGCGCATCATCGACCTTGATCCCGACCTTCTCCACCGGCGTGACCAGGAAGTAATCGTCACCGTCACGACGGATGATGGTGGAGAACAGCCGCACCATGGGTTTGCGGCCGATCGGCGTGCCTTGATAGAACCAGGTGCCATCACGGGCGATACGCATGTCGATATCGCCGCAGAAGTCCGGGTTCCACAGGTGCACGGGCGGCAAGCCTTTTTCCGCCTTTGGAATCTGCGCCAGCAGGTCGCCCGCCTTGCCCGTATCCGCCATGCTCAAGCCCCTCAGTTACTCAGTCCCAGAAGAGCACGAGCGTAGTCCTCCAGAGGCTGGGCAAGCAAATCTTCCGGCTTGTTGTCATGGAATGTCAGCAATCCGCCGCGGGTGTGGATGCGCGCCGTGTCGATGAGGTAGCGGGTGCTGGTTTCGATCAGCATCAACTGGATGGTGCCGGTATCGATACCCAGGCGATCCACGGCTTGCTCGTCATACCATTCATCACCGTTGCCGATACGGTTGTCCGCCTTGGCGAAACGGGTATAGAGCAAGTAATGGGCGCCGACGGAGCGCGCTTCGCCCAGCGCATCTTCCAGGCCGATCGGCCCTTGTGCGCGGCGCACCAACGGGAAATATTCGACGAAGCCCTTGAACGCCTCTTCCGCCACCACGTTGGGACGCGGATAGGCCCGACCCGGCGGCACGAAAACGCCCTGGGCGATGAAAATGAACGAGTCGGGTTGCAGGCGCAGCGACATCGAACGCTGGGTATTGCTGTGGTCCAGCAGACCGGCATCGCTCATGTGATAGCGGGTGGCTTCACCCATATCGCTGACATTCATGCAGCCACCCAGCGCGACGAACGCCAGCAGCAGAACCAGGCTACGCATCTTTCCTCCAGAGGCCGGCGACGGAAAACCGGCGGACAGCCCGTGGATGCAGGTTCTGTTCCAGCTTGCCGTCCCTGGAGGGGTTCAACCGCCGATGATCTTCATCACAGTGGCGCCACCAGAAAAGGCCACGCTCTGTTTGTCGCCAAGCGCCTTGACCAGCAGGCCCTGCAACGCCGGCAAAGCCTGGTGGCGAGGCCGGTCGAGCAGGTCGCCGATGTAGTGGCGGTTGCTTGACGACAGGCAACCGTGCAACCAGCCGGTGGAAGAAAGGCGAAGGCGCGAACAGGTACGGCAGAACGGCACGCTCTCGTTGGCGATCACACCGAAACAGCCCTGCCCCGGAATCCGATAGCGCAAGGCAGTGGCATCGATCGGCGCTTCGGCCTGGGCGTACTCATAGCGCTCGCCAATCACTTGCAGCAGGGTCTCCAGGCCGACGAACTGCTGCAGGAAGGCGTTGTTGTCACGTGCCAGGTGGCCCATGCGCATCAACTCGATGAAACGCAGTTCATAGCCGTGCTCCAGGCAATACTCCAGGAGCGGCAGCACCTGGTCGAGGTTCTGCCCGCGCAGCGGCACCATGTTGACCTTGATTTTCATCCCCGCAGCCGCCGCTTGCGCCATGCCATCGAGCACGCTGGGCAGGTCGCCTCCGCGGGAGATGCTGCGAAATGCCTTGGCGTCGAGCGTATCGAGCGACACGTTGAGCCGTCGGATCCCCACCTCGCTCAGCAGCGGCAGCTTGCGCGCCAATAACTGGCCGTTGGTGGTCAGGCTGATGTCGTCCAGGCCGAAGCCGGCCACGGTCCTGAGGAAGGTTTCCAGCTTGGGACTGACCAGCGGTTCGCCGCCGGTTACCCGCAGGCGTTCGATGCCGGCTGCTTCGATCAGCCAGGCCACGCCGCGAGCCAGGGCTTCGGCGGAAAGCTCGTCCTGGGCGGCGACCAGACGCTTGCCGTCGGGCACGCAGTAGGTGCACGCGTAGTTGCAAGCGGCGGTAAGGCTGACACGCAAATTGCGAAAACGCCTGCCTTGACGGTCGACGATCATGGAGAACTCCGGGATGGAATGATTCGGGCCTGCAAAACCTGACTCAAAAATCAGGTTTTTGCAAGCCTCGCCTCCAAAGTATATTCCTGCCCCGTCATCACCGACAGCGACGGTGTCGCAGGCAGGTATCAGTTCGCCGCTGGTTCCGGGTCGCGCTTGCGCTTGTTGCCCATGCGCACGCCGATATCCATCAGGAACTGGAAGAAGCCCTCCTGGTCCTCCAGCACGTTGCTCCAGAATGGCGAGTGGTACAGCGCCACGGCGCCGTGTACCAACGCCCAGGCGGCGCAGTAGTGGAAATACGGCGGTACATCCTCGAGCTTGCCCTCACTGATGCGGCCCTTGATCAGCAGGGTCAGGCGGTCGAAGTTCGAGGCGCGGATCTTGTGCAGTTCCTCGACCATTTCCGGTACCTGGTGCCCCTTGACCACCTTTTCCTCAAGGCGGTCGAACAGGCGGTAGCGCTGAGGATCGCGCATGCGGAACTCGAAGTAGGCGCGCGACAGGGCTTCCTTGTCGCGGTCGACATCGGCGGAGTGCAGCAGTTGGTTCAAATCCCGCTCGTAGTCGAGCATCAGGCGCAGGTAGATCTCCGCCTTGGACTTGAAGTGCTTGTAGATCGTGCCTTTGCCGATACCCACAGCATCAGCGATCATCTCGACGGTGACGCTATCTTCACCCTGTTCGAGAAACAGCTTGAGTGCGGTATCGAGAATCTCTTGCTCACGGCGACGAAATTCACGGACCTTGCGAGGTTCTTTCTGCATAAGAAGGACTGGATCAAAATCGAAGCCAAGTATTATGCCTAACTTGCGGGAAAATGCACGGATCATCCAAGCATGTTCATGGCTTCGAGAACCTTTGCCAGGAGCGATGCGCTCTCAGCAGCGGCGGGCGTATTCCAAATCTGTTTAAAAAACGAGCAGCCTGGGCTGGAAGCCCATCAATCCTGATTAATACTTGAATTGTTGGCGGGGCATATCCCCCAAGTGTCTCGCCGATAAAGGTGATCAGGGAGTGTTCGCCTTTGTTTTACTCCTAATGGTCTTGACCCGGATTCCCCCCCCAGAACCCGGGTTTTTTTTGCCCGTTCGCCGGGCTCAGGCCGCGGACACGCGGGCCAGCGGGAACAGCCGGCGGAAGTTGGCGGTGGTCTGCTCCGCCAGTTGCTCGTAGCGCTCGCCCCGCACCAGGGCAATGAACTCGGCAACATCACGTACGTATTCCGGCAGGTTCGGCTTGCCACGATGGGGAATGGGCGCAAGGTAGGGCGAGTCGGTTTCCACCAGCAGGCGGTCGGCCGGCACCTGGCGCGCGACATCCCGCAGCGCGTCGGCATTGCGGAAGGTGACGATGCCGGACAGGGAAATGTAATAACCAAGATCCAGCGCCGCCCGGGCCATGTCCCAATCCTCGGTGAAACAATGCAGCACACCGGCCTGGGGCAAGTCGGCCTCGCGCAACAGGGCCAGGGTGTCGGCCCGCGCGGCACGGGTGTGGATAACCACCGGCTTGCCGGTGACGCCGGCAGCCTCCAGGTGCAGGCGGAACGAAGCTTGCTGCAACTGCGCCGCGTCCGGCTCGTAGTGATAGTCAAGGCCGGTCTCACCGATGGCCACCACGTTCGGATGGTTCAGCTCCTGCAGCAGCCAGTCCAGCGCCGGCTCGGCCCCCGGTGCCAGGTCCAACGGATGGACGCCCACCGAACAGTCCACATCGGCGTAACGCTCGGCCAGGGCCTTGACCTGGGCGGCATTGTCGGCGCTGACCCCGATGCACAGGAAATGCCCGACCCCACGGGCACGCGCCGCGTCCAGCGCAGCATCCAGGGAGCCATCATGGGCAGCGAGATCAAGACGGTCGAGGTGGCAATGGGAGTCTACGAGCATGGCGAAGTCACGATTCGAAAAGAGAAATTGAGGAAATTCAGCGCTGCCCGGGCAACATGGCCCAGGAAGCCAGCAGGGCCTCCAGCAACAGCAAGCGGTTGAGATTGGCCTTGCCGAGGACTTTCTGACGCTGTTCGAGAATCCAGTCCTGGATCTCCAGCACCCTGCCCTGCGGGCTTTTCTGCGCGAGGTATTGCACGACCTTGCGCATATCGGCCAGGCCAAGGCCCTCCTCATCCTGGGTCAACTGGTAGCGCAGGATCAGGTTCGACCAGTCGCAGAACCAGTCGAACAGGTGCAACAGGGAGACATCCTTCCAGGATTCGGCAAGCTGGCTGGGCGATTGCTGCTGCTTGAGCAGTTTCTTCACCCCGTCGACCACTTGGGCACGGTGCTCCCGCACACCCTGGCCTTGCAGATCGACTGCCATCAGCGGTGACCCGGCGGCCAGGCTCAGCAGCTCGATGCGTTCCTGCTCCTCGCATCCAGGCAGGGCCGAGGCCAGCCAGGCCTGGCTTTCGGCCTCCTTCGGTTGCGGGCAGGCAATCTGCTGGCAGCGACTCTTGATCGTCGGCAGCAAGCGGCTTGGCTGGTGACTGACCAACAACAGAACGGTATCGCCAGAAGGCTCCTCAAGGCTTTTGAGCAAGGCGTTGGCGGCATTTACGTTCATCGCCTCCACCGGCTCGATCAATACCACCTTGCGTCCTCCCAACTGAGCGGTCTGGGTGACGAAGCCGACCAGGTCACGAACCTGGTCGACCTTGATCGGTTTGTCCGCCTCTTCCGGCTCCAGCACGTAGTTGTCAGGGTGACTGCCTGCCGCCAGCAGCATGCATGACTTGCATTGTCCACAAGCCCGGAGTTCCGCAGGACGCTGGCACAACAGCAGCGCCATCAGGTTCTCGGCCAGGGCACGCTTGCCGATTCCCTGGGGACCATGCAGCAGATAGGCATGGGCATGCCGGGCGCGGCCGGCCAATTGCTGCCAGAGCGCCGCCTGCCACGGATACGCTTCAGCCACGGCAACGGTCCACGATCTGCCCGATCAGGCCGTCCAGCGACTGCTGCACCGCTGGCAGCGGCTGCGCCGCATCGATCAGGCAGTAACGTTGCGGGTCGGCCTTGGCCCGGTCGAGGTAGGCCTGGCGCACGGCTTCGAAGAAACCCTGGCCTTCCTGCTCGAACCGGTCCAGGCGCCCCCGGGCGGCGGCCCGGGAAAGGCCGACTTCAACCGGAAGGTCGAACAGCAGCGTCAGGTCAGGCTGCAACCCTTCCTGGACGAACCGTTCGAGCGTGGCGATACGCTCCACGTCCAGGCCACGACCACCTCCCTGGTAGGCATAGGTGGCATCGGTGAAACGATCACAAAGCACCACGGCACCACGAGCCAGGGCCGGGCGGATCACTTCGGCCAGATGCTGGGCCCGGGCGGCGAAGACCAGCAACAGTTCGGTATCGGCATGCATTTTTTCATCACTGGGCGCGAGCAACAGCTCGCGGATCCGCTCGGCCAGGGGAGTGCCGCCCGGTTCGCGGGTCAGCAGCACATCCAGGCCGCGGTCGCGCAGATGCCGCGCCAGATAGTCGCGGTTGGTGCTCTTGCCGGCGCCTTCCGGGCCTTCCAGGGTAATAAACAAACCGCTCACTCGGCGTCCTCGAAAATGGTCATTGCTGGATAGCGTCCCCGGCGGCCGGCGTCTCGACCGGACCAACGGCGGGTGGCACCGCGGGTGCCTCCTGCGGTACGGGCTCGTCCTTCCGGGCCTTGTCATCACCGTTGAGCGGCGCCGGGCTGGAACGATAGTCGGCGCGACGCTTCAACTGATATTCGCGTACCGCCGAGTTGTGGGCGTCGAGATCGTCGGAGAAGACATGGCTGCCATCACCGCGGGCAACGAAATACAGGCTGGTACCGGGCGCAGGATTGAGTGCGGCATGGATCGCCTCGCGACCGACCATGGCGATGGGCGTCGGCGGCAGGCCGCTGATCACGTAGGTGTTATAGGGCGTGGGCTCACGCAGGTCGGCGCGGGTGATCTTGCCGTTGTAGCGCTCGCCCATGCCGTAGATGACGGTAGGGTCGGTCTGCAACTGCATGCCGATCTGCATGCGCCGGACGAACACCCCGGCGATCTGGCCACGCTCATGGGGTACCCCGGTTTCCTTTTCGACCAGCGAGGCCATGATCAGCGCCTGGTAAGGGTCACGATAAGGCAGTTCGGCGGGACGATCGGCCCACTCCTTGGCCAGCACCTCTTCCAGGCGGGCATAGGCCTGTTGCAGCAACTCGACATCGGAGGTGCCGCGAACGAACTTATAGGTATCGGGGAAGAAGCGGCCCTCGGGGAAAACCGTCGGATGACCCAGTTCGTCCATCACCTCGGCATCGCTCATGCCGTCCAGGGTGTGCTTGATCTTTTCATGCCTGGCCAGAGCTGCGCGCACCTGGCGGAAGGTCCAGCCCTCGACCAGGGTCAGGTTGTACTGGACCACGTCGCCACGGCGCCAGGCGTCGAGCAGATCGCGGACGGTCATGCCCGGCGTCATGCGGTACTCACCGGTATGCAGCGCGGTACCGGCCATATTGAAACGCCAGTAAAGACGCAGCCAGAAGGCGTCCTTGATCAGGCCCTGGCCTTCCATGCGATAGAACATGCGATTGGGGTTGGTGCCGGTGGGGACATCCAGCAGTTCCTCGCCACCAAGGTGCAACGGCTGGTCCACCGACGAACTGACCTTCCAGGCGGAATAGCCGAGCACCAGGCCGCCCAGGATCAGGATGATCTCCAGCAGCAACAACAATTTACGTCTCAAAATCAGGCATCCAGCAGCGTGCGGGCGATGGCCTGCAGTTTACGGGTGAGAGGCCCCGGCGACCAGTTCAGCGATGCGAACGAGCGCACCGGCCAGACACCGTAGACACTGTTGCAAAGAAACAATTCATCCGCCTGCTCGAGGTCGTCCAGGGTCAGGTCGCGGATCTGCACGGCAATTCCTTCGCGGCCGGCGGCGTCGAGCAGCGCCGCGCGCATGACGCCTGCCACGCCACAGCGACTCAGGTCAGCGGTAAGCAACTGCCCGCCATGTACCAGGAACAGGTTGCTGTATACCCCTTCGATGACACGACCGGACATATCCAGCATCAATCCTTCAGCGTACTCGGCGCCCTGCCATTCGGCGCGCGCCAGTACCTGTTCCAGGCGATTGAGGTGTTTGAGACCAGCCAATAGCGGCTGCTCGGCAAGGCGGGTGCGACAAGGGAAGAGGCTTACGCCCTGGTCAGCATGTTCAGAGGGATAAACCGGTGCGGGATTGCCCTGGAGAATCCGCCGCGGCATGGCCCCGGCGACAGCTGCGTAACCGCGCTGGCTATCGCCCCGGGTCAGGATCAGCTTGAGCACGCCGTCGCCGAGCAGCACGGCATAGCGGCAGCACTCGTCACGAATCAGTTGGAGATCAACCTCGATGGCCAGGCGCTGGCAACCCAAGGCCAGGCGATCGAGGTGATAATCGAGCAGCGAGGCTTTCCCCGCCTTGACGGCGATGGTCTCGAACAAACCATCGCCATAGGCCAGGCCGCGGCTTTGCAGCGCCAGGGTATCGGCGCCCTGCCCATCGACCCAGGCCTGCATCAGCCGACGAACCGACGGAACACCAGCGAGCCGTTGGTACCGCCAAAACCGAACGAGTTGGACAGCACCACGTCGATTGGCATGTTGCGCGCTTCATGAGGCACGAAGTCGAGGTCGCAGCCGACATCCGGTTCGTCGAGGTTGATGGTTGGCGGCGCCACCTGGCTGTTGATCGCCAGGACGCTGAAGATCGCCTCTACCGCTCCGGCCGCGCCCAGCAGGTGCCCGGTCATGGACTTGGTGGAACTGACCGCCAGGTTGTAGGCGTGCTCGCCGAATACCGACTTGATCGCTGCCACTTCCGCCAGGTCGCCGGCAGGCGTCGAGGTACCGTGGGCATTGATGTAGTTGACCTGCGTCGGATCGACCTGTGCGTCACGCAGCGCATTGGCCATGCAGCGGGCGGCACCGGCACCATCCTCGGGTGGCGAGGTCATGTGGTAGGCATCGCCGCTCATGCCGAAACCGACCAGTTCGGCATGGATGGTCGCACCGCGGGCCTTGGCGTGCTCCAGCTCTTCGAGCACCAGGGCACCGGAACCGTCGGACAGGACGAAACCGTCGCGGCCCTTGTCCCAGGGACGGCTGGCGCGGGTCGGGTTGTCGTTGCGCGTGGACAGCGCACGGGAGGCGCCGAAGCCGCCCATGCCGAGGCCGCAAGCGGCCATCTCGGCACCGCCGGCAATCATCACGTCGGCTTCGCCGAAAGCGATGTTGCGCGCGGCCATGCCGATACAGTGCGTACCGGTGGTGCAGGCGGTGGCGATGGCATAGTTTGGCCCCTGCACACCCAGATGGATGGACAGGAAACCGGAAATCATGTTGATGATCGAGCCAGGCACGAAGAAGGGCGAAATGCGCCGCGGACCTTGCTCGTGCAAGGTACGACTGGTGTCTTCGATATTGGTCAGGCCGCCGATGCCCGAGCCCATGGCCACGCCAATGCGCTCACGGTTGGCATCGGTGACTTCCAGGCCGGCATTGCGCACCGCCTGAAAACCGGCCGCCAGGCCGTACTGGATGAACAGGTCGAGTTTGCGAGCTTCCTTGAGCGACAGGTACTGCTCGACATCGAAGCCCTTCACCGAGCCACCGAAGCGGGTGGAATAGGCAGAAAGGTCAGTATGCTCGATCAGACCGATGCCACTGCGGCCAGCCAGAATGCCCTGCCAACTGCTCGGTACATCGGTACCCAGTGGCGACAGCATGCCCATACCGGTGACCACGACGCGTCTACGCGACACAGCGCTCTCCTTTTTCTATATGTCTACATCTCTTGCAAAGAAAAAACCGCACGCCAGCAAAGGCAGTGCGGTTTTTCCCTGACAAGAAGTAACGACTAAAGCAGTCTTAGCCCTGGTGGCTGTTGACGTAGTCGATAGCAGCTTGAACAGTAGTGATCTTCTCGGCTTCTTCGTCAGGAATCTCGGTCTCGAATTCCTCTTCCAGAGCCATCACCAGCTCAACGGTGTCAAGCGAATCGGCACCCAGGTCCTCAACGAAGGAAGACTCTGGCTTCACTTCTTCTTCCTTGACGCCCAGTTGCTCGGCAACGATTTTCTTGACGCGTTCTTCGATGGTGCTCATACCTTGTTTTCACTCCTAATGGACATATGTCAGGCAGCTGGCCGGTGTGTAAGTTTATAGAAAGGCGCCTGCTTTTCAAGCTAAACGCGCCCTCCTGCATCGCACCTGCCGCTACCCCTGGAATTTGGTTGCAGCTTTATAACGGATTTTAGTCAGCACGTATGACATTTTTTTAAAACAATCCGTCACATTTAACTACATGTACATCCCGCCGTTGACCGGAATGGTTGCGCCGGTCACGTAAGCCGCACCGTCGGAAGCCAGGAATGCGACCACCTTGGCGATCTCATCGGCCTGGCCCAGACGGCCCAGCGGAATTTGCGTCTGCAGCGCTTCACGCTGCGCTTCAGGCAGCTCACGGGTCATATCGGTGTCGATAAAGCCCGGAGTCACCGAGTTCACGGTGATGGCGCGGGAACCCACTTCGCGGGCCAGCGCGCGGCTGAAGCCCTCCAGGCCAGCCTTGGCGGCAGCGTAGTTGGCCTGACCGGCGTTGCCCATGGCACCCACCACCGAACCGATGCTGATGATACGGCCCCAGCGCGCCTTGGTCATGCCGCGCAGGACCCCCTTGGACAGACGGTAGAGGCTGTTCAGGTTGGTATCGATGACATCGAACCACTCGTCATCCTTCATGCGCATCATCAGGTTGTCGCGAGTGATGCCGGCGTTGTTGACCAGGATAGCCGGCGCACCGAACTGCTCCTGGATGGTCGCCAGGACCGCGCTGACGGATTCGTCGCTGGTGACGTTCAGTTCCAGGCCGGTACCGGTGATGCCATGCTCCTTGAGGGTAGCGGCGATACGCTCGGCGCCGGACGCAGAGGTAGCGGTACCGATCACGGTAGCGCCCAGGCGACCCAGCTCCAGGGCGATGGCCTGGCCGATGCCACGGCTTGCGCCAGTGACCAGTGCAACTTTACCTTGCAGACTCATGCAGGCTCTCCTAATCAGGCCAGCGCCGCGCGAGTGGCGGCGAAGGCATCCGGGGTATTGAGGTTGTGGGTGGTCACGCCGTCGGCGCACCGCTTGTTGAGACCGGCAAGCACCTTGCCAGGACCGCACTCGACCAGTTGCACCGCGCCCTGGGCAGCCAGGGTCTGCACGCACTCGACCCAACGGACCGGCTTGTACAGCTGCTCCAGCAGGTCGCGCTTGAGGGCATCCAGGTCAGCCGGCACCGCCGCGCTGACGTTCTGCACCACGGGAATGGCCGGGGCCTTCCACTCGATGGCGCTCACCGACTCGGCGAAGCGCTCGGCGGCCGGACGCATCAGTTCGCAGTGCGATGGCACGCTGACTGCCAGTGGCAGGGCACGCTTGGCACCACGGGCCTTGCAGCCCTCCATGGCACGATCGACCGCAGCCTTGGCGCCGGCGATGACCACCTGCCCCGGCGAGTTGAAATTGACGGCGCTGACTACTTCGCCCTGGGCCGCTTCGGCACAGATGGCTACGACATCGGCGTCATCCAGGCCGAGGATGGCAGCCATGGCGCCCTGCCCGGCCGGAACGGCTTCCTGCATCAGTTGACCGCGACGCTCGACCAGCCTGACCGCATCGGCCAGGCTCAGGCTGCCAGCGGCGACCAATGCACTGTATTCACCCAGGCTGTGACCGGAGACGAATGCCGGACGCGCACCACCCTCCGCCAGCCACAGGCGCCACAGGGCAACCGAAGCGGTCAGGATGGCAGGCTGGGTTTTATCGGTTTGGTTGAGTTGCTCTTCCGGACCCTGCTGGACCAGCGCCCAGAGATCGTAGCCCAGAGCCTCGGAGGCCTCACGGAAGGTCTCGATGACCAGTGGATACTGGGCGCCCAGCTCGGCGAGCATGCCGAGGGACTGCGAACCTTGACCGGGAAAGACGAATGCGAGGGATGCAGACATTGAACAAGCCCCTAGTGATCTTGTCGTCGAAAATGAGTGTCCAGCCGTAGCTGGACACAAGAAAATCGAAAGTTGGATGGTAACGAGAACCAAGCGGTCACATTTAACCACTTCCCGGCGATTATGCCTAAAGCAACAGATCCTCGAGTCGACCGTGCAAACGCTCGGGCAGGTTTTCCTGGATTTCGATCAGGGCCCGCTGGATTGCACTCTGGAAACCCTGCACACCGGCGGAACCATGGCTCTTGATGACGATGCCCTGGAGCCCGAGGAAACTTGCGCCATTGTGTCGCGCCGGCGCCAGGTCAGCCTGCAGGCGCTTGAGCAGCGGCATCGCCATGGCCCCGACCAGGCGCGATGCCATGCTGCTACGGAACAGCGCTTCG
Organism: Pseudomonas sp. GD04058; assembly: GCF_029836855.1. NCBI lineage: Bacteria > Pseudomonadati > Pseudomonadota > Gammaproteobacteria > Pseudomonadales > Pseudomonadaceae > Pseudomonas > Pseudomonas sp. GD04058. The sequence continues at coordinate 24,924 of NZ_JAOECN010000035.1, forward strand.
ATACGGGCGCCGATCATGGTCGCCAGGCCCTCGCTGGATTTGAGCAGGATATTGCCGACGAAGCCGTCGCACACCACCACGTCGGCTTCGCCGCGATACAACCCGTCGCCCTCGATGAAACCGATGTAGTTCAGGCCGCGGGCCTGCTGCAGCAGATTGGCCGCCAGCTTGACCTGCTGGTTGCCCTTGATGTCCTCGGTACCGACATTCAGCAGCGCCACCCGCGGGCGGGAGATCCCCAGGGCCTGGGCTGCCACCGAGCCCATCACGGCGAACTGGTAGAGATGCTCGGCACTGCAATCGACATTGGCGCCAAGGTCGAGCAACTGGCAGTAGCCGGTGCGGGTCGGGATCGCCGCGACCATGGCTGGACGATCGATGCCGGGCAGGGTCTTCAGCACATAGCGTGAAAGCGCCATCAAGGCGCCGGTATTGCCGGCACTGACGCAGGCCTGAACCTTGCCATCGCGCAATAATTCGAGAGCGACGCGCATCGACGAATCGGGCTTGCCACGCAACGCCTGGGAGGGCCGCTCATCCATGCCGATCACTTCGCTCGCCGCAACAATCTGCAGCCGCGCGCGATCCGCTGCCGACTGGCCAGCGATCAGATCTTCAAGGAGGGAGGGTTGACCGACGAGGGTCAGGTGAAGCGAGGGGGTAGCCGAGAGACAAGCGAGACTTGCCTGGACAATGCTGCGGGGACCGAAGTCCCCGCCCATTGCGTCGATCGCAATGATCTGAGCGGACAAGGATTACTCGTCAGCGCCCTTGTCGATCACTTTACGGCCACGGTATACGCCTTCTGGCGAAACGTGGTGACGCAGGTGAACTTCACCGGTGGTTTTCTCTACGGACAGGGCGTTGGCTTCGAGGGCATCGTGCGAACGGCGCATGTCACGGGCAGAGCGGGATTTTTTGTTCTGCTGAACAGCCATAATTGATTAACTCCTAAACGTTTGGGTCACGCTTTAACTGCGCCAATACACTGAACGGGTTGGACCGCTTTACCTCGTCCTCGCTCGGTTCGGGCTCATCGGCGCCCGCCGGCTGCTGGCATTCTTCCGGATGATGAGCAGGCACGATGGGCAAGGCGAGCAACAGCTCTTCCTCGACCAGCGCCCGCAGATCCAAAGGATCCTCGCCCAGTTCCAGCACGTCATAACCTTTCGGCAACGACTGGGTATTCGCACCCTCCTTCACCACGGCGTAAGTACACTCGCTGTGGATCGGCAGGGTGACCAGCTCAAGACAACGCTGGCAAACCATCTTGACCTCGACGTTCAGGTCGGTGTGGAAAACCACCGCGCCCTGCTCGTCTCGCTCAAAATCGAATTTGGCCTGCACCGTACCGACATTGTCGGAAAGCGGGTCGCAGAGTCTCTCCAAATCGGCGAGCGGTACGCTTCCTTCGATGGAAACGCCACGATCGGCCAATTTGCGCGGGTCAACGTGAGGTGGAATCGGGTCATTCAACATAGGCGCAGCATTCTAGGGATGCCCCCCGCCCCTGTCAAAGGAAATTCCGTCCCGGCCCAACATGTTAGAATCGGCGAACCTGCACTGGAGTATTTCATGCTACCGCTGATACTGGCTTCCAGCTCACCCTACCGGCGCGAATTGCTGGCGCGCCTGCATCTGCCATTCGATTGGGCCTCGCCGGATATCGACGAACGGCGCATCGACGACGAGCCCGCCGTCGACCTGGTCAAGCGCCTCGCCCGGGAAAAGGCCCTGGCCCTGGCCGACCGGCATCCGGCGCACCTGATCATCGGCTCCGACCAGGTGGCAGTACTCGGCGAGCAGATCCTCGGCAAACCGCACACGTTCGACAAGGCCTGCGAGCAGTTGCTGGCAGCAAGCGGAAACCATGTCACCTTCCTGACCGGGGTCGCCCTGCTCAACAGTGCAACCGGTGAATGCCAGGTGGACTGCGTTCCGTTCAGCGTGCACATGCGCGACCTGGACCTGCCGCGCATCGAGCGCTATCTGCGCATCGAGCAACCCTACGATTGCGCTGGCAGCTTCAAATGCGAAGGGCTGGGTGTCAGCCTGTTCCAGGACACCCACGGCTGCGACGCGACCAGCCTGATCGGACTGCCGCTGATTCGTCTGGTGGATATGCTGATAAAGGAAGGCGTGAGCGTACCCTGAGCAGCAAAAGCACTGCGGACCTTGTGGGAGCGGGTTTACCCGCGATTGCTGTAGTGAACTCACCATAGCAATCGCGGGTCAACCCGCTCCCACAGGGTACGCGTCGCGCCTTGGAACTGTCTCTGTGCGACAGCGCAATCTGAAAGACTGGGCGGACTCCCACAGGTTTTGTGTCCAGCTTGATGCCCAACAAAAAGCCGACCATCGAGGTCGGCTTTTTATCAGCAGGAAAGAATCAGCGCAGGCTCGGCCCCTGGAACCCCATCCACATCGCCAGGTGCTCGGCGACGCTGGCCCCGAGGCGCTTGGAGAAGCGATCGAACGGCGACTCCTCGATGGTGAAGTCCACAAGATCCTTTTCACCCACCACTTCCCTGGCCACATAGCCAGCACTGCCCAGGGCATCCACCAGCCCCAGATCCACAGCCTGCTCGCCAGACCAGATCAACCCACTGAACAGCTCGGGATGTTCCTTGTCCTTCAAGCGCTCCCCTCGCCCCTGCTTGACGCTGGCGATGAACTGCTTGTGGGTGGTATCCAGCACACCCTGCCAGAACGCAGTCTCCTCGGGCTTCTGCGGCTGGAATGGATCAAGGAACGCCTTGTGCTCGCCGGCAGTGTAGGTACGGCGCTCGACCCCAAGCTTCTCCATGGCGCCGACAAACCCGTATCCGGCCGCGGTAACGCCGATGGAACCGACCAGGCTTGCCTTGTCGGCATAGATCTGGTCTGCCGCGCTGGCAATGTAGTAGGCACCCGACGCACCGAGATCGGTGATCACCGCATACAGCTTGATCTGCGGATATTCGCCACGCAGGCGGCGGATTTCGTCATACACGTAACCCGCCTGCACAGGACTGCCGCCCGGGCTATTGATGCGCAGCACGACGGCCTTGGTCTTGGGATCCTTGAACGCCGCACGCAGGCTGCCGATGATGTTGTCGGCACTGGCCTCTTCCTTGTCGGCAATGACCCCGCGCACCTCGACCAACGCCGTGTGCCCGGCACCTCCGACAGCACCCTTCTCCATCTTCGCCAGAGGCGAGAACAGGAAGAGGATGCCGAACAGATAAAGGAACGTCAGCAACTTGAAGAAGATCCCCCAGCGCCGCGCCCTGCGCTGTTCCTGGACGCTGGCCAGCAAGGTCTTTTCCAGCAACTTCCAGCTTTTCTGCTCTTCGTCGTTTTCTTCGCGAGGCGCTTTCCACTCGTCGACCATGCTTTACCTACCCTGGAAATACCGGTGTAGCCGCCCGGGCAAGCCAGGCCGGCAACTGTGAGAAGTGTTCGATAGACAACTGCGGACGGTGAACGCTCAACGTCTCCAGCGACATGGCACCATACCCCACCGCGACCGAATGCATCCCGGCGTTCTGCGCCATGAGCAGGTCGAAGGACGAGTCACCGACCATCAGCGACCGCGACGCCGGGACCCGGCAGTGCGCCATGATCTCTTCCAGCATCAGCGGATGCGGCTTGCCGCGGGTTTCGTCGGCAGCGCGGGTGATATCGAAGAAATCCTCCCAACCATTGGCCTTGAGCACCCGATCCAGCCCGCGCCGGGCCTTGCCGGTGGCGACGGCCAGGCGGTAGCCCTCGGTGCGAAAGGCGTCCAGCGCCTCGACCACGCCCGGGAACAACGGCGAAGGCTGGTCATCGAGGGCCATGTAGATGTCCGCGTAGTGCTGACGGAAAGCCATGACTTCGGCCTCGACCAGTTGCGGATACAAGGTACTGATGGCTTCGGGCAGGGCCAGGCCGATGATGCCCTTGACTGCCTCGTCGCTGCACAACGGATAACCGGCACGCTCGGCGGAGGCATGCATGGCCTCGACGATACGACCGATGGAGTCGGCCAGCGTACCGTCCCAATCGAAGATCAGCAGGTCGTAGTCACGTTGCACTCAGGCGCTCCACGGTCTGGGCCCACATCTCGTCCACCGGCGCCTCGAGCTTGAGCTCACCGCCATCTGGCAAGGGTACGACCAGGGCATAGGCATGCAGGAACAGGCGCTTGCCACCCAGCTCGCGGATCTCCCGGGTAAAGTCCTCGTCGCCGTACTTGCTGTCACCGGCGATGGCATGCCCGGCGTGCAGGGCATGGACCCGAATCTGGTGGGTGCGACCGGTGATCGGGCGGGCCTCGACCATGGTGGCGAAGTCACCGAAGCGGCGCAGCACGCGGAAGACCGTCAGTGCCTCCTTGCCCTCGTCATTGACTTCAACCATTCGCTCTCCGGAGCGCAGATTGCTCTTGAGCAATGGCGCATTGACCTGCTTCTTGCCGGTCGCCCAATGACCACGAACCAGCGCCATGTAGCGCTTGTCCACGCCATCGCCACGCAAGGCGGCGTGCAGGTGGCGCAGCATGCTGCGCTTCTTGGCGATCATCAGAAGGCCGGAGGTGTCGCGGTCGAGACGATGAACCAGCTCCAGCTCCTTGGCATCCGGGCGCAACTGACGGAAGGCTTCGATCACCCCGAAGCTCAGGCCGCTACCGCCATGCACGGCGATGCCGGCCGGCTTGTTCAGCACGATCAGCGCCTTGTCTTCATAGACGATCGCCGCCTCGAGCCGCTGCAGCAGCCCCTGGGCCACCGGCACCGGCTCGTCGCGCTCGGGCAGGCGTACGGGCGGCACACGCACGATATCGCCGGACTGGATCTTGTATTCGGGCTTGATGCGCCCCTTGTTCACCCGCACTTCACCTTTGCGCAAAATGCGATAAATCAAGGTCTTGGGTACGCCCTTGAGAACATTGACAAGGAAGTTATCGATACGCTGGCCGGCAAGTTCCGGCGGGACTTCGATCAGCTGGACGCTGGAAGTCTGGGGGGTAGAGGTCGTCATTTGGCGGATCATAACAATTTTTTATGGATTTGAAGCACTTAATGATTGCTGCTATAGTCGCGAACGCCGCCAAAAGCGGCTGGCCAGCGGACCAATGGCTTCAAGCCGGCCCTGACCGACGCAATTCTCGAGGACGCGAGGCCGTCCGACGGGGCTTTCGCCAGTTTACAGAAATGCCTGGAATCGCCACCAGCGCCGATGAGAGAAGACCGATAAAAAACAACAAGAGCGGCTTTTGACCCTCCCTTTCCGTTTTTTTTCGATGCCACTCTTCTCAGTGCCAACGCTTTCACGCAGTCATGGCGGATGCTTCGGAAATACCTGCCTTAGCCATAAACTGCGCGGGCTCCCGTATGGAGCCGGCGATAAATGCAACCCGTTGCGGATTCAGCGCGCGGCAGCACCCGATTATCAGGGATACGTGTAGGGTGGAGATGCACAACCGTCGGACCGTGTAGTACCGCGTCCCGGCCTCAGCGCCGGACCTGGTCTCGAAACAGGATGCCCACCGGGCGTCCACGGACGAAGGCTGATTCCTCCTCCTGACTGACGTGCATATGACACAACAGCAAGCAGGACGCGTCGTCGCGGCCTCGGCAACACTGGTCACCAGTCAGCCGGAAGTCGCTGGACACGGGATGGCCCGCCACCCCTGACGCACCTGACACCGACCGTGAGAAGTCGTGTGTGCCGAACGCCGTTTCCGGCAGCCCGGAAACCGACGGTATTACATGAAAAGAATGCTGATTAACGCGACTCAACCCGAAGAGTTGCGTGTTGCTCTGGTAGACGGCCAGCGCCTCTACGACCTGGACATCGAGTCCGGTGCGCGCGAGCAGAAGAAGGCCAATATCTACAAAGGCCGGATCACCCGTATCGAACCCAGCCTTGAAGCCGCTTTCGTCGACTTCGGCTCCGAACGCCATGGCTTCCTGCCACTCAAGGAAATCTCCCGCGAATACTTCAAGAAGAACCCGGAAGGCCGGGTCAACATCAAGGAAGTACTGAGCGAAGGCCAGGAAGTCATTGTCCAGGTCGAAAAAGAGGAGCGTGGCAACAAGGGCGCAGCCCTGACCACCTTCATCAGCCTTGCCGGCCGCTACCTGGTACTGATGCCGAACAACCCGCGTGCCGGCGGGATTTCCCGTCGCATCGAAGGCGAAGAACGCAATGAACTGCGCGAGGCCCTGAACGGCCTGGTTGCTCCGGCCGACATGGGCCTGATCGTGCGCACTGCCGGCCTCGGTCGCAGCAGCGAAGAAATGCAGTGGGACCTCGACTACCTGCTGCAACTCTGGACCGCGATCAAGGAAGCCTCCCAGGACCGCGCCGCGCCCTTCCTGATCTACCAGGAAAGCAACGTCATCATCCGCGCCATCCGCGACTACCTGCGCCAGGACATCGGCGAAGTGCTGATCGACAGCATCGATGCCCAGGAAGAAGCCCTGACCTTCATCCGCCAGGTGATGCCGCAGTACGCCAGCAAGATCAAGCTGTACGAAGACAGCGTCCCGCTGTTCAACCGTTTCCAGATCGAAAGCCAGATCGAGACCGCCTTCCAGCGCGTGGTCGACCTGCCGTCCGGCGGCTCGATCGTGATCGATCCGACCGAAGCCCTGGTGTCGATCGACATCAACTCGGCGCGTGCCACCAAAGGTAGCGATATCGAGGAAACCGCCCTGCAGACCAACCTGGAGGCGGCCGAGGAAATCGCCCGCCAACTGCGTCTGCGCGACATCGGCGGCCTGATCGTCATCGACTTCATCGACATGACCCCGGCCAAGAACCAGCGCGCCGTGGAAGAAAAAGTCCGCGAGTGTCTGGAAGCCGACCGCGCCCGCGTCCAGGTCGGCCGCATCTCGCGCTTCGGCCTGCTGGAAATGTCCCGCCAGCGCCTGCGCCCGTCCTTGGGCGAAAGCAGCGGCATCGTCTGCCCGCGCTGCAGCGGCACCGGTATCATCCGTGACGTCGAGTCGCTGTCGCTGGCGATCCTGCGCCTGATCGAAGAAGAGGCTCTGAAGGACCGCACCGCCGAGGTTCGTGCGCAGGTGCCGATCCCGGTCGCCGCATTCCTGCTCAACGAAAAGCGCAACTCGATCACCAAGATCGAACTGCGCACCCGCGCGCGCATCATCATCCTGCCGAACGATCACCTGGAGACGCCGCACTTCGAAGTCCAGCGCCTGCGTGATGACAACCCGGAAGCCCTGAGCGCCCAGTCCAGCTACGAGATCGCTGCTGCCGAGGTCGAGGAAGCGCCGCAAGCCGCCGCCACCCGCACCCTGGTTCGCCAGGAAGCCGCAGTGAAGACCGCACCGGCCCGCGGCAACGCCCCGGTCGCCGCCGAGCAGCCTGAAGCAGCCGCTCCTGCAGCGCCTGCCCACGTCGCGCCGGAACCAAGCCTGTTCAAGGGCCTGGTCAAGTCGCTGGTGAGCCTGTTCGCCGGCAGCAAGGAAGAGCCAGTCGCGCCTGCTGCTGCCGCGAAGCCAGCCACCACCGAGCGTCCGCAACGCAACGAAGAGCGCCGCAACGGTCGCCAGCAGAGCCGCAACCGCAACGGCCGCCGCGATGAAGATCGCAAGCCGCGCGAAGAGCGTGCCGAGCGTGCACCGCGTGAAGAGCGCCAGCCTCGCGAGGAACGCGCGCCACGGGAAGAGCGTCAGCCGCGTGAAGAGCGCGCACCACGTGAAGAGCGCCAGCAACGTGCTCCGCGTGAAGAGCGTCGTCCTCGTGAAGATCGCCCGGTCCGCGAACTGCGTGAACCACTGGATGCTGCTCCGGTCGCACCAGTCGTTCGTGAAGAGCGTCCTGAGCGTGCCCCGCGTGAAGAGCGTGCACCTCGCGAAGAACGCGCACCGCGTGAAGAGCGTCAACCTCGTGAAGAACGCGCCCCGCGGGAAGAGCGTCAACCTCGCGAAGAGCGTGCTCCACGCGAAGAACGTGCACCTCGTGAAGAGCGCCAACCGCGCCCACCGCGCGAAGAGCGCCAGCCACGCCCTGCCGAGCAGGCTGCCGAAGCTGCCGAGGAGCAACTGCCGAACGAAGAACTGCTGCAGGACGACAACCAGGAAGGCGCCGAAGGCGAACGTCCACGTCGTCGCTCCCGTGGCCAGCGTCGTCGCAGCAACCGCCGTGAGCGTCAGCGTGATGCCAATGGCGAACTGATCGAAGGCGGCGAAGAAGCCTCTGAAGAAGGCCAGGAGCCAAGCACTGCCGAACTGGCTGCCGGCCTGGCCGTGACCGCTGCGGTCGCCACCACTGCCATCAGCGCCAACGCCGAAGCCGAGGCTCACGCCCAGGCCGAACGCGCTACCGCCAAGGTCGAGGAAAGCGCTCCACAGGTCGAACCTGCGCCAGTGCAATCCCAGGCCGCCGAGATCGCCGAAGTGGCCGAGGCCGTGAAACCGGCCGAAGCAGCGGCTGAAACGAGCATTGCCCCTGCGGTCGAGCAACCGGCTGCCGTCGTCGAAGCCGTCGAGCCGAGCGTCGAGCCAGTGGTCGAAGTGACTCCACAGCCTGTCGAGCAGCCTGCCGAAGTGGCCACGCCTGTGGTTGAAGCGGCTCCGGCCGTGGAAGCCGCGCCTGAGCCAGTCGTTGCCCAGGAGCAGCCGCAAGCCCAGGAACCGGTCGTCGAGGTTCAGCCAGTGGTTGAAACGCCAGCGCCAGCCGTTGCCGAGGAAACCCCGGCAGCAGTGGTCGAGGCTCCAGTCGCCGAGCCGGCCCCCGTCGAAGCGCCTGTCGTGACTACCTCGAACGGCCGCGCCCCGAATGATCCGCGTGAAGTCCGCCGTCGCAAGCGTGAAGCCGAAGCAGCAGCTGCTGCCGCGGCCGCCGCAGCGGCTGAGGCCCAAGCCCAGGTCACCGAGGAAGCCCCGAAAGCCCTGGAAACCACCGAAGAGCACAAACCGCACTTCTGATTTCCAAAGGCTGAAAAAAAGCCCCGCCAGTGAAAACTGGCGGGGCTTTTTATTATCTTGGCCGAAAGAACAACCGAGGACCCTGTGGGAGCTGGCTTGCCAGCGATGGCGGTGGTGACTTCAACTACCAATCGCTGGCAAGCCAGCTCCCACAGGTTCCGTGCAGGGCTTTTAATACAGATTCGGCTCCATCTCGAGTTCGACACCAAACCGCTCGAGAACGTCGCCGGGCCAGTTCGGCACTGACTTCTGATTTCCAAAGGCTGAAAAAACCCCCACCAGTGAAACTGGCGGGGCTTTTTAATGAGACAGATCCAAAGAAAAACGCGGTCCCTGTGGGAGCTGGCTTGCCAGCGATGGCGGTGGTGACTTCAACTACCAATCGCTGGCAAGCCAGCTCCCACAGGTTCCGTGCAGGGCTTTTAATACAGATTCGGCTCCATCTCGAGTTCGACACCAAACCGCTCGAGAACGTCGCCCTGGATCTTCTGCGCCAGCTCATGCACCTGCTCGCCAGTCGCCTGGCCATAGTTCACCAGCACCAGCGCCTGCATCCTGTGCACACCGGCATCGCCGTCGCGATAACCTTTCCAGCCCGCCTCCTCGATCAACCAGCCCGCTGCCAGCTTCACCCGACCGTCGGCCTGTGGATAAGCCACGACACCCGGATGCTGGTCACGAATGCACTGGGCCAGTTCGGCACTGACCACCGGATTCTTGAAGAAACTTCCAGCATTGCCCAGCGTGGCCGGGTCCGGCAGTTTCTCTGCGCGAATGCTGCAGATCGCCTCGCTGACATCCCTGGCCGTCGGCTGCGTGATGCCCTGGTCTGCCAGGCGCTGACGCACCGGGCCGTAATCCAGATGCAGCGCCCCAACCCGGCTGAGCGCAAAACGCACCCGAAGAATGATCCAGCGTCCCGGATTTCGCTTGAAGTGGCTGTCACGGTAGGCGAACTCGCACTCCTCCAGGCTGAACTCACGCAGATCGCCTGTCTGGCGATCCAGCGCGGTCAACCCGGCGAAGACATCCTTGATCTCGACACCATAGGCGCCGATGTTCTGCATCGGGGCAGCACCGACGGTACCTGGGATCAGGCTAAGGTTTTCCAGCCCGGCCAGGCCCTGCTCCAGAGTCCACTGCACGAACGGATGCCACGGCTCCCCCGCCTCGGCCTCGACCACCACTCGCTCGCCATCATCCGAGAGCACGCGGACGCCGCTGCTGTTCATGCGCAGGACCAACGCGGTGACGTCCCGGGTCAGCAAAAGGTTGCTGCCACCGCCAATCACCAGGACCGGCAGGTCCTCACTGGCGGCATAGGCCAGCAATTGACGGACATCGTCGTCACTACGGGCCTGGGCGAAATGAAGCGCCTCGGCGTCGATCCCGAAGCTGTTGTACGGCTTGAGGGAAACCTGCGATTCAACCTTGGCGCTCATAGCCGCCCCTTCAATTCGCTGACCAGGCCGCGACAGGCCGCTTCGATCAGATCAAGCACATGCTCGAAGCCCTGCTCGCCGCCGTAGTAAGGATCCGGCACCTCTTCCAGGGCGCCTTCGTAGCGGCGCAGGAACAGGTCCAGCTCGGCACTGGCGTGACCCGGGCGCATCGCCTGGAGATTGGCCAGATTGCTCTTGTCCATGGCCAGGATCAGGTCATAACGGGTGAAGTCCTCCACGCTGACCTGCTGCGCCCGCTGGGCCGACAGATCGTAGCCACGCAACTGGGCGGCGCGACGGGTGCGGCTGTCCGGCGGGTTGCCGACATGCCAGTCGCCGGTGCCCGCCGACGCCACATGGATCACCTCGGCCAGCCCAGCCTCGGCCAATTGATGACGCAATACGCCTTCAGCGGTCGGCGAGCGGCAGATATTGCCCAGGCAAACGAAGAGGACGCGCATCAGGCCTCCAGCAAGCGCCGCACGCGCTCGAGGTCTTCGGCCGTATCGACACCCACGGGCGGTGCTTCCAGGGCATCGGCGACATGGATACGCACGCCATGCCAGAGCGCGCGCAACTGCTCCAGTGCTTCAGTCTGTTCCAGCCAGCACGGGCCCCAGCCAACGAAGTCCTGGAGGAAGCCGGCACGGTAGGCATACATGCCGATATGCCGACGGTAGGGCACCCCAGCCGGCAGTTGCTGGCGATCCCGGGCCAGCGCGTCACGGGCCCAAGGCAGCGGCGCACGGCTGAAGGTCAGGGCCAGCCCGTTGCAATCGGCGACCACCTTGACCACGTTCGGATTGAACAATGCCTCGACCGATTCGAGGGGCTCGCCAAGCGTAGAGATGCCCGCTTCCGGATGGGCAGCCAGGTTGGCGGCCACCTGGTCGATGATCGACGGCGGGATCAGCGGCTCGTCGCCCTGCACGTTGACCACGATGGCATCGGCAGGCAAGTCCAGCGCGGCCGCCACTTCGGCAAGGCGGTCGGTACCGGATTCGTGGTCCGCGCGGGTCAGCAGGACCTCGGCACCGAAGGCCTTGCAGGCCTCGACGATGCTGGCATCGTCGGTGGCGATGACCACGCGGGCGGCGCTGCTCTTGCGCGCCTGTTCCCAGACATGCTGGATCATCGGCTTGCCGGCGATCGCCAGCAGCGGTTTGTTCGGCAGGCGCGTAGAACGCAGGCGCGCCGGGATCACCACGGTGAAGACCAGGCTCATTTATCCAGGCGCTCATCGTCGGTCAGGGTACGGGCTTCGCTTTCCAGCATCACCGGGATACCGTCGCGGATCGGATAGGCCAGGCCGGCACCCTTGCTGATCAGCTCGGTCTTGTCGGCGCTGAGCTTGAGCGGGCCCTTGGTGATCGGGCAAGCGAGGATATCGAGCAGTTTGGTGTCCATGGTGTGTTCCTCAGGCCTGTGGCCGAAACGAAATAGATCAGGGTTGCCGGCTATCCGGCAGCAATCGCGCCAGGCGCTCGTCGAGCCAGCTCACGAAGGCCGGCGACGGCTGCGCATCGACGGCAAGATACCACCAGTCATCCCCGGCGAAACTGCGACATTTCACGGCATCCTTCTCGGTCATCACCAGCGGCAGCGATGGCACGAACGCCAGGGCTTCGCCGCTGAACACGGCATGATCGGCGAAAGGATGCTCGACGGGAGCCCAGCCCAGCGTGCGCAAGGTATCGAAGAAGCGCTGCGGATTGCCGATACCGGCCACCGCATGCAGCGCCTGCCCAGCGGGAAAATGATCCAGCGGCCGGCGCTCGCCACTGCGCAGGTTGACCAGCGCCGTGGGTTGCAAGGTAAAGGCGTAACCGTCGTCGCGATCGGCCAGCGCACCGTTGTACAGCAGGGCATCGACCTCGCCCAGGCGCTCCACCGGTTCGCGCAGCGGACCGGCGGGCAGGCAGCGGCGATTGCCGAGACCACGGGCGGCGTCGATCAGCACCAGTTCCAGATCGCGGGCCAGACGGTAATGTTGCAGACCGTCGTCACACAGGATCAGGTCCAGCGGCTCGGCTTCGAGCAAGGCGCGCACGGCCCGGGAGCGGTCGGGGTCGATCATCAGCGGCACACCGCTGCGCTGCACGATCAGCAGGGGTTCGTCGCCGGCATGGGCGGCCGGCTGGTCGGCGCGTACCCGCCAGGGCAATTGCGGCGGCCTGGCGCCATAGCCACGGCTGACCACGCCGACCTTCAGCCCGCGCTGGCGAAAATGCTCGACGAGAAACAGGATCAGCGGCGTCTTGCCGGTGCCGCCCACGGTAATGTTGCCCACCACCAGCACCGGCACCGGCGCGCGGTAGATGCGGCCCTCGCCTGCCAGGAAGCGCTGGCGCTTGCCGCGCACGATCCTGCGGTAGAGGGCTTCGAGAGGAGACAGCAGGGCGAGCAGCGGGTGGCCCTTGTACCAGGCCTCCAGCAGGCGGTCCGAGAAAGCCATCAGGGCGTCCCCGGTGCGGCCTCGACCGTGGTCATGCGCAAATGGCTGAAGCCGAGCTTGCCGGCCGCGTCCATCGCCGTCACCACCGCCTGGTGCGGAGTCTTGCCATCGGCGCTGATCGCCAGCGGCAGCTTGGTATCACCGCCAGACTCCTTCTGCAGGGCCTCGGTCAGGGTCGCCAGGTCGCTCTTGGGCAGCAGGTGATTGTTCACCGAATAGACACCTTCGGCGCTGATGGTGATTTCCACCAGTTTCTGCTCGGATTCCGGCATCGGCGCGCCGCTGGAGGCTTCCGGCAGTTCGACGCGCAATTGCGTCTCGCGGGTGAAGGTGGTGGTGACCACGAAGAACAGCAAGAGGATGAACACCACGTCGATCAACGACGCCAGGTTGATATCCACGTTCTCGCGTTGCTTGCGCCGGAATTTCACGCTTTGCCCCCGGCCAGGTCGACATCGCGGTCGCCCTGCAGCACTTCGACCAGCTTGATCGCCTCCTGCTCCATCCCCACCACCAGCTCATCGATGCGGCGCTGCAGGAATCGGTGGAAGAACACCGCCGGGATGCCGACCATCAGGCCTGCGGCGGTGGTGATCAGCGCCTTGGAAATGCCGCCGGCGAGCACGGCTGCGTTGGCCGTCATGCCCGAGCCCATGAACGAGCTGAAGATGTCGATCATCCCCAGCACGGTGCCGAGCAGGCCGAGCAACGGTGCCATGGCGGCGATGGTGCCGAGGGCGTTGATATAGCGCTCCAGCTCATGGATGACCCGGGCGGCGGCTTCCTCGATGCATTCCTTCATGATTTCACGACCATGACGGGAATTGGCCAGGCCGGCGGCAAGGATCTCGCCCAGCGGCGAATCGGCCCGCAGTTCCTTGAGTTTTTCGGTGCTCAGTTGCTTGTCCTTGATCCAGCGCCAGACCTGCCCAAGCAGGTGCGGCGGGGTCACGCGGGCGGCACGCAGGGTCCACAGGCGTTCGGCAACGATAGCCATGGCGGCGATGGAACTCAGAATGATCGGCAGCATCATCCAACCACCGGACTTGACCAATTCCCACACTGTAAGGACCCCCTCGGAAAAAGTTCTGCACTCTACCATAGGGGGCCATGGCTGCCGAAGGCTGTCATGTCGGATCGCGCCAGAATTTGCCCCGCTCGCGCTCGCCACGCGCGCTGCCGAAGCTGCCCAGGCGCAGATGCACCGCACCGAGCACGGCGCTGTCGTAGACAGCGATATGCCGCGCGGCGTAGCGGGCCGTTACCAGCGGCGACGGATGGCCGAAGCCATTGTGGCGACCACGGGAAACCAACACCCCGCGAGGCCGCAGCACATCCAGGAACGCGGCACTGGAGGAGGTCCGGCTGCCATGATGCGGCGCCTGCAGCCAATCCACCGGCCCGGCCTGGAAGCCTTGCAGCCAGGCCTGCTCCGCGAAGCGATCAATATCGCCGGCCAGCAGCAGGGTTTCACCGGACGCCTCCACCTTCAGGACGCAAGAGTGCTGGTTGCTGTCATCCGCGCCCTGCCATTGCCAGAGTGAAAAGCGCACTTCGTCCCACACCCAGACCTCGCCACTGGCGCAGGCATCGGCCGGCCAGGACGGATCCGGCTCGCCGGCAACCACCCGCCGCACCGGCAAGCCACGCTGCACTGCGAGGGCACCGCCGGCATGGTCGGCGTGGGCATGGCTGATCAACATCAGGTCCAGTCGGCGAATGCCAAGCTTGAGCAGGGTCGGCACCACCACCCGCTCGCCGAGATCCACATCGCCTCGCGCGGGACCGGCGTCGTAGAGCAAGGTGTGGTCCCGGGTGCGCAGAACGAACGCCTGCCCCTGGCCGACATCCAGTTGCCAGACATCCACCTGTCCCGGCGGAACGGCAGCTCTCGGGGTGAAGCCGGCCAGCAGCAACAGGGGCCAACCCAGTTGGCGCATCGGCAACCCTGCAGGCAGCAGCAACAGAAACGCGCCCAAGCAGACCAGCAGCCAGCTCCACAGCGGCAATGCCGGTGGAATCCAGGCCGGACGCCAGGCCGCCATCCAGCCGAGCAGATCGAACAACCATCCGAGCAAACCACCCGCCAGCCAGAGCAGCCCTTCGCCGACCAAGGGCAGCGGCAACAGCAAGGTTCCCGCCAGGGCCAGCGGCAGCACCAGGATGCTCAGCCAGGGCACCGCCACCAGGTTGGCCAGCGGCGCGCTGAGACTGACCGGCAAACCCAGCGCCAGCAGCGGCGGCAGCAGACCGATGGCGATGAACCATTGCATCCGCCCCCAGGCCGTCCAGATCGGCCAGCGTCCCAATCGACCGCCGAGCACCATGACCAGTACCGCAACGGCACCGAACGATAGCCAGAAGCCCGGCAACAGCGCTGCCAGCGGCTCGAACAACAGCACGCCGTTCAGCGCGACCAGCAACGGCCAGGCGACCCCGAGATGGCGAAAGCGCAAACGCCAGAGCAGCACGACCGCCAGCATAATGCAGGCACGCTGCACCGGGACCTGGAACCCGGCCAGCACGCCGTAGCCCAACGCAGCGGCGAACGCCAGCCCGCAGGCCCAGGGCAACCAGGGCTGGCGCTGCGGCCACCAGCCGAGGCGGAACAGGCCGACCACCAGCCCGTAGACCAAGCCGGCCAGCAAGCCGATATGCTGGCCGGAAATCACCAGCAGGTGCACGGTGCCGGTAGCTTGCAGGACGTTCCAGTCTTCCCGCGCCAGGCCGGCGCCATCGCCCAGCACCAGGGCCGCCAGCGCCGCCTCCCGGCCATTGGCCGGTGTCGCCAGCAACCGCTGGCGAATACCATCGCGCCAGGCACCACTGGCCGGCGCCGTGCGAACACCATCCTTGACCGAGCCCAGCCCGCCGATGCCCCGGGCCAGCAGCATCGCCTCGGCATCCGCGGCATGAGGATTGAGCAGGCCTTGCGGCCGTTTCAGATTGACCGCCAGGCGCCAGTGCTCGCCGCTGTTGAGCGCCGGGCCGTCCTGCCAGGTCAGGCGCAGGCGGCGCGGCAATTCGGCACGGCGTGATTGCGCGTCCTGCAACTCGAAGCGCACCCGCTGTCCACCCTGCTCCGGCAAACCGACCACCCGCCCCTCGATCCACAAGGTCCGGCCATCGAGCTGACGCGCCAGGCGATCATCCAGCGCGCTTTGTGCGCAGAGGCTGGACCAGCACACCCCGAAGAGGAAAAACGCCAGGGGGAACAAGCGCCGCCACAGGCAAACCAGGCACAGCACGGCGAGGACCGACAGCGTTCCGACGGACGGCAACGCGGTCAGAAAGATCGGACACAAAAGCCCGAGCGAGAGCGCCAACATCCCTGTGCGCATCGGTTGAACCCCGGATAAAACCATGACCTCGCAGGCTTAGCCTATGGCGAAGCGGGGCTCACTTATTAATTGTCACAAAGTCTGAATGGGCACAGTTTGTAATAGGTGCATACTTGCCCCTTCCGAACGCCGAGACCCCACATGCCGCGTCGACTTTTTAAACGCTACATGCCCGATCCGACGAGCATCCGGGAACATAAATCCTTACGTTTTCTCGGTCGGCTGCTGCATGACGCCAACCTCTGGCACTTGAACCGCCATTCGGTGGCCCGGGCCATGGCGGTAGGCCTGTTCGCCGCGTTCATTCCGATCCCGATGCAGATGCTGCTGGCCGCCAGCCTGGCGATCCTGGTGCGCGGCAACATGCCCATCGCCGTCAGCCTGGTCTGGCTGACCAATCCCATCACCATGCCCCCGGTGTTCTACTGCACCTACCAGATGGGCGCCTGGCTCATGGGCATTCCTCCACGCACCCTGCCCGAGGAAATCACCTTCGACTGGATCACCGAGCAGTTGTCGACCCTGTGGCAACCCTTCCTGCTCGGCTCGGTGGTCTGCGGGCTGCTGCTGGGCGCCCTCGCCTACTGCCTGACCATGCTCTATTGGCGCTGGTGGGTGGGCAGGCAGTGGCGCCGGCGCAAGGCGAGATCAGCTGCGCATTCCGCGCCCACTGACCAGTAGCCGGACGCAGCCGAAATACAGCACGGCGGTGGCGATCAGCATGAAGGTGATGGCCACGCCGATGCGGATGTCGGACACGCCGAGGATGCCATAGCGGAAAGAATTGACCATGTGCAGCACCGGGTTGGCCAGCGACACGGTCTGCCAGAACGGCGGCAGCAGGTTGATCGAGTAGAACACCCCGCCCAGGTAGGTCAGCGGCGTCAGGACGAAGGTCGGAATGATCGAGATATCGTCGAAATTCCGCGCGAACACCGCATTGATGAAGCCGAGCAGCGAGAAGATGGTCGCGGTGAGCAGCACCACCAGCACGGTGATGCCCAGGTGATGCACCTGCAGATGGGTGAAGAACAGCGACAGCAGCGTCACGATCACTCCGACTGCAAGCCCGCGCAGGACACCGCCCAGGGTGTAGCCGATCAGGATGGTGTGCGGCGACACCGGCGAGACCATCAGTTCCTCGATCGAGCGCTGGAACTTGCTGCCGAAGAAGCTGGAAACCACGTTGCCGTAGGAGTTGGTGATCACCGACATCATGATCAGGCCCGGCACGATGTACTCCATGTAGCTGAAGCCGCCCATGTCGCCGATCTGGCGGCCGATCAGGTTACCGAAGATCACGAAGTACAGGACCATGGTAATCGCCGGCGGCAGCAGGGTCTGCGGCCAGATCCGGGTGAAACGGCGTACTTCGCGGTAGACGATGGTGTTGAGGGCGACCAGGTTGGCGCGCAGTTCCGAACTCATATCGCCACCTTGGACAGATTCTTTTCAACCAGGGACACGAACAGCTCCTCGAGACGGTTGGTCTTGTTGCGCAGGCTGGTCACTTCGATGTTCTGCAAAGCCAGCTGAGTGAACAGCGCAGTGATGCCTGCATCCTTGTCCACCTGGACTTCCAAGGTATGGGCATTGATAAGGCGACACGGGTAGCCGGCCAGTTGCGGAGCCTGGGTCAGGTCATGGCGCAGGTCGAGGACGAAGGTTTCGACATGCAGCTTGCCCAGCAACTGGCGCATGCTGGTGTTCTCGACGATGGTGCCGTGGTCGATGATGCCGATGTTGCGGCACAGCTGCTCGGCCTCCTCCAGGTAATGGGTGGTAAGGATGATGGTAATGCCCTGCTGGTTCAGCTCGGTGAGGAAACTCCACATCGACCGGCGCAGCTCGATGTCGACACCGGCGGTGGGCTCGTCGAGGATCAGCAGGCGCGGCTGATGGATCAACGCCCGGGCGATCATCAGGCGGCGCTTCATGCCGCCTGACAGCGAGCGGGAAGGCACGTCGCGCTTTTCCCACAGGCCCAGCTGGGTCAGGTACTGCTCGGCGCGCTCCTTGGCGACCTTCGCCGGAATGCCGTAGTAACCCGCCTGGGTCACGACGATGTCGAAGGTCTTTTCGAACTGGTTGAAGTTGAACTCCTGGGGCACCACGCCGATGCTGCGCTTGAGCGCGGCAGGCTGGCGATCAAGGTCATGCCCGAAGACACTGACGCTGCCGCTGGTCTTGTTCACCAGGGTCGAAAGAATGCCGATGGTGGTGGATTTGCCGGCACCGTTGGGGCCCAGCAAGGCAAAGAAGTCGCCCTCGGCGACATCCAGGTCGATGCCCTTGAGGGCCTGGAAGCCATTGCCGTAGGTCTTGGTTAGCTGCCGAATGGACAGGGCTGAACTCATGGCGGGTCCGCGTACCTTTGGAATTGTTCGGGAAATCTGCCTAGCCGGGCATACCGGCCAGGAGAAATGCGGCCATGGTGCTCACCTTGGCCGCACAAGTACAGTCAACTCTATCGATATTAACTATCACATCGAGCGAAACGATCAGGTCAACGCGGTCATCACCGCCGCCTGGTAGGCCGGGCGTTCGCGCAGACGATCGTACCAGGCGCGCAGATGACGCATCTGCGGACGCTCGATGGGCATCTCGAACCAGGCGTAGACGAAGCAGCCCAAGGGGATGTCGCCCATGCCCACTTCCTGACCGGACAGGAACGGCTGGGAGGCCAGGGCCTCGTCGGCGATCGACAACAAGTGTGCACAGGCCTTCTGCGCCGCGTTGATCGCCACCCAGTCCTGCTGGTCCGGTGGCGTACGCAGGATGCCCCAGAACAGGGGGCGGAACGGCGTGGCCAGGGACGAGGTGGTCCAGTCCATCCATTTCTCCGCCTTGGCCCGCACCACCGGATCCTCGGGATACCAGGAGGTACCGGGAGCGTACCTGGCACCCAGGTAGCGCACGATAGTGTTGGACTCCCATAGCACCAGCCCGTCGTCCTCTATCGTTGGCACCACACCATTGGGATTGAGTGCGCGGTAGTGCGGCTCGTTGACCACGCCGAACGCTCCACCGGCATCCACCGCCTCGTACTGCAACCCCAGCTCCTGCGCGCACCACAGCACCTTGCGTACGTTGCTGGAATTTTTCCGACCCCAGATCTTGAGCATTTTTACATCCTGTTACCTGCGAGGGAGGCCCAGTCTACCCCAGCTCGCTGCCCAGGCAACCGCCGCCGAACTCCTTTGGAAAGGACCTGTCACTGTTCAGACGAGGCCGTTGCGCAGAGACCGACTACGCTCTGACGGATGTCCTGACACGTGAAAGGTTTCCAGGAGGAAAGACTATGTTGCTGTTGTGGTTGCTTGTGCTCGTACTCGGGGCCGCCTGGCTCGCGCATCGCCGTACCCCCGCCCTGCCCGCCCTGGCACTGGTGGCGGCCTATGTGATTGCCATGGGCATCTTTTCGCGGGCACCGGGCTGGCTGGTCTTCGTGCTGTTGCTGGTGGTCGCCGCCATCGCCGCGCCCCTGTTGCTTCCAGACCTGCGCCGCAAGCTGCTCACCGCGCCGCTGTTCGCCTGGTTCCAGCGCACCCTTCCGCCGATGTCGGTCACCGAGCGCGAAGCCATAGACGCCGGCACCGTGTGGTGGGACGGGGAACTGTTCAGCGGCCGCCCGAACTGGAACACCCTGCTGGGCTACTCGAAGCCTGAACTCACCGTGGAAGAACAGGCGTTCATCGACGGCCCCACGGAAGAACTCTGCGCCATGGTCAGCGACTGGCAGATCGGTCAGGACATGGACCTGCCAGCACAGGCCTGGGAGCACATCAAGACCCATGGATTCTTCGCCCTGATCATCCCCAAGGAGTACGGAGGCAAAGGTTTTTCCGCCTACGCCCATTCCCAGGTGGCGATGAAGCTGGCCACCCGCAGCGGTGACCTGGCCTCGACCGTGATGGTCCCCAACTCGCTCGGCCCAGCAGAATTGCTGCTGCATTACGGTACTGATGAGCAGCGCAACCACTACCTGCCGCGCCTGGCCCGTGGCGAAGAAATTCCCTGTTTCGCCCTGACCGGCCCGCTGGCCGGCTCCGACGCCGGTGCAATGCCGGACACCGGGATCATTTGCAAAGGCCAATGGAAAGGCGAAGAAGTCATCGGCCTGCGCCTGAACTGGGAAAAGCGCTACATCACCCTCGGACCTGTCGCAACCCTGCTCGGCCTGGCCTTCAAGGCATACGACCCCGAGCACCTGCTGGGCGAGGAAGACGAACTGGGCATCAGCCTGGCGCTGATCCCCACCGACACGCCCGGCGTCGAGATCGGCAAGCGCCACCTGCCCCTCGGCGCGGCGTTCATGAACGGCCCCAACGAAGGCAAGGACGTGTTCATCCCGCTGGACTTTCTCATCGGCGGCCAGGCCATGCTCGGCAAGGGCTGGATGATGCTGATGAACTGCCTGTCGGTAGGCCGGTCGATCTCGCTGCCGGCCGTGGGTACCGGCGCGGCCAAGTTCACCAGCCTGGTCAGTGGCCAGTACACCCGGATCCGCGAACAGTTCAACGTGCCCCTGGCGGCCTTCGAAGGCATCCAGGAATCCCTGGCGCGCATCGGCGGCAACGCCTGGCTGATGGACAGCGCCCGCCTGCTCACCGCCAAGGCGGTGGACCTGGGCGAAAAGCCCTCGGTGCTGTCGGCGATCCTCAAGTACCACCTTACCGAGCGCGGCCGCGAGTGCATCCAGCACGCCATGGATATCCACGGCGGCAAGGGCATCATCATGGGCCCGAACAACTACCTGGGCCGCAACTGGCAGGGGGCGCCGATCTTCATTACCGTGGAGGGTGCCAACATTCTTTCGCGTAACCTGATGATCTTCGGCCAGGGCGCGATCCGCTGCCATCCGTTCGTGCTCAAGGAGATGGCCCTGGCCGGACGCGAGGACCGTGATCAGGCGCTGCGTGAATTCGACCGGTTGCTGATGCAGCATATCGGTTTCGCCGTCGGCAATGCGGCAAGTACCCTGGTGCTGGGGCTGGGCCTCGGGCATTTCGAGAAAGTCCCCGGCGACCCGCTGAGCCAGGGCTACTTCCGCGCGTTGAACCGCCAGGCCGCAGCCTTTGCCCTGCTTGCCGACCTGTGCATGATGCTGCTCGGTGGCGAACTTAAACGCCGGGAGCGCCTGTCGGCGCGCCTGGGTGATGTTCTCAGCTACCTGTACCTGGGTTCGGCAGCGCTCAAGCGCTACCACGACCTGAATTCCCCTTCGCATCTGCAACCCCTGCTGCGCTGGGCCATGGAAGAAAGCCTCGGCCAGGCGGAACAGGCGCTGGACCGGCTGCTCGACAACTTCCCCAACCGCCTGCTCGGCTGCGCGTTGCGCCTGGTGGTGTTCCCGTTTGGCCGCCGGCATACAGGGCCAAGCGACGAACTGGACGCGGAAATCGCCGAACTGATCGGTCGCAGTGCCGGGGACCCGGCGCTGGAAGCGCTGCTCGACGGCTGCTACCGCCCGACCGATCCAGAAGATCCGGTAGGCGCGCTGCAGCACGCCAGCCAGTTGCTGGGCGACAGTGCCGACGCCCACAAGAACCTGCGCCATGCCCTGAAAAACGGAGAATTCACAGTCGATGCCGGCGAGTCGCTGATCGACGCGGCGCTGCGCAGCGGTGCGCTGGACACGGCACAAGCGGAAAAACTGCGTGAGGCCGAAGCGGCGCGGCGCAAGGTCATCGATGTCGATGCCTTCACCAAGGAGGAACTGCTACCGAGCGCCGGCAAGGTGCGCTGATCGTCATCCGACCGGGACATCGGGCGCGGGGGGCCTTATACTCCCGCGCCCGTTTTTGCTTTAGAGGATCGCCCGCATGGCCAATGCACACCTGGACTACCACCTTGTCCTGCTCAAACACCTGCGCAGCATCCTCGCCGCCCTGGGCGAAGCCGAGCAGGTACCGGAAGAGAGCCACGCCCTGTTCCTCGAACGCTTCGACGAACTGCTGGAACAACTGCCGCAGGACCCGCTGGAAAGCCAGTACCTGGGCCAGGACCTGATGTGCCAGGTCATCCAGCGTTATCCACAGATCGCCCACCTGGTACCGCGGGACCTGCTGTGGTTCTTCGGTGGTGATTGCCTGCACTTCATGCCGGATGAAGAACTGGATCTGTACCAGGAGCTGGAAGAACGCCGTTACGCTGCTGAGCAGAACGACGAGCCGTTCGACTGGAACCAGGAAAAGCAGTTGCTGAGCATGTCCGAGCAGGACAGCAAGCACTGAAAAGTGTGGGAGCTGGCTTGCCAGCTCCCACAGGGTCCGCGCCGCGTTTTGAATTGTGTTTTTAAGCAGAAACGAAAAAAGGACCCGAAGGTCCTTTTTTCCTGGCTACCCGACCCGAAGATCCAGTAGCGCCATATTTGGAGCGGGAAACGAGACTCGAACTCGCGACCCCGACCTTGGCAAGGTCGTGCTCTACCAACTGAGCTATTCCCGCATATTGGCGTCCCCTAGGGGACTCGAACCCCTGTTACCGCCGTGAAAGGGCGGTGTCCTAGGCCACTAGACGAAGGGGACTCTTCCTGAAACAAGCAGTCGCTTGATTCAGTGACCAGTATCGAAAGCATGGGCTTCAAAACTGGATTTTTTACAAGTCCCGCCATGAAGGCGAAACCTTTGTAAATTGGAGCGGGAAACGAGACTCGAACTCGCGACCCCGACCTTGGCAAGGTCGTGCTCTACCAACTGAGCTATTCCCGCATTGGCGTCCCCTAGGGGACTCGAACCCCTGTTACCGCCGTGAAAGGGCGGTGTCCTAGGCCACTAGACGAAGGGGACACGCTACAACTTTTCACTTCCTGCCGCGTTTCGCTGTGTGCTTTACGCTGCAAGTGGCGCGCATTCTAGGGGGGCTTTTCAGGGTCGTCAACCCCAAATTAGAAATTTATTTAAATCAATGACTTCGGGCGGTTTTCAGACCCCCAAAAGGCCTGTGCCCTGTTGAATTGTCCGACGCTGCCGACAAAGAAAAAGCAGGGAATGAGTTGTCCAACTGTGACTCACGGCAAATTGCCATCAATCCCCGGCCGGCTTCTGCCAAACTGCTCTATCCGGGCAAATGGGAAGCCACTACACTCAATCGGTATACCTGACTGACGAGGCGTGAACGGTGACACCACTAATGATTACCCTGCTTATAGTGGCGGGTATCGCCTTACTGATCGTGATCGGCTATCTCAACAACGTGGTCGAGAACAACAAGCTGGAACGCGCGCGACTAAAGGTCGAGCTGGCCGACCGCTTGCGGCGCGTGGGCGAGATCACCGAAACCTTTCCCGGCCAGCTGATGACCCCGGCCCTCAAGCTGCTGCTGACCCGCCTCGAACTCAACCTCAACCAGCGCCAGTTGGCCCTGGACAAGAACAACGACGCCATTCGCACGCGTATCGGCGAACTGGATACCCTGATCGCCCAGGGCGAATCGCTCCCGGTGACCAACCCGCCTTCGCCGATCCAGACCGAAGCCAAGGCCAAGGACATCCGCTTCCTGCTGGAGGCGCTGCACAGCCAGGTAGTGCGCGCCTGCCAGGAAGGCTTCCTGGCTACCAACGAAGCCAAGTACTGGGTCAAGGAAATCCGCCACATCCTGGTGGTGCTGCATATCGAGTTCTTCAATAACCTCGGCCAGGCCGCACTGCAGCAGAACCAGCCCGGGCATGCCCGCCTGGCCTTCGAGCGCGGTGTGCAGTACCTGCGCAAGCAACCGGAGCCCGCGCAATACCGGGAGCAGCTGGAATACATGGAAAAGATGCTGAACCGCGCCAATTCCATGGTCCTGGATACCATCGAACCGACCGCCGACGACACCAACGCTCTCACCGAGGGCTTGAAGACCGACGAAGAAGAAAACTGGAAGAAGAAAGTCATCTACGACTGATATCGTAGCTGTAGATTTCCGCTGTTGCTGATGGCCTCATCGCTGGCAAGCCAGCTCCCACAGGCACCGCAGGACACTGTGGGAGCTGCGGTGCGGCGGTCCGACTTGCCAGCGATGAGGCCATCAGCCCGGAATCAAATCTCGAGAATCAGCAATCCGTCGCCTGCAGGAAAATCTCCGCCAATCGCTCCAGCCCCGCCTGATCCTCCACGCCAAACCGCGCCAGCTTCGGACTGTCCAGGTCCAGCACACCAATCAGCCGACCGTCCTTGACCAGCGGAATCACCAGCTCGCTGTTGGACGCACTATCGCAGGCGATATGCCCGGGAAAGGCGTGCACGTCCTCGACCCGCTGGGTCTCCAGGCTTGCAGCTGCAGCGCCGCACACGCCACGCCCGAAGGCAATGCGCACGCAGGCCACCTGGCCCTGGAACGGGCCCAGCACCAGTTCACCATCCCGGTTCAGGTAAAACCCTGCCCAGTTCAGGTCATCGACCTGGTTGTACAGGAACGCGGAAAACTGCGCGGCATTGGCAATGAAGTCGCGCTCGCCGGAAAGCAAGGCTTCCAGCTGCGCCGCCAGCAGGGCGTAACCACCCAGTCCGGCGCCTGCCGCATTCAAATCGATCATTTGTGTTGCTCCAGCAGTTTGAGTCCGACCCAATAGCGGGCGAACTGATAGGCACAACGGCCATTACGGTTGCCGCGGCCGGTTGCCCAGCGGATCGCGGCCTTGTCCAGTTCTTCGTCGCGCTGCCAGACCAGGCCGGGGCCCTTGGCCAGCTGGCCTATCCAGTGCTCGACGACATTCAGGAAATGCTCCTGGCTGAACGGATAGAACGACAGCCACAGGCCGAAACGATCGGACAAGGCGATCTTGTCTTCCACCGCCTCGCTGGGATGCAGCTCGCCGTCGATCATCTTCCAGTTCTCGTTGTCGCTCTGCTTCTCCGGCACCAGGTGGCGGCGATTGGACGTGGCATACAACAGCACGTTGTCCGGCGCCTGTTCCAGGGAGCCGTCAAGTACGCTCTTGAGCACCCGGTAGTCGCCCTCCCCGGCTTCGAACGACAGGTCGTCGCAGAACAGCACGAAGCGCTGCGGCAGCCTTTGCAACTGTTCGACCACCCGCGGCAGGTCGGCGAGATGATCGCGCTCGATCTCGATCAGGCGCAGACCGGCGCCGGCATGTTCTGCCAGCAAGGCACGCACCAGCGACGACTTGCCGGTACCGCGCGAACCCCACAGCAGTGCATGGTTGGCCGGCATGCCATCGAGGAACTGCCGGGTGTTGCGTCCAAGCTGTTCACGTTGCTGATCGACACCGATCAGGTCGGACAGGCGGATGTCCAGGCTCACTTCCAGCGGCAGGAGAAAACCGCTGCGTCCATCGCGCTGCCAGCGCGCCGCCAGGCACAGGTTCCAGTCGATGTCCGGGCGCGGCATCGGCAACAAGGGTTCGAGACGCGCCAATACGGTTTCGGCACGTTCGAGAAACGCATTCAATCGGGAGTCCACGGGAATTCCTCGGTCAGATTCAGGCATTAACGAGCGAGCTGAATGTGTGACAGTACATGCCAGCAGCCGGGGTTGATCGGCTATGCTTGCGCAGCGCATGGAATGTGGAACTGGCTCGGGACCATGGATATCAAGTTCACCAATCGCCTGTCGTACAAGCAAGCCCGGCTGACCGTCCTCGTCGGCTTCATCCTGGGAACCTTGCTCAGTCTCATCCAGATAGGCATCGATTATGCCAGCGAAGACGCTTCCATCAACCGCGAGATGCAAGCGCTGCTGGATATCAGCCACAACACCGCCTCGCGCATCGCCTACAACATCGATGCCGAACTGGCCCAGGAGCTGACCCTCGGCCTGCTGCAATCCCCGGCCATCGTCCGTGCCCGGCTGGTCGACAACAACGATACCGTGCTCGCCGATATGCAGCGCCCCCGCGAGGAAAGCACCTACCGGGCCATCAGCGACTTCCTGTTCGGCAACAACCGCGAATTTCGCAACCGCCTGTATCTCAGCCATATGCCCGACGAGTACCTGGGCACCCTTTATATCGATGTCGATACCTTCGCCTTCGGCAGCCGCTTTCTCAAACGGGCGGAAGTCACCCTGCTCAACGGCTTCGTGCGCAGCCTGGTATTGACCGGGATTCTCCTGGCGCTGTTCTACATGATGCTGACCAAGCCGCTGGTGCGGGTGATCAGTGCCCTGAGCAACAGTGACCCGCGCAACGGCGCGCAAGGCAAGCTGCCCTTTCCGGTGGGCCACGAAGACGACGAAATCGGCGTGCTGGTCAGGGTTGCCAACCAGCAGTTCGTCACCATGGCCACCGAGATCCAGCAGCGGCGCAACGCGGAAAACCGCCTGACCGATTACCTCAACCAGCTGGAGAACATCGTTTCGGCGCGCACCAACGAACTCAAGGCCAGCAACAACCGCCTGAGCCAGTCCAACCTGGAACTGGAAGACGCCCGCCGCCGCGCCCTCGACATGGCCCAGGCCCGCGCCGCCTTCCTGGCCAACATGAGCCACGAGATCCGCACGCCGCTCAACGGCCTGCTGGGCATGATCGCGCTGTCGCTGGACAGCCCGCTGACCACCGAGCAGCGCCAGCAACTGTCGATTGCCCACGACTCGGGCAAGGTGCTGGTGGAGTTGCTCAACGATATCCTCGACCTGTCCAAGTTCGATGCTGGCCAGCTGGAATTGGAGCGGATTCCCTTCGACCTTGGCACGCTGGTGGAAGACACCGCCAACCTGCTGTCGCAGAACACCGCGCCGAACGTCGAGCTGACCTGCCTGATCGATCCCGGATTCCCCTCGATGGTGCTGGGCGACCCGACCCGGGTCAGGCAGATTGTCAGCAACCTGCTATCCAATGCCCTCAAGTTCACCCGCTTCGGTCGGGTCGACGTGCGCTTGAGCGCGCAAAGCGGCGGCGTGCGCATCGATGTCTGCGATACCGGCATAGGCATCGCCCCGGAAGCCCAGAGCCGTATCTTCCAGCCTTTCACCCAGGCCGGCGCCGGTATCACCCGGCAATACGGTGGCACCGGCCTCGGCCTGACCCTGACCAACAACCTCTGCGAAGCCATGCAAGGGCGCTTGAGCATCAGTTCCGAGACAGGTTTCGGCAGCCAGTTCAGCGCCGAGCTGCCATTGCCCGGCCATACCGCAGCGGTCATGCCGGAGCCGCTGCACGGCCAGGTGGTCGCCATCAGCAACGCCAAAAGCGGCCTGGCCGAGCTGCTGCATACCTTGCTGCCTCGCTGGGGCCTGCACTATCGGCGCCTGGATTCGCTGGACGATCTCGGCGGCGAAGCCCCCGACCTGCTGATTACCGATGACCTGGACTGCGTTCTGACCCTGCGTCCGGCGAGCAAGGCCCCGATCCTGCTGGTTACCGCCTACGGCAACTTTCTTCCCGGCGAGCAGGCCGCGAGCCTGGCTCCGCTGCAACAACAGGCCAGGCCACTGGCTCGCAGCGCGCTGTACCAGGCCTTGCGCCGGGTACTGACGCGGGCGGACGAAGGCGTCCAGGTCAAGCAGCCCGACCAACCGAAAGATGTGTCGCGGGGGCGGATCCTGCTGGTGGAGGACAACCCGGTCAACCAACTGGTAGCCAAGGGCATGCTGGCCAAGCTGGGCTGCGAAACGAGCGTCGCCGCCCACGGTGCCGAAGCCCTGGAGCAACTGGAGCAAGAACAGTTCGACCTGGTCCTGATGGACTGCAACATGCCAGTAATGGACGGCTACGAGGCCAGCCGCCGCATTCGCCAGAGCGGGCGCTGGCCGAACCTGCCGATCGTCGCCCTGACGGCCAACGCCATGCCCGAGGAGCGCGAGCGGTGCCGCGCTGCGGGCATGAACGATTATCTGGCCAAGCCGTTCCGGCGCGAGGAGCTGGAGGCCATGATCGACCACTGGGCCCCGCCGCAGATCACTTGAGCAGCGCCTCGATGCTGGCGTTCAAGGCTTCGGGCTTGGTAGTAGGGGCATAACGGCTGACGGTGCCGGTCTTCGGGTCGAGGAGGAACTTGGTGAAGTTCCACTTGATGCCCTGGGAGCCCAGCAGGCCGGGCGCGCGCTTCTTCAATTCGACGAACAGCGGGTGGGCGCCCGGGCCGTTGACATCGACCTTGCGAAACAGCGGGAAGCTGACGCCGAAGTTCAGCTCGCAGAACTGCGAGATCGCCCGCTCATCCCCCGGTTCCTGCTTGCCGAACTGGTTGCAGGGAAACCCGAGCACCACCAGGCCGCGCTCGCGGTAGTCTTGCCAGAGCTTTTCCAGCCCCTTGTACTGTGGGGTGAAACCGCACTGGCTGGCGGTATTGACGATCAGCACGGCCTTGGCCGGAAAGTCCGCCAGGGTCTTCTGCTCGCCCTTGATGGTGGTGCAGGGGATGTCCAGCAAAGCCATATGACGCTCCTTTCATGCAAGGCGCCGTTCAGCGCGGTTCCAGTTC
Organism: Pseudomonas sp. GD04058; assembly: GCF_029836855.1. Lineage (NCBI taxonomy): Bacteria > Pseudomonadati > Pseudomonadota > Gammaproteobacteria > Pseudomonadales > Pseudomonadaceae > Pseudomonas > Pseudomonas sp. GD04058. Next base: position 53,451 of record NZ_JAOECN010000035.1, read on the forward strand.
CAGGCACACGGAATTGATGCAGTAACGCAGCCCGGTCGGCGGCGGGCCGTCCGGGAATACATGCCCCAGGTGCGCGTCGCAGCGCGAACAGGTGACTTCGGTACGGATCATGCCATGGGAGGTGTCGCGGATTTCGATCATCGCGCTGTCCTCGATCGGCTCGTAGAAGCTCGGCCAGCCGCAGCCGGAGTCGAACTTGGCGCGCGAGTCGAACAGCGGCGCGTTGCAGCAGATGCAATGGTAGATGCCATCGGTCTTCGTCGAGTTGTACTTTCCGCTGAACGGGCGTTCGGTGCCCTTCAGGCGACACACCTGGTACTGCGCGGGGTCGAGCATCGCGCGCCATTCTTCAAGGGTTTTCTCGATCTTTTCCATGGGCAGGCCTCGTCAAATAAAAAGCCCGTGCTGCTTCTTTTCGCCGGCACGGGCGAGACGTATCATTGCGCCTCAATTCAGGCAACAGTCTGGCACCCGGATTACCCGCATTTCAAACCTTTTCATGGCGCGGCAGGGTTTGTACGAACGCTGTTTTCGTACAAGGGCCAGGCGGCGATCTTTTCTTATCGGGATCACATCATGCAGGTCAGCAAATCGAACAAGCTCGCCAATGTCTGCTATGACATTCGCGGCCCGGTGCTCAAGCACGCCAAGCGCCTGGAGGAGGAAGGCCATCGCATCCTCAAGCTGAACATCGGCAACCCGGCACCCTTTGGTTTCGAAGCGCCGGAAGAAATTCTCCAGGACGTGATCCGCAATCTGCCGACCGCCCAGGGCTACAGCGACTCCAAGGGCCTGTTCAGCGCGCGCAAGGCCGTGATGCAGTACTGCCAGCAGAAACAGATCGAAGGCGTCGGCATCGAGGACATCTACCTCGGCAACGGGGTGTCCGAACTGATCGTGATGTCGATGCAGGCCCTGCTCAACAACGGTGACGAAGTGCTGATCCCGGCCCCGGACTACCCGCTGTGGACCGCCGCGGTGAGCCTGGCCGGCGGTCGCCCGGTGCATTACCTGTGCGACGAGGGCGCCGACTGGTTCCCTGACCTGGAAGACATCAAGGCGAAGATCACCCCGAACACCAAGGCCCTGGTGATCATCAACCCGAACAACCCGACCGGCGCCGTGTATTCGCGCGAAGTCCTGCTGGGCATGCTCGAACTGGCCCGCCAGCACAACCTGGTGGTGTTCTCCGACGAGATCTACGACAAGATCCTCTACGACGAAGCGGTCCATGTGAGCACTGCGTCCCTCGCTCCGGACCTGCTGTGCCTGACGTTCAACGGCCTGTCCAAGTCCTACCGGGTCGCCGGTTTCCGCTCGGGCTGGCTGATCATTTCCGGGCCCAAGCAACACGCCCAGAGCTATATCGAAGGCCTGGACATCCTCGCCAACATGCGCCTGTGCGCCAACGTGCCCTCCCAGCACGCAATCCAGACCGCACTTGGCGGCTATCAGAGCATCAACGACCTGGTCCTGCCGCCGGGCCGCCTGCTGGAGCAGCGCAACCGCACCTGGGAACTGCTCAATGACATTCCGGGCGTCAGCTGCGTCAAGCCCATGGGCGCGCTCTACGCCTTCCCGCGGATCGACCCGAAGGTCTGCCCGATCTTCAACGACGAGAAATTCGTGCTCGACCTGCTGCTCTCGGAAAAACTGCTGGTCGTCCAGGGTACCGCCTTCAACTGGCCGAGCCCGGATCACTTCCGCGTGGTGACCCTGCCACGGGTCGATGATCTTGAGCAGGCCATCGGGCGCATCGGAAATTTCCTGAAGTCCTACCGGCAGTAACCTACAGTCATACCTGTGTGGGAAAAGACGCAGGTATCGACCCTCCCCACGTCAGAATTTTCGCCCCGCGGCTCTGAGCCGCGGGTTGGGTCGGTGTACCTGGCTGTCAGACACGTACACAGTTTGAAATAGTCCCCCAGTTGAATCGCCACCAAGCGCACCTTATATAGCCGCATACGCTACATATCTATCCGTCTGGAGAACGTAACAACCATGATGCGCATTTTGCTGTTCGTAGCCACCAACCTCGCGGTCGTGCTGGTTGCCAGCATCACCCTGAGCCTGTTCGGCTTCAACGGGATCATGGCGGCCAACGGCGTCGACCTGAAGCTCGACTCGTTGCTGGTGTTCTGTGCCGTGTTCGGCTTTGCCGGCTCGCTGATCTCGCTGTTCATCTCCAAGTGGATGGCGAAGATGAGCACCGGTACGCAGATCATCAGCCAGCCGCGTACCCGCCACGAGCAATGGCTGCTGCAAACCGTCGAGGAGCTGTCCCGCAATGCCGGCATCAAGATGCCGGAAGTGGGTATCTTCCCGGCCTACGAGGCCAACGCCTTCGCCACCGGCTGGAACCGCAACGATGCCCTGGTCGCGGTCAGCCAGGGCCTGCTGGAGCGCTTCTCGCCCGATGAAGTGCGTGCCGTACTGGCCCACGAGATAGGCCACGTCGCCAACGGCGACATGGTTACCCTGGCGCTGATCCAGGGCGTGGTGAACACCTTCGTGATGTTCTTTGCGCGGATCTTCGGCAACTTCGTCGACAAGGTGATCTTCAAGAACGAAGAGGGCCAGGGAATCGCCTACTACATCGCGACCATCATCGCCGAGCTGGTCCTGGGCATCCTCGCCAGCATCATCGTCATGTGGTTCTCGCGCAAACGCGAATACCGCGCCGACGACGCCGGCGCCCGCCTGGCTGGTACCGGAGCGATGATCAGCGCCCTGCAGCGCCTGCGCTCGGAGCAAGGCGTACCGGTACAGATGCCGAGCACCCTGAATGCGTTCGGCATCAACGGCGGCCTGAAGCAGGGCCTGGCAGGCCTGCTGATGAGCCACCCACCGCTGGAAGACCGCATCGAAGCACTGCGTCGCCGCGGTTGATCGACGCCAGTAACAGGAAAGCCCGCTTAGGCGGGCTTTTTTGTGGAACATCGCGCCCCCCTGTGGGAGCTGGCTTGCCAGCGATTGCGGTGGTGAATTCACTATTGCAATCGCGGGTGAACCCGCTCCCACAGGGTCCGCTTACTCAGCTCCTCAAGGTGTAGGCCCGCTCCAGCAGGCTACCGACGCCCGCCTGCACGAACTTCCAGCTCTCACCAAGGATGTCCTGCACCGCCTCCTCGCTGACCAGCCAGCGCCCGGCAAACAATGCCCGGACCTCGTCATCGGCCACCGAGAACGGCGGGCCGTCCAGCTTCGACTGGTCATATTCCATCGTCACCAGCACACCCCGACAGCCCTTGGGCAGGATCGCACCCAAGTGCGCCACATAGCGCTGGCGCATCTCCGGCGGCAAGGCAATCAGCGCCGCACGGTCATACAGCCCCACGCAATCAGCCACATCCTCGGCCGTCAGTTCGAAGAAATCCCCGCACCAGATCTCCACGCCTTCACTGCGATAGCAACTGAAGGCCCCGTGCTGGTACCGCTCAGGTTGCAACTGCTGTTCGACAAAGAAGTCCTCCACCGCGCGCTGCGACAACTCCACCCCCAGCACCCGCAGCCCCTGCCCCGCCAGCCAGGCCAGGTCCAGGCTCTTGCCGCACAGGGGCACCAGCACCCGGCTGCCCGCGTCAATCGCCAGCGTTGGCCAATATCGCGCCAGGTAGGGGTTGACCTGGTCCTGATGGAATCCGATCTGATTGCGCTCCCAGCGCTTGTGCCAAAAATCCGCTTGCATGATGACTCCAGGATTTCGATCAAATAATGCGAAAACTTATATTGGAATTAGATCAATGATCTAGCTGAAGATGGTAGCCATCATACCCTTCAGGACGTTTGCGATGCTCCCAAGCCTGTTCATTTCCCATGGATCCCCCATGCTCGCCCTGGAACCCGGCGAAAGCGGCCCGGCCCTGGCGCGCCTGGCGGCCAGCCTGCCACGGCCGAAAGCCATCATCGTGGTTTCGGCGCACTGGGAAAGCCACGACCTGTGGGTCGCCAGCGCTGCGCGGCCAGCCACCTGGCATGACTTCGGTGGCTTCCCGCCCGCACTGTTCGCCGTGCAGTACCCGGCGCCCGGCGAGCCGCTGCTGGCCGAGCGGGTCGCCGGTCTGCTGAAGGACGCAGGCATGCCGGCCGGGCTCGATGGCAAACGACCTTTCGATCACGGCGCCTGGGTGCCGCTGTCCCTGATGTATCCGCAGGCCGATATACCGGTCGTGCAGGTGTCATTGCCGAGCCTGCGCGGTCCGGCCTTCCAGGAAAAAGTCGGGCGCGCCCTCGCCTCGCTGCGGGCTGAAGGTATTCTGCTGGTCGGCTCCGGCAGCATCACCCATAACCTGGGCGAACTGGACTGGCGCGCAACCGATAATGGTTCGACACCCTGGGCACTGGCGTTCCGTGACTGGATGGTGGAGAAGCTGGCGGCAGATGATGGCGATGCGTTGCTGGATTACCGCAGGCAGGCGCCGTTTGCAGCACGCAATCATCCGAGCGATGAGCATCTGTTGCCGCTGTACTTCGCCCGGGGCGCCGGGAAGCGGTTCGGGATCGAGCACCAGGGGTTTACCCTTGGGGCGCTGGGGATGGATATCTACAGGTTCGACTGAAGCTTTGCTGTGTTTCTGATGGCCTCATCGCTGGCAAGCCAGCTCCCACAGGGATCCGTGTGCACCGCTACTGACAGGCAAAAAAAATCCCCGAACCAGTCGGGGATTTTTCATTCAGCCGAGGATCAATCCTCGCGATAACGGCGCAGTTTCAGCTGCTTGCCGGCAACGCGGGTGTCCTTGAGCTTGGCCAGCAGGCGATCCAGGCCTTCTTCCGGCAGCTCGACCAGGCTGAAGCTGTCGCGCACCTGGATGCGGCCGATGGCTTCGCGGGCCAGGCCGCCTTCGTTGAGGATGGCACCCAGCAGGTTCTTCGCGGCGATACCGTCACGCGCGCCCAGCGCGGTACGGCAACGGGCACGGCCTTCGCCCAGCGGCATCGGCGCACGACGCTCGCGCTCACCGCTACGCTCGGAACGCTCGCCACCGGTACGCTCACGCGGGGTGTAGCTCGGAACCAGCGGTTGTTCCTTCTCGACGGCTTCCAGGGTCAGGGCCTGACCGTTGGTGGCCTTGCGCAGCAGCGCAGCGGCCAGGGCACGCGGGCTGCAACCGATATCGGCGGTCAGGCGGTCCAGCAGGTCGCCATGGGTCGCTTCGGCATCGGCAACCAGCGGCGCCAGGCTGTTGGTCAGTTTCTTGATGCGCGCATCAAGGACAGCCTGAGCGTTCGGCAGGCGAACCTCGGCAACCTTCTGACCGGTCACACGCTCGATCACCTGCAGCATGCGGCGCTCGCGCGGGGTAACCAGCAGCAGCGCGCGGCCTTCACGACCGGCACGGCCGGTACGGCCGATACGGTGCACGTAGGACTCGGGGTCGTACGGCATGTCGACGTTGAAGACGTGGGTGATGCGCGGTACGTCCAGGCCACGGGCAGCGACGTCGGTAGCGACGACGATGTCCAGGCGACCGTCCTTGAGCGAGTCGATCACGCGCTCACGCTGGTTCTGGGCGATGTCGCCGTTCAGCGCGGCAGCCTTGTAGCCCTTGGCTTCCAAGGCGCTGGCCAGGTCCAGGGTGGCCTGCTTGGTACGCACGAAGGCGATCAGCGCGTCGAACTCTTCCACTTCCAGCAGACGCAGGACAGCGGAAACCTTCTGGTCGGCGTGGACCATCAGGTGTGCCTGCTCGATGGCGGTCACGGTCTGGGTCTTGCTCTGGATCTTGACGTGCTTCGGCTCACGCAGGTGGCGCTCGGCAATGGCACGGATCGAGGCTGGCAGGGTAGCCGAGAACAGAACGGTCTGGCGGCTTTCCGGCATGGCCTTGAAGATCACTTCGAGGTCGTCCATGAAGCCCAGCTTGAGCATTTCATCGGCTTCGTCGAGAACCAGGTGGTTCACGGTGGCCAGGACCTTCTCGTCACGACGCAGGTGGTCGCACAGACGGCCAGGAGTCGCCACGACGATCTGCGCGCCGTTGCGGATGGCTTTCAGTTGTGGGCCCATCGGGGCACCACCGTATACGGCTACCACGGTCACGCCCGGCATCTGCTTGGCGTAGGTTTCGAATGCGGTAGCGACTTGCAGCGCCAACTCACGGGTTGGCGCCAGGATCAGGGCTTGCGGCTCGCGCTTGCTCGGGTCGATGCGGTTCAGGATGGGCAGGGCAAAGGCGGCGGTTTTACCGGTACCGGTCTGCGCCTGACCGATCATGTCATGACCGGCGAGAATGATCGGGATCGATTGTTGCTGAATGGCGGACGGCTCTTCGTAGCCGGTAGCCAGAACGGCAGCAACAATATTCGGATTAAGATCGAGAGCGGCGAAGCCGCCGGTTTCCTGGGTCATGGGTCTGCCTCTAAGTGCATCCGCAAAGACCCATGCTCCAAAGCTGCGCATGCCTTGTAAGACCCGAGGGTCACCCTGGCAGCTTTGTCGGCGGGGATTTGCGAAAACGATTGAAGATAAAGAAAAGAACGTCCAGGAAGCGTCCGCGATGCGGACATGCAGCGAAGTTGACTTCGCAGAGCACTGCCTTGAACGAGGTCCGTTGAAAGACCGGCGCGCACTATACCTGAATTCGTTCGTTCGGTGAGAGGTTTTTTTCGGAAAACGACAGGCGCGAACCTTGAAACGACGCGCTTGAGGTACTTCGGCCTGCCTTGCCTGGATTTTCCGCTGAAACGTTTTACTCAGGTCGCCGGCCTGATCGCCTCGATCAGGTAGTGCAACGAGTACCCCAGGCGCGGCGCCAGGGCCTCGGCACGCGCGCGCAGCCCGGTGGTGTCGAGGGTCTGGTCGAGGTCGGCCGGCACCAGCAGGATCACGTTGCCCTCCTTCACCGGCAGTTCCCAGTAATGCCGCGAATACAGTCCACGCAGCAACGCCGCGCCCAATGGCCGGCCATCATCGCCGGCCCACTGGTTGATCACCAGCCAGCCGCCGGGATTCAGGCGTTTCTGGCATTCTTCGAGGAAGCCCCAGGCGAGATGGCCTACGCCCGGGCCGTGGTCGGTATACAGGTCGACGAAGATCAGGTCGGCCGGCTCGGCGCTGGGCAGCAGCTCGAGTGCATCACCAACCCGGATATACAGGCGCGGGTCATCGTCCAGCCCGAGGTATTCGATAGCCAGGCGCGGTACGTCCGGGCGCAGCTCGATGGCTTCGACGTCATCCAGCGGCAGGAACTTCAGGCACGCCTGGGTCAGGGTCCCGGCGCCAAGGCCGAGGAACAGCGCGCTCTCCGGCAGCTCATGGCACAGCGCCCCGACCAGCATGGCGCGGGTGTAGTCATACTCCAGCCAGCTGGGATCGGCGGTGAATACGCAGCTCTGCTCGATGGCCTCGCCGAATTCGAGAAAACGGTAGTCCTCGACCTCGTACACGCTGATGGTGCCAAACTGATCGTGCACCTGCGCCAGAAGACGCTCTTCGCGCTCTGTCATGCTGTCTCCCGGCAACCCTGGGTGCCTCGAAAAGCCGGCATTGTCCGTCAATGCGCGCAGTGCAACAAGGCGTGTGCCGGGTGATAGCATGGCGGGCATGCGTCTTCGCCTCAGCCAATAACCAACAGAGCCTGTGATGAGCCAACCCTGGAGTCCCGAAAGCTGGCGCGCCCTGCCGATCCAGCAGCAACCCGTCTACCCCGATGCCGCCCACCTGCTGAAGGTCGAGCAGACCCTGGCCAGCTACCCGCCGCTGGTCTTCGCCGGGGAAGCCCGCGAGCTGCGCCGCCAGTTCGCCGAGGTGACCCAAGGCCGCGCCTTCCTGCTCCAGGGCGGTGATTGCGCGGAAAGCTTCGCCGAGTTCTCCGCGGCGAAGATCCGCGACACCTTCAAGGTCCTGCTGCAGATGGCGATCGTCATGACCTTCGCCGCCGGCTGCCCGGTGGTGAAGGTCGGGCGCATGGCCGGGCAGTTCGCCAAGCCGCGCTCTGCCGGCGACGAAACCATCAATGGCGTGACCCTCCCCGCCTACCGCGGCGACATCGTCAACGGCATCGGTTTCGACGAGAAAAGCCGCGTGCCCGACCCGGAGCGCCTGTTGCAGTCCTACCACCAGGCGACTGCCACCCTGAACCTGCTGCGCGCATTCGCCCAGGGCGGTTTCGCCGATCTGCACCAGGTGCACAAGTGGAACCTGGACTTCATCGCCAATTCGGCCCTGGCCGAGAAATACAGCCAGTTGGCCGACCGCATCGACGAGACCCTGGCCTTCATGCGCGCCTGCGGCCTGGACACCGCACCACAACTGCGCGAGACCAGTTTCTTCACCGCCCACGAGGCGCTGCTGCTCAACTACGAACAAGCCTTCGTACGCCAGGACAGCCTGACCGGCGACTGGTTCGACTGCTCGGCACACATGCTCTGGATCGGCGACCGCACCCGCCAGCTGGACGGCGCCCATGTCGAGTTCCTGCGCGGGGTGAACAACCCGATCGGGGTCAAGGTCGGCCCGAGCATGAACACCGAGGAACTGATCCGCCTGATCGATATCCTCAACCCGGCCAACGACCCGGGGCGCCTCAACCTGATCGTGCGCATGGGTGCGGAGAAGGTCGGTGATCACCTGCCGGGGCTGATTCGCAGCGTCGAGCGCGAAGGCCGCCAGGTGCTGTGGAGCTCGGACCCGATGCACGGCAACACCATCAAGGCCAGCAGCGGCTACAAGACCCGGGATTTCGCGCAGATCCTCAGCGAGGTGAAGCAGTTCTTCCAGGTGCACCAGGCCGAGGGGACCCATGCGGGCGGAATCCATATCGAAATGACCGGGCAGAATGTCACCGAGTGCATCGGCGGGGCACGGCCGATCACCGAGGATGCGCTGTCGGACCGGTATCACACGCATTGTGACCCGCGGATGAATGCCGATCAGTCGCTGGAGCTGGCGTTCCTGATTGCAGAAACATTGAAACAGGTTCGCCGCTGATCATCTGCTTCCGGCAGATTTCGATTCCAACGCCGA
>NZ_JAOECN010000036.1:0-50438 GCF_029836855.1 Pseudomonas sp. GD04058
AAGGCCGGCGCAGAGGATGACCGAACGGGTTATTTGACCGCGGCTCGTTTAGCAACTTCCCGGCTGTCGCATAGCGCTACAAACCTCTGCCTCTTCCGACTTTCTTGTAGGCAATTTCCCAAGCATACTTCCGCGCCGTCTTTGTCATTGCGCTCTTGGAAATCAGTGCCTAGGCTGCCTCGGTCGCTGCATATCAGCGGTCAGGTTTGGTCACCTGGTTTCTCAAGCGCGTAAGCGTCCTTTCCGTCAGTGGTCACTTTTCGTGGTCGCTGCATCGCGTTATGGCGGCTGTGCGCGGGGCACCTTCGGGTGCGCCGGGTTGCCTTGAGACCGGTTGACCAACCTGCGTGCAGTCGCCACCCATCCTTCCACCACTTTTCGTTTGGTCACGTTCAGTGGTGAAGCCATTCTCAAGGAGTTAGACGATGACAAAGGCCGTTCCTGATCCTCCCGCCAATCCCCCTATCAGCGCCCACACCCACTTCGCCACCTGCAACGGCACCCACCCGCCTCTGTTCGCCGTATGCGAGGGCGCCCGGATGGAAGATGTGCTGGTCCACCTCACCCTGTCCCTGGCCTCGGCCTATGAAACCAACTACCAGGTCTGCGAATCGGCCAGCAAACCGATGCAGAGCCTCGCCTGGGCGACCCAGCATTCACTGGAGATCTGCCAGGCGTTGGTGGAGTCGTTGTTGAAGAGGAGTAAATAGGGCCAGCGGGCGCGTGTCCGCCTTCCAGATAGCGCGCCGCCACGCGGTGCGCACTCTGTTGTGAACAAGGGAGTCGAGCGATATTGCTGGCAATCCGGGCGGGCTGAAAGGCGGTAAGCGCTTTACGCGCCCCCGGCTCGTTTAGCAACTTCCCGGCTGTCGCATAGCGCTACAAAACCTCTGCCCCTTCCGACTTTCTTGTAGGCAATTTCCCAAGCATACTTCCGCGCCGTCTTTGTCATTGCGCTCCTGGAAATCAGTGCCTAGGCTGCCTCGGTCGCTGCATATCAGCGACCAGGTTTGGTCACCTGGCAAATCCGAAGCGCGCAGGCGCCCATCCGTTTTGGCGGGCGCTTTTTTGTGGCTGCTGCTTTATGGCTGCTGTGCGCAGGGCGCTTTTCAGCGCGCCGGGTTTGCCTCGGTTCCCGGTTGACCAACCTGTGTCACAGTCGCCACCCATCGTTTGGTCACGACGGTGTGGCGTACCCGATCAACCGAGGAGATACCCAACGAGGCCACCCAGGTCTTTCTGGGCCCCTGACCAGCATCCTTTGCGCAACACCTTCCGCATCGCTCGACAATTGACAACAGTGCGTGCAGCACCCATACCTCAGGTCCACCGCGCACTCCCGGCCGTTGCCTTGCGCTGCCCCAGCCTGGCTTCCATATGCCGGGTCCTTTTCCCCTGGGCCAGTCGCCTGCCGTTCTGGAACACCTGGATCGCAGCGTCCGCCGACAGATAAATGACCATCCCGCCCGGCAGATATTCGATCTCCATCGAGCCGCCACCCGCCCCTCCCGCCACCAGCAGCCTGACCGACGCACCGCAGTCGATCCGAAACTCGCTGGAAGCCGGTTCGATCACGAGCAGAAGGCGATCCGGGCCGCCGTTGATGAACCTGATTTCCTGCTCGTGTTTCATGGGGTATCCCTCGGGGGTCAGAAGCAGTTCAACGGCCATTCGAGGATCAGCATGTGCATGTTGACGTCGCCATCCGGCTGACCCCGCCTGGCATCGTGCAGGCCTTCACGCAGGCGGATGCGCAGGTCCTTGGCGGAACCGGACTGGACGACGTACCTGACTTCCAGGTCGAGCTCCTGGTGCTGGGCGTCATCGGCTCCGTTCCAGGCGCCGTAATGGCTATTGTCCGAACGCTGGATGTCATAGCCGAACACGTAACGGCCCATGAAGCTCAAGCCTGGGAATCCGCTGGGGGCCATGTCGAGGTCGTAGCGCAGTTGCCAGGACTTTTCATTCGGCCCATTGAAGTCGGAAGCCATGATCGGGTTGCTCAGGTAGATCGAGTTGCCGAAGGCTCCCGAGCCGTTGTTGCCGAAGCCGATGTAGTCGAACGGGGTGCCGCCGATGATCCGCTGGTAAGCAACCATCAGCCGGTGCCGGCCAAGGCTGTAGGCCAACTGGGCCGAGTAGGCCGTTGTGCGGATGTCGCCGGCATTGGCCCGGCCTTCGTCGCGGGTGTGGTAGAGGTTCAGGTCCAGGGCGATGCGCGAGCGGTCTTCACGCTCCCAAAGGTAACTGCCGCCCAGGTAGGCCTGGCGCCATAGGTCCTCGAATTGCGCGCCATACAGGCTCACGCTCCAGTCCCTGCGCTCGTAGCGCCCGCCGGCGAAGCCGACCGAGTCGGTAGGTACGAATGCATAGTTGGCCCAGAGCTCGCCTTTGTTGCTGGTCGAGGATGGTTCAGTGCCCGCCGTGAAGCGCCCCGTCTCCACGAGCAGCCCTTCGATGTCACGATTGGCCAGTAGCCACCCCGTGGCGGTACTCGGAAACAATCGGGTATCGGAGGTCGCGAAGACCGGGTTGGTCACCTGCATCTGGCCATAGCGCAGCTCGGTCTGGCCACGCCGGGCCTTGATCAACACCCCGGCCCGGCCAAAGCTGCGCTGTGCTTCCCCCTCGTGGTTCATCTGGATATTGCCGTAGCCGGCATGGCCGTCACCGCCGTCGAGCTTGAAGCCGGCGAAGCCATAAGCGTCGAGGCCGAAACCCAGCGGCCCCTGGGTGAACCCGGAGGCGAAGTTGGCCCGCATGCCCAGCGACACGTCGCGAGGGTCGCGCCGGTCATGGGCGAAACGCTGGTGTCCGTCCCCTTTCATCTGGCTATTGAGCACCGTGGACCTGCTGCCGATCACCAGATGACTGTCTTCGATAAAGCCGTTTGCAGCCTGCGAGTACGCGCTGAATAACAGCGAACACGCGAGCACGAGCCGCCAGCCGGCCGTTAAGGTTGTCATGAATCTACCCACCAGGAATCCATCGTCATTTTTGTTGTTGTCGAGAAATCGGGTGTTGCCTGTTGCGCGAACTTCTCAGTCGAGCCGCCTGCCCACGGTTTCCTTGACCATCGCCAGGCCCGCCAGGGTGGCGCACAGGCAGAGCATCACGTAGAGCGCCGGTGCGTGCTTGTCGCCGGTCAGGTCGATCAGGCCGGTGGCGAAGAACTGTGCGAAGCCGCCGAAGATGCACACGCCCAGGCAGTACACCAGCGACAGCCCGGTGGCGCGGAGCGAGCGAGGGAACATCTCGGTCAGCATGACCATCGACGGCACGGTGATCAGTACGAGCAGGAAGGTGGTGGCGAAGGACACGAACAGCAGCGTACCGAGGGTCGGGAAGTGGGTCATCAGCATGAATGCCGGGTAGATCAGCAACAGCATCGGGATGCTGCCCATGGCGATGGTGCGACGCCGTCCAATGCGGTCGCTCAGACGCCCCGCCCACAGCGACAGGACGATCTGCACCGCAGCCCCCAGGCAGGACGCACCGATGCCGGTCTGCATGGGCAGCTTGAGGATGGCGACCGTGTAGTTGGTCATGTAGTCGAGCACGATATAGCTACTGGCAGTGCCGCCGATGGCCATCAGCACCCCGGCCACCAGCGTGCGACGGTGCCGGGTGACGATCTGCTGCAGTACCGGAGTGGTTTCGTCCTGGTCTTCGCGCTGCCCGGCGGTTTCCTGGAGGTGACGACGCATGTAAACGCCGATGGGCAGGATGAACAGGCCTACGGCAAAGGGCACGCGCCATCCCCAGCTTTCCAGCGCTTCGGGGTCCAGGCCGGTGGTCAGGGCCAGGCTGATGGCCGAGCCGAGAAGAAAGCTCAGCCCCTGGCTGAAGAACTGCCAGCTGCCGTAGAAACCACGGTTATGGTCGCCGGCATATTCCATGAGCATCGCAGTGGACGCTCCGACTTCGCCACCGATGGCAAAGCCCTGGACAAGCCGGGCCAACACCACCAACACCGGCGCGGCAAGGCCGATCTGCACATAGGTCGGCGCAGTCGCCAGTACCGCCGAGCCCAGCGCCATCAGGCTCAGGGTCAGCAGCATCGCCGGCTTGCGTCCGGCACGGTCGGCATAGGCGCCGATGACGATGCCGCCCAAAGGGCGCATGACAAAACCCAGCCCGAAGGTCGCCAGGGCCAGCAACAGCTGGCTCAGTTCGCTCTGCGCCGGGAAATACTGGCGGCCGATAAGGGTCGCGAAAAAACTGAAGACGGAAAACTCGAAGAACTCCAGCGCCGAGCCGATGGTGATCGCCGCGATGGCTCGCGAGGTCAACGCTCGGGAAACCGGTGCGGCGCCGGCCGCCTGGGTAACGGTTGCAGACATGACAGGTCCTCCGCCTCGCGCTGCCGCGAGGCTGGCAAGTGGCGGCATTCAGGCCAGGAAGGTTTCGACCAGGCGTACCCAATAGCTGGCGCCAAGCGCCAGGGCTTCGTCGTTGAAGTCGTAGCCGGGGTTATGCACCATGCAGCCCCCCTCGCCGTCGCCATTGCCGATGACCAGGTAACAACCCGGGCAGTGCTCCAGGATCACGGCGAAATCCTCGCTGCCGGTCAGTGGCTGGATTTCGGCGACCACCGAGTCGGCGCCGATCCAGTCGAGCGCAACCTGGCGCGCGAACGCGGTGGGTTGTTCATGATTGAACAGCGCCGGGAAGCGCTGCGACTCGTCCACAGCCACACTGGCCCGGGCACCGAAACTCTCGGCCTGGGCCTGCGCGATCCGTGTGATGCGCTCAATGAGCTCGTCGCGCACCTCGGTCTTCAGAGCCCGCACGCTCAATTGCAGCCGGCAGTGTTCGGGTATCACATTGGGCGCGTGGCCAGCGTTGAATGCACCGACCGAGATCACACCGCAGTCCAGCGGGTCGATATTCCTGGCTACCACGCTTTGCAGGGCCATGACGATCGCCGAGCCCGCCAGGATCGCATCCACGGCCTTGTGCGGCATGGCACCATGGCCGCCGACGCCGTGGATGTCGATGGTGACCGTATCGGTCGAGGCCATGAACGGCCCGGTGCGAAAGCCGAACGTACCGACCGCGAGGCCGGGCATGTTGTGCATCGCGAATACCGCATCACAGGGAAAGCGTTCGAACAGCCCGTCCTCCAACATGCTGCGCGCGCCGCCGTCACCCTCCTCGGCGGGCTGGAAAATCACGTTCAGGGTGCCATCGAAGTTGCCGTCGGCAGCGAGGTACTTGGCCGCCGCAAGCAGCATTGCGGTGTGCCCGTCATGACCGCAGGCATGCATCTTTCCCTCGAAGCGGCTGGCATAGGGCAGCCCGGTAAGCTCCTCGATCGGCAGAGCGTCCATATCGGCACGCAGGCCGATCCGGCGCTGGCCGCTACCGCGTTTCAGCTGGCCGACTACACCGGTCCTGCCGATACCGCGGTGAACGTCATAGCCCCATTCCTGGAGCTTCGACGCAACCAGGTCACTGGTGGCGAATTCCTCGAAACTCAATTCAGGATGGGCATGCAGGTGCCGACGCACGCCGATCATTTCTTCTTCGATGGCCTTGATACCAGGAAGTACTGCAAAGTGGCTCATGAGGTTTCCTTCTTGTTGTTCTGCGCATGGCTGGGCATGCTTGCGGCCATCATAAAAAACCACCCCGCACCCCGGGCAGCCGCAAAGAGGTTGGCCTGAAAACCAGGGGTTTACGCCGGAACGTCCTCGTCTCATGAAACTGCACCAACTCCAGGCCCTTGTGTCCATTGCCGACAACGGCAGCATCCGCGCCGCCGCACGCAAGCTCGGTATCTCCCAGACTGCGGCGGCCAAGGCGCTGCGCGAGCTTGAGGGCGAGTTGCAGTTACCCTTGCTCAACCGCAATGCCAGCGGCGTGGGCTTGACCCGCTATGGCAGGTCGCTGCTGACCCACGCCCGGCAGATGCTCGAGCAAATGGGGCGCGCGCAGCAGGAACTGGCCCACCTGAGGGGCGAGACCGAAGGTCATTTGCGCTTCGGGATCTCGCCCTGGATGGGCATGACCTTGCTGCCGGAAGCGGTGTGCCTTTTTCGCCAGCAGATGCCGGGCATTCGCCTGGAGATATTCGAAGGCCTGATGGCCGTGACCCTGCCACGACTGCGCGAAGGCACCATGGATTTCGCCATAGGCCTGGTCTCCGCCTTGCTGCCACGACCGGAGTTCTCCTGCGAACCCCTGTTGTCGTATGAAATGTCGGTCATCGCCCGCAAAGGCCATCCGCGAATGGCGAGCCGCTCGATCCACGAACTGCTGGACCAGGACTGGGTGGTCAATTATCCGGACACCAGCCAGGACGATTTCATGCACGAACTCTTCTGGCAGCATGATGCGCAGATCCCGATCAACCAAATCCAGCGTGCCCAGTCGCTGCAGTTGATGCTCTCGCTGATGGAGCAGACCGATATGCTGGGTTACTGCCCCAAGCCCATGCTGACGGTGCCTATGTACAAGGAGCGTATCGTTCGCCTGGACCTGGCCGAGGAGTTCGCCACCGACACCATCGGCATCGTGACGCCGCGCAATGCGCAGCTCGGGGCAGCCGCCCAGGTCTTCGTCGACTGCCTGCTCCAGACGATCCGCCGGCGCTCGCGCTCGTCACGAGCGCAGGACACCGTGTTGTTCGACACGCTGGAACTGCTGGTCTGAAAGCGGTTTTTCGATGACGAAGCACACCCGGCTATTACCCGACGGATCGCCGTCGCGTCGCCACACCAGGCCCAGACCGCCTTATCGGGTGCTGTTGACCAGGCGCTAACACATAGCGGAGGAATGACTCAGCAGAAGAGGAACGCTGCCGAAGATGTCAATTGACATCCTGGCTGGATGATAACTAACATCCACACCAGCAAGACCCCAACCCACCCGCCACAGGACCGGGATCCATGAATCTCCAATCCGTCTTCGACTACACCAGTCCCTACGCCTATCTCGCCAACACGCGCCTGCCCGGCCTCGACCATCCCGTCGAGTACCTGCCGGTCGATATCCTCTTCGTGATGAAGCAGATCGGTAACCAGCCCTCGCCCGCGTGCCCACCGAAGGCCCGTTATTCCGGCATCGACGCGGCCCGTTGGGCAGCCCTTTACCAGGTGCCTTTCGCCCCGAATCGCGCCTTGTTCCAGGCCATGCGCGAAGGCCGGCTGGATAACGCCCTGCTGGTGCGCATTGCCGTCGCTGCCCAGCAGGCCGGCGTGTTCGAAACCCTGCACCCTGCCCTGTTCGCGGCGGTCTGGGCCGGCGGCGACGACCTGGCCAGCGCGCAAGGCCGGGACGCTTTCCTGCGTAAGCTGGAGCTGGATGCCGACCTCTGGCAGCTCGCCGACAGCCCGCACGTGCGCGAACGCCTGGCCGCCAACAACGCGCGGGCCATCGAGCGCGGCGTTTTTGGCGTGCCGACCTTTTTCTGCGATGACGAAATGTTCTTCGGCAACGACCGCCTCGATTTCGTCCGTGCCGCCATTGCCCAATCCAAAGGAGCCTGAACCATGACCACCAAGAAACTTGCCATCGTCACCGGCGTCGGCCCGGGTACCGGCGCCTCCATCGTCCGTCGCCTGGTGGCTGACGGCTACCGCGTGGCCATGCTGGCGCGCAACGTCGAACGTCTTGCCGCCCTGCAGGGCGAACTGGCGGACACCCATGCTTTCCCGGTGGACGTCAGCGATAGCGCGCAACTGCAGCGCACGCTGGAGCAGATCCAGGCCGAACTGGGCGACGCCGATGTGCTGGTGCATAACGCCGTCGGCGCCACCTTCGGCAATTTCCGCGAAATCGATCCGCAGGCCCTGGAAGCCAACTTCCACACCAATGTCATGGCCCTGCTGCAGCTGGCTCGCACGCTGTCCCCGGCAATGGTGGAAAAGGGCCAGGGCGCGATCATCGTCACCGGCAACACCTCGGCCTTGCGCGGCAAGGGCCATTTCGCCGCCTTTGCCCCAACCAAGGCGGCGCAGCGCATTCTCAGCGAGTCGATCGCCCGCGACCTGGGCCCCAAGGGCGTGCATGTGGCCTACCTGGTGATCGACGCGGTGATCGATGTGGAATGGACCCGCAAGATGCACCCGACCAAGCCGGACGCGTTCTTTATCCAGCCGGACGATATCGCCGGCGAGGTCGGCCATCTGATCCAGCAACCCCGCAGCGCCTGGAGCTTCCTGAGCGAAGTGCGACCATTCGGGGAGACCTGGTAAGCCGTAGCCCGGGGGCGGTGCTATCATCCGCCCCCGGACCACGCAGGAGACCGCCACCATGGGCCATTCCCAAGCCAGCAAGCAGAGCACCCACGAACGTATCGTCGCCATCGCCGCCGAGCGTTTCTGCGAGCTGGGCCTCGACGGCCTGAGCATTGCCAACCTGATGAAGGAAGCTGGCCTGACCCATGGCGGCTTCTACAAGCATTTCGACTCCCGCGACCAGTTGGTGGCGGAGGCGCTGGACGCAGCGTTCAAGCGCTCGGAAGACCCGCAACGTAGCCACCGGGCGAATTTCCCCACCCTGGTCAGCGAATACCTGAGCCCCGAGCACCGCGACGGCGTCGGCACCGGGTGCGCGGTCGGTGCGCTGGTCAGCGATATCGGTCGGGTCGAGGGCGAGGCCCGCGAGCTGTACACCAACAAGCTGCGCGCCAACATCAAGGGTATCGCCCGCCTGCTCGGCGGTGATGATGAGGAAAAGCGCAAGCAGGCCATGGTCGCCTTCAGCGCCATGGTCGGCGCCCTTGGCCTGTCCCGGGCCTGCGCGGATGACGCGCTGTCGCGAGAAATCCTGACAACGGTGCAAGCGTTCCTCCTCGCCAGCTTCGGCGAAGACTGACGCCCCCCTCTACACTCTCCTGACAATCACCAGGAGAGCGTGGCATGAATGACACAGAAGTCCTGATCATCGGCGCCGGCCCCACGGGCCTGGTGCTTGCCCTGTGGTTGAGCAGGCTGGGCGTCAAGGTCCGCGTTGTCGACAAGGCGACCGGCCCCGGCACCACCTCCCGCGCCCTGGCGGTCCAGGCGCGCACCCTGGAACTGTATCGCCAGTTGGACCTGGCCGACACGGTGGTCGAGCGCGGCCATCAGGTGCCGGCGGCCAATCTGTGGGTCAGGGGGCAAAAGGCGGCGAAGCTGTCCTTGCAGAACATCGGCGCTGGCATGACGCCCTACCCCTTCCTGGAAATCTACCCGCAGGACGAACACGAGAAGCTGCTGATCGAGCGCCTGCAAGGCTTCGGCGTCGAGGTGCAGTGGAATACCGAACTGCTCGAACTGGGCCAGGACGAAGAGCAGGCCGTGGCCCGCTTGCGCCTGCCCGATGGCCACGAAGAAGACTGTCGCGTGCCTTACCTGGCCGGCTGCGACGGGGCCCGTTCGGCGGTGCGCAAGGCCCTTGGCATCGGCTTCCCCGGCGGCACCTACCAGCAGGTGTTCTATGTTGCCGATGTGCAGGCCTCGGGGCCGGCGCTGGACGGCGAACTGCACGTGGACCTCGACGAGGCGGACTTCGTCGCGGTCTTCCCGCTGGCCGGCGCGGGCCGCGCACGGCTGATCGGCACGGTGCGCGACGAACGTGCCGAACATGCGGAAAACCTCACCTTCGAAGATGTCAGCAGCCGTGCCATCGAGCACATGCAGCTCCAGGTCGAACAGGTCAACTGGTCCTCCACCTACCGTGTGCACCACCGCGTGGCCCAGCAGTTCCGTCGCCACCGCGCCTTCCTGCTCGGCGACGCCGCCCACGTGCACAGCCCGGCCGGCGGCCAGGGCATGAACACCGGGATCGGCGACGCCATCAACCTGGCCTGGAAGCTCGCCAGCGTGTTGCACGGCAAGGCCACCGACGAACTGCTCGACAGCTTCGAGATCGAGCGCAAGGCGTTTGCCGAACGCCTGGTCGCCACTACCGACCAGGTCTTCAACTTCGTCAGCGCCAATGGCCGTATCGCCAATCTGCTGCGCACGCGCCTGGCACCGGTGCTGCTGTCGCGGCTGATGGCGATGGGCAAGGTGCGCAGCTTCATGTTCCGCACGCTGTCGCAGATCGGCCTTAATTACCGCCTGATGCCCCTGAGTTTCGGCACGGCCGGGCACGTGCATGGCGGCGATCGGCTGCCCTGGGCCCATGATGAGACGGCAGACAACTTCGCCGAACTGGCACGGCCTTGCTGGCAGGTGCATGTCTATGGGCTTGCCGGCAAGGACCTGACGGGCTGGTGCGCGGCGCGGCAAATCCCTTTGCAGGTGTTCGCCTGGAGCCCGGCCCATGAAGCCGCCGGGCTGGCGCGCAACGCGTTCTACCTGATCCGCCCCGACAGCTACGTGGCGCTGGCCGAGGCGTCTTCTTCCACCGCCGCGCTGGAGCGCTACTTCACCGAGCGCTCGCTGAGGCCCTGCTGAACCCCGAAGAACCGCCAGGTGGCGTACAGGCACAGGACCAGGCCGGCCACGGCCAGCGAACCGCCGACGCCACCGATCCAGGCCAGGCCGACCTGGCTCACCACGATGCTGCCCAGCAGCGCCCCGCCGCCGATACCAACGTTGTACAGGCCGGAGAACATGGCCATGGCCACGTCCGTAGCATCCGACGCCAATTGCAGCACCTTGGACTGCAAGGCCAGGCTGAAGCACATGATCGCCATGCCCCACAGCGCGCACAGGGCGCAGAGCAACCACGGCACCCCGGCCAGCGGCAGCAGCAACGACAGGGAAACGGCCAGCGCGGCGATGGCGGCGATCAGGAAACCGCTCGGGAAACGCTCGCTGAAGTGGCTGAACAGGAACGAGCCGAAGATCCCTGCACCACCAAATACCAGCAACAGGATGGTGGTCATCTCGCTGCTCAGCGCCGCCACTTCCCGGGCGAACGGCTCGATATAGCTGTAGCCGGTGAACTGCGCGGTGATCACCAGCACCACCAGGGCGTACACCGACATCAGCGCCGGACGCTTGAGCAGGATCGGCAGGCTGCGCAGCGAGCCGGAGTTCTGGCTTGGCAGCAGCGGCAGCGAACGCAGCAGCCACAGCAGCGTCGCCACCGAGACCACGGCGATCCCGAGGAAGGTGGTGCGCCAGCCCAGCGCTTCACCCACCACCCGACCGAGCGGGATGCCGAGGACCATCGCCAGGGTGGTGCCGGTCGCCAGCAACCCCAGCGCCTTGGCCTGCTTGCCCGGCGGCGCCACGCGCACCGCCAGCGACGCGGTGATCGACCAGAACACTGCATGGGCCAGGGCGATGCCGACCCGGCTGACCAACAGCATGCCGAAGCTGGTGGCCATGCTCGACAGCACATGGCTGACGCTGAACAGCACGAACAGCAGGCCCAGCAAGCGGCGGCGCTCGATATTGCGGGTCAGCAGCATCATCGGCAGCGACGTCAGCGACACCACCCAGGCATACACCGTGAGCATCAATCCGACCTGGGACGCCGGCATATCGAAACTGCGCCCGATATCGCTGAGCAACGCCACCGGGACGAACTCGGTGGTGTTGAAGATAAAGGCGCCGAGGGCCAGGGCGAAGACACTGAGCCAGCTGCCGCTGCGGGTTTCTGTGGGGCTGATCATGCGCGGGGAAAGGCTCCTGGAAAGGCTGAATCGCGGACGTGACGAAGGCATCCATGACCCTGAGGGTCGGATGTGCCTTACGGTCTTTGTAGGAATGATGGCCGGAGTCTACGTGAGCCAACCCCCTGTCGCAAACGCCTGGCACAGGCTTTTGTCTTGGACGCCAAAACCAGGCGCCAGAATTCCGCCAGTTCTCTGCGCCGCTGCGGAAAATTATTCATCGCCGCTGAAAGCATCGGAATAGAGCGAAAGAAGCCACTCATACACATATTGAAACAACTACCGTGATGGCTTTTTGACGGAGCCCAACGCCGCTGCGCTATACCTGAAAAAACTTCACTTCCTCAAGCAGCCTGTTGCGGAGGCTCTATGCACGCCCTGATCGCCCGACTCCAGCGCAAGGGACTGCGCCGCACCCTCCTCACCCTGTGGCGCCGCCACATATTTTTCCACTGGGAGCTGCTGTGGATGGAACGCGACCTGGCGACACCGGTCGGCCCGCACAGCCTCAAGGACCACCCGCCGGTGCGCCTGGAGACCATCACCGAAGCCAATGCCGATGCCTTCGCCCGTCATTTCGGCGATCGCGTCGGGACCATGCGCGAACTGGCCCGCGAAGGGCATGTCGGGCACATGTACCTGGATGACACGGGCGACGCGGTGGCCTTTATCTGGGCCAGTACCCGCGACTATCACGACCGTCATTACTACGGCTGCACCTTCCCGGTGGCGCCGGGGGACTTCTTCGAATTCGGCGGGGAAATGATCCCCGCCTACTTCGGCACCCGGCTCTCGGTGGATGCCCAGGTCGGCCTATGGCAAGCCATGCAGGCACGTGGCTGCAGCCGGGTGGTGGATGTGGTGGAAACCCACAACGTGCCGGCCCTCAAGCTGCACCTGCGCATGGGTTACCAGGAGCAAGGCCGGGTAATGCACGTGTACGGGCTGTTCGGGCGCTGGAAGCTGTTTCGCCAGAGCCGTTACAGCGGCTCGCGGCTGGTGCCGCTGTGCAAGACAAGGGCGCAGTCGGTGAAGGTGGAGATGGCCTGACAGATGATTTCAGGTGATCCCTGTGGGAGCTGGCTTGCCAGCGATAGGGCCGGCAAGAGCAGTGATGTTGCCTGATCTGGCCTCATCGCTGGCAAGCCAGCTCCCACAGGGTTCTCGGCTCACCTCAGGAGTTGTGCAACCCGCTCCGCCGGCAGCCAGTTCACTTGACATTGGCCTGAACATCAGCAGCTTGCACAAATCACTGTGGGAGCTGGCTTGCCAGCGATAGGGCCGGCAAGGGCAGTGATGTTGCCTGATCTGGCCTCATCGCTGGCAAGCCAGCTCCCACAGGGTTCCCGGCTCACTTCAGGAATTGTGCAACCCGCTCCGCCGGCAGCCAGTTCACTTGACATTGGCCTGAACATCAGCGGCTTGCACAAATCACTGTGGGAGCTGCCAGCGATAGGGCCGGCAAGGGCAGTGATGTTGCCTGATCTGGCCTCATCGCTGGCAAGCCAGCTTCCACAGGGCCTGCAGTGTTCTTTGGAACAGCAGGCACCGATCCTCACCGCGATCTGTTCTGCGCGCGACAGTACGGCCTGCAAGGGCATTTACCGCCCCATCATTCCAGAGTGATTTTCCCCGCCTCGATCACCTCGCCCCAGCGCTTGCCATCCTCGGCGATCAATTCGGCGAATCCGGCAGGCGTGCCTTGCTCGACGCTGATGCCGTTCTGGGCGAAGCGCTCGGCGGTTTGCGGCGACCTGGCAATGACGCCAATGGCCCCGCTCAACTTTTCCACCAGTTCCGGCGCCGCGCCCTTGGGCAATACGATGCCGAACCAGCCCGAGGCGACGAACCCCGGCAACCCGGCTTCGGTGGCGCTGGGCACGCCGGGCAGCAGCGGCGAGCGCTCGGCGCTGCTGAGCACCAGGCCCTTGAGCTTGCCGGCCTGGATCTGCGGGGCGAGAACGGTGAGGGTGTCCACCGCCACGTCTACTTCGCCGCCGAGCAGGCCGGTCACCGCCGGAGCGCTGCCTTTGTAGGGCACATGCAGCAGGTCGGTGCCGGACAGGTGCTTGAGCAGCTCACCGGAGAGATGGCAAAGCGTGCCATTGCCGCACGACGAGTAGCTCAACGCCCCCGGCCTGGCCTTGGCCTCGGCGATCAGCGCCGGCAGCGAGTCGATCTTGCTCGATGCCTGCACCGCCACCACGTTCGGCACCGAGGCCACCACCGCCACCGGCACGAAGTCCTTGACCGGGTCGTAGCGCAGGTCCTTTTGCAGGTTCGGCAGGATGGCCAGTTGTCCGGCCGTGGCCAGGGACAGGGTGTAGCCATCGGGCTTGGCCTTGGCCACCGCTTCGGCGGCGATCGCCGTGCCGGCGCCGGGCTTGTTGTCCACCACCACCGGCTGGCCCAGCGATGTGGAAAGCTGCTCGGCGTAGTAACGGCCGATGGTGTCCGCCGCACCACCGGGCGGGAATGGCACCACCAGGGTCAGCGGTCGACTCGGGTAGTTGTCGGCCTGGGCCAGGCCGGTGATGCCCAGGGCCAGGGCGGCCAGGGCGAAGGTGACGGAACGGGCAAGTTTCATGGAGCAATTCCTGGACGAGGGGGAGAAGAAAGTCAGTCTTCGCTGAAGGCCACCTGGCGGGTGGCGCGCAAGCGTGGCGAGCACATCAACAGCACCACCAATGCGGTGACGATCAGCAGGGTCAGGCTCAAGGGCCGGGTGAAGAACACCGTGGGATCGCCACGGGACAGCAGCATCGCCCGGCGCAGGTTCTCTTCCATCAGCGGGCCGAGCAGGTAGCCCAGCAGCAGCGGTGCCGGCTCGCAGCGCAGCTTGATGAACAGGTAGCCGAGCAAGCCGAAGGCCACGGTCAGCAGCACGTCGAACAGGCTGTTGTTGACGCTGTACACGCCAATGCAGCAGAACAGCAGGATCGACGGGTACAGCAGGCGATACGGCACCGCCAGCAGGCGTACCCAGATGCCCACCAACGGCAGGTTGAGCACCAGCAGCAACAGGTTGCCCAGCCACATGCTGACGATCAGGCCCCAGAACAGCTCGGGGCGTTCGTCGATCACCTGGGGGCCGGGGACGATACCGTGGATCATCATCGCCCCGGCCATCAGCGCCATCACCGCGTTGGACGGCAGGCCC
Organism: Pseudomonas sp. GD04058; assembly: GCF_029836855.1. Lineage (NCBI taxonomy): Bacteria > Pseudomonadati > Pseudomonadota > Gammaproteobacteria > Pseudomonadales > Pseudomonadaceae > Pseudomonas > Pseudomonas sp. GD04058. Next base: position 14,721 of record NZ_JAOECN010000036.1, read on the forward strand.
AGCACCAGCATGGGGATGAAGGACGTCTGCGCCCCGGCATTGTTGGCCGACTCGGGCCCGGCAACCCCTTCGATAGCGCCCTGGCCGAAGCGCTCCGGCTCCCTGGCCAGGCGTTTTTCGATCATGTACGAGGCGAAGGAGCCGAGCATCGCCCCGCCGCCGGGCAAGATGCCCAGCAGCGAACCGAGCCCGGTGCCCCGCAGGATCGGCTTCCAGCTGCGCCGGTAGTCGTCCCGCGACGGCATCAGGCTGCCGACCCGGGCCACCTGGGCCTTGCCGCCGTGATCGCGCTCGAGGTTGGCGATGATCTCGGCGATACCGAAGATGCCCATCGAGATCACCACGAAGCTGATGCCGTCGCTCAACTCGGGTATGCCGAAGGTAAAGCGCTCGACCCCGGAATTCACATCGGTGCCGACCAGCCCGAGAAGCAGCCCGAGCAAGGTCATGGCGATGGCCTTGAGTACGTCGCCTTGGGCCAGGACGATGGCCGCTACCAAGCCCAGCAGCATCAGCGAAAAATATTCCGCAGGGCCGAATTTCAAGGCGGCTTCCGCCAATGGCGTGGCAGCGGCGGCCAGCAGCAGGATCGCCAGGCTGCCGGCAACGAACGAACCGATCGCCGCGATGGCCAGCGCCGCTCCCGCCCTGCCCTTGCGCGCCATGGCATGGCCGTCGAGGCAGGTCACCACCGAGGAGGACTCGCCGGGCAGGTTGACCAGGATCGCGGTGGTCGAGCCTCCATATTGGGCGCCGTAGTAGATACCGGAGAGCATGATCAGCGCCGCCGACGGGGTCAGGCCGTAGGTGATCGGCAGCAGCATGGCGATGGTCGCCACCGGCCCCAGCCCCGGCAGGACGCCGACCAGGGTGCCGAGGGTGACGCCGACGAAGCAGTACAGCAGGTTGTTCAGGGTAAAGGCCGCTTGCAGGCCGATCGCCAGGTGATCGAGCAGTTCCATGGCGCGCCCTCAGACCGGCCAGGCCGGCAGGTTGAGGCCCAGGCCCCAGGCAAACACCGCCACGCTGAACAGCCCCAGCACGCAACCGAGCACGGTCAGTTCGCCAAGGTGGGCGCGGCGCCGGGCCAGGCCGCTGAGCAGGGTCATGAGCAAGGTTGACAGGGCCAGGCCCAGGCTTGGCAGCAACAGGGCGAAGGCCACCACGCTGCCGCCTATGGACAGCCCGGGCCGGGCCTGGAACAGCTCGCCCAGCGCCACCCTTTCCCGCGACGACGCCAGGCCGCGTACCAGCAGGACCGCCCCCAGCACACACAGCGCCAGGCTGACCAACCAGGGGAAGTAACCGGCGCCCATGCGCATGGCAGTGCCGCTGGCGTAGTCGCGGCCGATCAACAGGCCGGCCAGGCCGAAGCCGAGAAACAGCAGGCCGGCCAGCAATTCGCGGGCATCGGGAATCAGTCGGGTACGCACGGGGCTCTCCAGGTGCCAGTGTCCGGCACTGTGGTTGACGATCCGCGCGTGCGGTCTCGTGGGGGCTGAATGGAATGGATCAGGCCAGTCGGGCAGCGACCTTGGCCCGGGTCAGCGGCAGCAATTCGCGGCCATAGTCCTCGGCATCGACCACCGGGTCGAAGCCACGGATCAGGAAGGTTTTCACGCCCAGGTCGTAGTAGGCCAGCAAGGCATCGGCCACCTGTTCGGGGGTGCCCACCAGCGCGGTGGAGTTGTGCCCGCCGCCGACCAGCCCGGCGATCCCGGTCCACAGCCGTTCATCGACCCGCTCGCCCTTGGCCACGGTGTCGAGCAGGCGCTGGGCGCCGACGCTCTGCGGCTTGTTGGCGATCACCGGGCCGGAGCGCTCGATACGCTGGCGCGCCGTGCCAAGAATGCTTTCGGCCTTGGCCCAGGCGGCCTCCTCGGTGGCGGCGATGATCGGCCGGAACGACACGCTGAACTCGATCTCGCGACCGTGGCGAGCCGCCTCGGCACGCACCGCGGCGATGGTCTCGCGGGTCTGCTCCAGCGATTCGCCCCACAGGGCGAAGACATCGGCATGCTTGCCGGCGACCTGCAGCGCGGCCGCCGAAGAACCGCCGAAATACACCGGCAAGTGGGGTTTCTGCAGGGGCTTGATCGCCGAGAAGGCTTTTTCTGCCTGGTAATAGGTACCCGCGTGGTCGAATGGACGTTCCTCGGTCCAGACCTTGCGCACCACCTCGAGGAACTCGTCGGTGCGGGCGTAGCGCTGGTCGTGCTCGAGGTAGTCGCCGTCCTTGCGCTGCTCGACGTCGTTGCCGCCGCTGATCACATGCAGGGCCAGGCGCCCGTCGAGCAGGTGCTCAAGGGTCGCCAGCTTGCGTGCGGCCAGGGTCGGGGCGACGAAGCCCGGGCGGTGGGCAAGCAGGAAGTGGATCCTGGACGTCGCCAGCCCGGCCAGGGCGGTGACCAGGAAGCCGTCCGGCTGATCGGACCAATAGCCCACCAGGACACGGTCGAAACCCGCCTCTTCATGCACCTGGGCGAAACGGGTGATGTACGCCTTGTCGAAGATCGGGCCGCTGGCGTCGATGGTTTCCGATGACAGCCGATGGCCGATCATGCCGATGAATTGCACGCTCATGCTGGATCTCCCTGAAGGCGGACGGTTATAGGAACGGGGATGTTCAAAACGATCGCTTATAAGCTAACGGTCGCACCGTCCGCTGTGAAATTCTTTTACGGCATAAGCTAATTCAAAAAATAAAGAATAATCTTTTATCTTTAAAATTCTTGTTTCGCATATTAGCTTATGCGGAATTCGAATTTTGAGAATGATCCTGCCGTTGCTAGGGTTCCTTGAAACCGCAGCCTGAGCCTTGAAAAATGACCCATCCCCTACGTCTCGACCGCCTGCGCCGGTTCATCGGCGACCTGGCCGAACTGCTGGAGCAGGAACACGAAGAAGCCGCCATCCTCGATCGCGGGCAGAACCTGTTGCAGCAATTGGTAGCCCATGATGACTGGCTGCCCCCGGAGCTGGCCCAACCCAGCCCCGAGCGTTATCAGCAGTTCCTCCTGCACGCCGATTCACGCCAGCGCTTTTCGGTGGTGAGTTTCGTCTGGGGCCCGGGGCAGCGCACGCCGATCCACGATCACCGGATCTGGGGCCTGATCGGCATGCTGCGCGGCGCCGAGTATTCCCAGGGCTTCGCCCGCACCGAAAGCGGCGCGCTGATTCCGGCGGGCGACGCCGTGCGCCTGGAGCCCGGGCAGGTCGAAGCGGTGTCGCCGCGTATTGGCGATATCCATGAAGTGCGCAATGCCCACGACGACCAGGTATCCATCAGCATCCACGTGTATGGCGCCAACATCGGCGCGGTAAAACGTGCCGTGTACCTCGCCGACGGCAGCGAGAAACCCTTTATCTCCGGTTATTCCAACACCCGCCTGCCCAATATCTGGGACCTGTCCAAAGAGAACCCTGCCCCATGAGCACCGCGACTACCCGCTCCTACGCCGAGCTGCGCCAGCACCTGCTGGCCAAGGACGAACTGGCCCTGATCGATGTGCGCGAGGAAGCGCCCTTCGCCCTGGAGCACCCGCTTTTCGCGGCCAATATTCCCCTGTCGAAACTGGAAATCGAGATCTATGCCCGGGTGCCGCGCCGCGATACCCAGGTGACAGTCTACGACGATGGCGAAGGCCTTGCCGCGCTGGCCGCCGAACGCCTGCGCGAGCTGGGCTACAGCGACGTGGCCCTGCTCGAAGGCGGCCTGGCAGGCTGGCGCGAGGCCGGCGGCGAGCTGTTTCGCGACGTCAATGTGCCGAGCAAGGCCTTTGGCGAGCTGGTGGAAGCCAAGCGTCACACGCCGTCGCTGGCCGCCGAAGAGGTCCAGCAACTGCTCGATGAACAGGCCGATGTGGTGGTGCTCGATGCCCGCCGTTTCGATGAATACCAGACCATGAGCATTCCCGGTGGCATCAGCGTGCCGGGGGCGGAACTGGTGTTGCGCGTGGCCGAACTGGCGCCGGATCCGAACACCCGGGTCATCGTCAACTGCGCCGGCCGTACCCGCAGCATCATCGGCACCCAGTCGCTGGTCAACGCCGGCATTCCCAACCCGGTCTCGGCCTTGCGCAACGGCACCATTGGCTGGACCCTGGCCGGGCAGCAACTGGCCCATGGCCAATCGCAACGCTTCGCCGAGGTCGGCGACGAGACGCGCGCCAGCGCCGCACGCCGGGCCCGTGCGGTAGCGGACAAGGCCGGGGTGGCACGCATTTCCAGGGACACCCTGGCGGCATGGCAGGCAGAGGCTCATCGCACCACCTACCTGTTCGACGTGCGCACCCCCGAGGAATACGCTCGCGGCCACCTGCCCGGCAGCCGTTCAACGCCGGGCGGGCAACTGGTCCAGGAAACCGACCACAACGCCAGCGTACGCGGCGCGCGTATCGTGCTGGTGGACGACGATGGCGTGCGCGCCAACATGAGCGCTTCCTGGCTGGCCCAGATGGGCTGGGAGGTGGCGGTACTGGACGGTCTGCGCAAGAGCGATTTCAGCGAGACCGGCGACTGGCAGGCGCCACTGCCGGAACTGCCGCAGCCACCGTCGATCCAGGGCGGTGAATTGCAGCAATGGCTGGACGCTGGCGACACCGTACTGCTGGATTTCACCACCAGCGCCAACTATGTACAGCGGCATATCCCCGGCGCGCATTGGGCGATTCGTGCACAACTGGCCCAGGCCCTGGAAAAACTGCCGGTGGCCGAGCGCTACGTGGTGACCTGCGGCAGCAGCCTGCTGGCGCGCTTCGCCGCCGTGGACCTGCAGGCGCTGACGCGCAAGCCGGTATTCCTGCTCGAAGGCGGCACCGGACGCTGGATCGCCGAAGGCCGACCGCTGGAGCATGGCGAAACCAGCCTGGCGGTACCGCGCAGCGACCGTTATCGCCGGCCCTATGAAGGCACGGATAACCCGCGCGAGGCGATGCAGGGGTACCTGGACTGGGAGTTCGGCCTGGTGGAGCAGCTGGGACGGGATGGGACCCATGGGTTCTTCGTGATCTGACACACCACCTATCCAACCCCCTGACAACAATCCCTGTGGGAGCTGGCTTGCCAGCGATAGGGCCCTAGAGAACAACGGTGTTCTTACTGGCCTCATCGCTGGCAAGCCAGCTCCCACAGGGTTTTTTGCAACTCATTAATAATCATTTTTTGCATATTTATGATTATTTATAATTCAAAAAAAGAATAATATTTATATTCCAAAAAAGAATTTCCAATCAATTTCTTATAAAAATAAGATCAACCCCAGACGATCTCGTCATTCCTTCAAAACACCCCAGGCGATCCACCTGCACCCACACCCAGGGCCAGTGCCAGCTTCGATGGACCAAGCCCGCATGCCCAAGCATTTCCCCTTCAGCGCCCTGACCACCGCCCTGCTCCTGGCCGGACTCGCGCCCCAGGTCGTGGCCGCCAGCAACGATACCCACCTGGACACCGTGACCGTAATCTCCACCGGCATTCGCGGCCAGGAACGCACGGTGGCCGACAGCCCGGCGCCGATCGATGTGATCAACAGCGAGCAACTGCTCAGGACCGGTCGCGCCGAACTCTCCGAAGCCATCTCACGCCTGCTGCCGTCATTCAACTTCGGCACCAACATCGCCGGCTACAACTCGGTGACCCGACCCCTGAGCAACCGCAGCCTGGGCCCGGCCTACACCCTGGTGCTGGTCAACGGCAAGCGTCGGCACAACGGCGCGGTGGGCCAGCGCGGCAACATCGACAACAGCGGCGCCAACGCGGTGGATATCGACCTGATCCCGGTCAGCGCCGTGGACCACATCGAAGTGCTCAAGGACAGCGCCGCCGCCCAGTACGGCTCCGATGCAGTGGCCGGGGTGATCAACATCATCCTCAAGACCAGCGCCTCCGGCGGGCATGTCGAGAGCAGCTACGGCAAGCTCTACTCCGGCCAGGGCGAAACCATCAAGGTCGCCGGAGACCAGGGCTTCAAGCTGGGTGAAAGCGGCTTCCTGCACCTCTCCGCCGATGCGCGCAAACGCGGCGATGCCGCCTGGAACGGCAAGGCCGACAGTAGCGTGAGGGCCTTCCGCGACCCGGTGAAGGAAGCAGCCTGGGACCGCGTTGCGATCAAGAACGGTGACCCCGAGATCAAGGCCTTCAACCTCGCCTACAACGCCGAACTGCCGCTGGACGCCCTGACCCTGTACTCCTACGCCACCTACGGCGAACGCGATGCCGAGGCCTACAACTACTTCCGCCTGCCCACCGGCACCGCCGCGGTGCCCGAGCTGTTCCCCGACGGCTACTACCCGCTGAACAACATCAAGGACCGCGACTACCAGTTCCTCTTCGGCGGCAAGGGCGAACGCGCCGACTGGCACTGGGACCTGAGCACCACCTACGGGCGCAACAATATCCACCACTCCAGCGACTTCAACATCAACCCGTCCCTGGGCACCGCCAGCCCGACCAGCTTCGACAACCTGGCGACCTTCCGCTTCGAACAGTGGGTCAACAACTTCGACCTGACCCGGCGCTACGACAGCCTGTTCGGCCTGACCTCGCCGGTGCAGGTGTCGGCCGGCCTGGAACACCGCTGGGAGCGCTTCAGCACCTTCGCCGGCGACCCCGAGGCATACATCACCGGCAGCTACCCCGCCGCCTCCGGGGCCCAGGCCGCCGTGACCCTGCGCCCGGAAGACGAAGTCAGCCTGATCCGCAACAACTACGCGGCCTACCTTGACCTGGGCTTCGACCTCACCGAGCGCTGGTTCCTCGACCTCGCCGGGCGCGTCGAGCACTACGACGACGATTCCGGCAATACCTTCGGCCTCAAGCTCAACTCGCGCTACGAGCTGACCGACCAATGGGCCGTGCGTGGCACCGTGGGTACCGGCTTCCGCGCGCCGTCCCTGACCCAGATCGGCTACACCGTGGCCGACAACCGCGTCGCCACCGACGTCAATGGCAACGTAGTTCCGGCAGTGACCCGCCTGACCCCGTCCGACAGCAGCCTGGCCGCCGCCCTCGGCGGTGACAAGCTCAAGCCGGAGAAATCGCGCAACCTCGGCCTGGGCGTGACCTGGCAACCGGCACCGCGCACCAGCATCACCGCCGACGCCTACCTGATCGACATCGACGACCGCATCACCCTGACCAGCAACATCTACGACCAGGGCAACGGCGTGATCACCTCGATCCTGCAAAGCCAGGGCGTGGCCCCGGGCACCTGGGTCAACTACTACACCAACGCCTACGACACCCGTACCAAGGGCCTGGACATCGTCGCCGACCACAGCACCGACTTCGGCGCCTGGGGCGACGTGCGCTGGAGCCTGGCGTTCAACTGGAACAAGACCAGCATCGAGGACGTGCGCGACACACCGACGTCGCTGGCCGGCTCCGGGGTAACCCTGGTGGGCCGCGACCGCGAGGGCGACCTGACCGTGGCCAGCCCGGAAACCAAGTGGATCCTCGGCGCCAACTGGAAGGTCGACAACCTTGCGGTCAACCTGCAGACCACCCGCTACGGCAGCGTCAAGACCCTTGCGGTCAACCCCAGCGGCGATCGCAGCTTCGGCGCCAAGTGGATCACCGACCTGGACGTGGCCTACACCTTCTTCGACCAACTGACCGTCAGCATCGGTGCCACCAACCTGTTCGACGTGCGCCCGGACAAGCATGCGGTGTACAGCCCGCTTGGCCTGGCGCCCTACGGCAACCCGCCATTCCACCCTGGTGGTGGCTATTGGTACAGCAAGATCGCCTACGACTTCTGACCCACCCGGCCGCGCCGCCGGGATGCGGCGCGGCCCTGCTCCGACAACGGAACGAGGAATCGCCCATGAGACTGCAACGAACCCTGGCCAGCGCGGCCATCCTGCTTGCCCTGGGACTGTCCGGCTGCTCGCCTTCGCAACCGGACGCCAAGGCGGCGAGCACCCTGAAGATCGCCTTTTTCAACGACAACACCCAACTGGTCAGCATCGATCCGTTCCAGGTCTACTGGCTGGAGCACCGGGTGGTGCTGCGCAACGTGGTCGAGGCCCTGACCGACCAAGACCCGCAGACCGGGCAGATCATTCCGTGGCTGGCCGAGCGCTGGGAGATCAGCCCGGATGCCCGGGAATACACCTTCTACCTGCGCAAAGGCGTGACTTTCAGCAACGGCGAGGCATTCGACGCACAGGCGGTCAAGACCGCCTTCGACAGCAACAAGGCCTTCGCCGCCGAACTGCCGAGCACCTTCGGCGCCACCTACCTGGCCGGCTACGACCACGCCGAGATCCTCGACCCGCACAGCATCAAGCTGGTGCTGAGCAAACCCAACGCGGGCTTCCTCCAGGCCACTTCCACCACCAACCTGTCGATCCTGGCCCCCGAGTCGTACCGCAAGACCGCCAAGGAACGCTCACTGGGCGCGGTGATCGGCACCGGCCCGTTCAAGATCGACCACTACACCCCGGAAAGCGGCCTGCGCCTGGTCCGTCGCGAAGGCTACGCCTGGGCCTCGGCCAACGTGCAGAACAAGGGCGACGCGCACCTGTCGGCCATCGAGGTCAGCTATGTGCCCGAGGAAAGCGTGCGCAACGGCCTGTTCCTGCAGGGCAAGGTGGATATCCTCTGGCCGCGGGTGCCGTTCTCCGAGGTCGACCTGCAGCTGTTCCAGCGCAACGACGCGACCATCCAGAGCCGCTCGCTGCCGGGCCCGGCCTGGAACCTCTACCCCAATACCCGCGACAACCGCATCCTTGCCGACCAGAAGGTACGCCTGGCCCTGCAAAAGGCCATCGACCGCAAGAGCTACGCCAGCACCGTCTACAACGAAGCCTTCCCGGTGGTGGACGGCGTCTACGATGTGACCACCCCGTACTTCCGCAGCCAGGGCGACAAGCTGGCCTACGACCCGCAAGGCGCGGCCCGGCTGCTGGACGAGGCCGGCTGGACCCTGGGCCAGGACAACTACCGCTACAAGGACGGCAAGCGCCTGGTCCTGCTGTACAACCTGGCCGGCAAGGAAACCCCCGGCGACGTGCTGATCCAGGACCAACTGCGCAAGCTCGGCATCGAACTCAAGCTCAAGGTGCAGACCACCGCCGAGTGGGCCGCGAACAACGCCGCCGGCAACTATGACCTGACCTACACCTACATGACCCGGGCCGACCCGATCATCCTGCAGACCATCCTCGACCCGCGCAGCGCCAACAGCTCGACCCTGGCCACCAACACCTACGCACCGAACGTGCTGCCCGTGGCGCAGAACCTGTTCGACGCCGGCCTCACCGCCACCGCACCGCAGCAGCGCGCCGACGCCTACGGCCAACTGCAAGACCTACTGATCGACCAAGGCTCGGCAATCCCGGTGTACGAGCGGGTGTGGCAGGCGGCCACCTCCAAGCGCGTGCAGAACTTCCGCTGGAGCGCCGAGGGCTTTGCCTTCCTCAACGACATCGAGGTCAAGCCATGAGCCGCTACCTGCTCGGCCGCATTGCCCAGGCCGCCCTGGTGCTGTGGGGGGCGTACAGCATCACCTACTTCATCCTCTACCTGCTGCCGGGTGACCCGCTGAGCATCATGCTCAGTGCCTCGGGCATGGAGATCGATGCGCTGTCGCCGGAGCAACTGGCGAAAGCCAAGGCCTATTACGGGCTGGACCAGGGCTTGCTGGAGCGCTACATCAACCTGCTGCTCGGCGTATTGCAAGGCGACCTTGGCCAGTCACTGACCCTGAACCGCCCGGTCACCGCGATCCTCGCCGAACGCCTGCCGCAAACCCTGGCCCTGGCCGGGTTCGCCATCGTCCTGTCGCTGATCGGCGGCGTGGGCCTGGCGTACCTGGCCGCCTACGTGCGCTGGCAACCCTTGAAGACCGCGCTGTCGCGTCTGCCGGCGCTGGGCTTTTCCGTGCCGGTGTTCTGGATGGGCCTGCTGCTGATCCAGATCTTCGCCTTCGGCCTGGGCTGGTTCCCGGCCACCGGCAGCACCGGCTTCGACAGCCTGGTACTGCCGGCGGTGACCCTGGCCATTCCCAGCGCGGCGGTCTACGCCCAGGTGCTGCAACGCGGCTTCCAGGATGTCTGGCGCGAGCCCTACATCGTCACCGCCTACGCCAAGGGCCTCAGCCGCGCCCAGGTACAGGCCCGCCACGGCCTGCGCAATGCCGCCCTGCCGCTGCTGACGCTGATCGGCCTGCAGGTGGGCAACACCGTGTCCGGTGCCGTGCTGGTGGAAACCATCTTCGCCCGCAACGGCGTCGGCCGGCTGGTGCAGGAGGCGGTGCTGCGCCAGGACATCCCGCTGGTACTGGCGGTGGTGACGGTGTCCGCTGCCGCCTTCGTGCTGGTCAACCTGCTGGTGGACCTGCTCTACCCCATCCTCGATCCGCGCATTACCCATGCGCCCAAGGTGAGCTGAGATGACCGTATTGCAACGCCTGATCCCCGTGGCCGGCGAGGCCTCCCAGTGGCGCCCGCGGCGGCGCCTGCAACGCTTGCTGGACCAGGCCGGGCCGCTGCTGCGCCGGCCGGGCTTCGTCGTGGCCCTGGTCCTGGTGCTGTTTACCCTGGCGGCCGCGCTCTGGCCCGGCCTGTTCACCCAGGTCGATCCCTACGCCACGCAGCCCTCGGCCAAACTGCTGCCACCGAGTGCCGCGCACTGGTTCGGCACCGACGAGCTGGGGCGCGACCTGTACACGCGGGTGCTGTATGGCGCGCGCCTGTCGGTGGAGGCGGCGCTGCTCGCGGTCGGGCTGGCGCTGGTCAGCGGCCTGGGCCTGGGCATCGTCTCGGGCTTTATCGGCGGGCGCGTGGACGCGCTGATCATGCGCCTGGTGGATGTGCTGCTGGCCCTGCCCGGCCTGCTGCTCGCGCTGGCCATCGTCACCGCGATCGGCTTCGGCACCATTCCGGTGGCAATCGCCGTGGGCGTCGGCATCATTCCCGGCTTCGCCCGCACCACCCGCGCCGAGGTGCTGCGGATCAAGACCCTGCCCTACGTCGAGGCCGCGCGCCTGGGCGGCGCAAGCTGGGGCCGGACCTTGCTGCGCCATGTGCTGCCCAATGCCTGGGGGCCGGTGGCGGTGCTTGCGACCCTGGATATCGGCGCGGCGATCCTGGCCACTGCCGGCCTCAGCTTCCTCGGCTTCGGCGCCGCACCGCCTGCCGCCGAATGGGGCACGCTGATCGCCAACGGTCGCCACTTCCTCATCACCGCACCCTGGGTCTCGCTGCTGCCGGGGCTGTTCCTGGTGCTGGTGGTGTTCAGCCTCAACCATATCGCCCGCACCTTCGAGGAGATCCAGCGATGAGCCGCCTGATCGACGTGCAGGACCTGCGGGTCAGTTACCACAGCGCCGGCCGCGTTACCGAGGCGGTGCGCGGGGTGAGCTTTCATCTGGATCCAGGGGAAACCCTGGCCATCGTCGGTGAATCCGGTTCGGGCAAGACCACCATCGCCAGCGCCCTGCTCGGCCTGTTGCCGGCGACGGCACGGATCGATGGCGGGGTGCTGAAGGTTACCGATCACGACATCAGCCACGCCAGCGAGCGCAGCAAACAGCAACTGCGCGGCCGGGTGGTCGGGTTGGTGCCGCAGGATCCGATGGTCAGCCTCAACCCGACCCTGAGCATCGGCAAGCAGATCGCCGAGAGCCTGGTCCTGCGCCATGGCAAACGCTATCCGGGCCTGGATGCGGATGTGCTGGAACTGCTCGAACAGGTAGGGCTCGACAACCCGGCCCTACGCGCGGCCCAGTATCCCCATGAACTGTCCGGCGGCATGCGTCAGCGCGTGCTGATCGCCATCGCCCTGGCCGGCGAGCCCCGGCTGATCATCGCCGACGAGCCTACCAGCGCCCTGGATGTCACGGTGCAGAAGCGCATCCTCGATCACCTGGAGCAACTGGTGAAAGCCCGCGGCATCGCCTTGGTGATCATCACCCATGACCTGGGTGTGGCGGCGGATCGTGCCGACCGAGTGCTGGTGATGCGCCAGGGCGAGTTGGTGGAAAGCGGCGTCGCCAGCAAGGTGCTTTCAGCGCCCGGCCACAGCTACACCCGCGATCTGCTGGCAGCAGCGCCAGCCTTTGGTGAAACGCCACGGCCGGTGTCGGTTTCACCCCTCGGCGCACAGCCGCTACTGGAGTTCGAAGGGGTCGGCAAGCGCTTCCAGCTACCGCACGGGCAGCACTTCCAGGCACTGCAGGACTTGAGCCTGGAGGTCTACCCGGGGCAGACGCTGGCCATCGTCGGCGAGTCGGGTTCGGGCAAGAGCACCAGCCTGCGGATTGCGCTCGGGCTGGAGCAACCCAGCTCGGGCCGGGTGCGTTTTGCCGGGAAGGATATCGGCGGCTTGAGCTGGAAGGCGTTCAGGCCGCTGCGCCAGCGCATGCAACTGGTGCAGCAGAATCCGTTCGCCGCGCTGGACCCGAAGTTCAGCATCTACCAAAGCGTGGTCGAGCCGCTGGTGTCCTTCGGCCGGCTCAAGGGTCGCGAGCTGGAACAGGCGGCGCGGCGCCTGATGGAGCAGGTGCAGTTGCCGGCCAGCTACCTGGACCGCCTGCCCCGCGAGCTGTCCGGCGGCCAGCGCCAGCGCGTGGCCATTGCCCGGGCACTGGCCTTGAAGCCCGACCTGTTGCTGCTCGACGAGCCGGTGTCGGCGCTGGACGTCTCGGTGCAGGCGCAGATCCTCGACCTGCTGCGGGAATTGCAGGCGGAACTGGGCGTGGCTTACGTGCTGGTGTCCCATGACCTGGCGGTGGTCGCCAGCCTGGCGCACCAGGTGGTAGTGCTCAAGCAGGGGCAGGTGGTGGAGCAAGGGGAGGCAGGTCGGGTGCTGGAGCAGCCGCAGGCCAGCTATACCCGGGAATTGCTGGAGGCGGTGCCTGGGCGGAGGTTGGCAGTGGCCTGATGTTCTGGTGTCCTCCAGGGCCTCATCGCTGGCAAGCCAGCTCCCACAAGGTCCGGGTCGCTGCTGAACCTGTGGGAGCTGGCTTGCCAGCGATGAGGCCCGCAAAACCCAAAAAAATCCCGGCCAGATGACCGGGATCTTCATGTCTACACCAGGCTTATTTGATCACCCCACAAGCAAACCGAGCCGCCCCGCCACCCAGCGGTGCCGGATGATCCGAGTGGTTGTCCCCACCGGCATGAATCATCAGCGCATGCCCCTTCAGCTCGTCCAGCTTCTTGATCTTCGGCGCCAGCAGCGGCTGCGAAGCCTTGCCGTCGGCGGTAACGATCAGAGCCGGCAGGTCGCCCAGATGGCCGCCGTCATCCCACGGGAAGCTGTGCTTGCCGGTGTTCTTCGGATCCCAGTGGCCACCGGCGCCACCGGCCGGTACCGGCTTGCCATCGGCCTCGGTCGGCGCGCAGCTGGGGTTGGCGTGCACGTGGAAACCATGCACGCCCGGCGCCACGCCGTTCAGTTCAGGGGTGAACACCGCGCCGTACGGGCTTTCGGTGATAGTGACGAAGCCGACGCTCTTGCCCTCGCCCTGGGCGGTGGCTTCCTTGAGTTCGACCTTGATCGAGTCGGCAGCCTGCACTGCGGCACTGGCACACAAGGCTATTGACAAAGCAATCCACTTTTTCATCGGGCGCGTTCCTCGTTTAGCAGAAAAAATCGCTTGAGAGCTTAGACAAAATCCGGTGGAAGGTTCGAATGAAAATCACTTCCAGCAATATCAGGCAACAGCTCTCCCGAACAGTTCCGCAGTCCGGAGCGTGCAGCCCCGCCTCATTCCGGCACCGGCAAGCGCGTCACCGCCTTCACCTCGCGCAACGACAGGCTCGACTGGATCGAGGCAATCCCCGGCTGGCGCCGCAACACGTCCTCGACAAAGCGCCCGTAGCTCTCCAGATCCGTCGCCACCACCGTCAGCACATAATCCGCCTCCCCCGTGACCTTGTGACACGAGAGCACCTGGGGCAGTGCCTTGATCGCCCGTTCGAACTGGTCCGGGGCGTTGTCGGAGACATTGCCGAAGCGCACCTGGGCAAAGGCCATGACGTCATAGCCGAGCTTCCTGCGATCCAGATTGGCCTGGTAGTCACGGATGATGCCCAGGTCCTCCAGGCGTTTGCGTCGCCGCCAGCACGGCGTGACGGACATCGACAGGCGCTCGCCCAAGGCGGCACTGGACAGGGTGCCGTCCTCCTGCAACAGACCCAGCAAGGTACGGTCGACACCATCCAGCGAGTCGAAAGAACTGTCTTTGCTCATACCGCTCACCTCTAGAAATGAATTTGCTCACTTAACCCGATTATCAGGAAATAAAGCAAAACAATTTCCCGGATCCAGCGCGAAAATCGTCTTCACAACAACACCCCAAAGAGGACACTCCCGTGCTGACCGTTTTCAGTTCCAGCCACCGCCTGCACCACGGCACCGAGCTCAAGGATGGCGCGCTGACACCGTCCTTCGAAAAACCGCAGCGGGCCGAGACCGTCCTGGCCCGGGTGCGCAGCAGCGGCCTGGGCGAGGTGATCGGCGAGCAGCGTCATGACCGCGCCTGCTACGTCGCCGCCCATAGCGAGCGCTATGTAAGCTTTCTGGAAAACGCCTGGGACGAGTGGTCGGCCACCGGCAAGACCCACGACGCCCTGCCCCTGGTCTGGCCGGTGCGCGACCTGGCCAGTGCCCCGGAACCGGGCTTCATCGACGGCAAGCTGGGCTTCTATGCCATGGATGCCGGCTCGCCAATCACCGCCGGCACCTGGGAAGCGGTGCGCGCCAGTGCCGATGTGGCGCTGACCGCAATGGACAAGGTGCTCGACGGCCATCACAGCGCCTTCGCCCTGTGCCGGCCACCCGGACACCACGCCGCGCGCGAATACATGGGTGGCTATTGCTACCTGAACAACGCTGCCATCGCCGCCGAGCGCTGCCTGGCCCAGGGCTCGCAGCGGGTGGCGATCCTCGATGTGGACTTCCACCATGGCAACGGCACGCAGAACATCTTCTACGACCGCCCGGACGTGTTCTTCGCCTCGATCCACGGCGACCCGCACGTGTCCTACCCCTACTTCTCCGGCTATGCCGAGGAAACAGGCGTCGGTGCTGGCGAAGGCTGCAACGCCAACTACCCGCTGGCCCGCGGCACGACATGGAGCCGCTTCCGCGAAGCGCTGGAGCATGCCCTGGCGCGGATCGTCGCCTACCGTCCGGAGCAACTGATCATTTCCCTCGGCGTCGACACCTTCGAGGACGACCCCATCAGCCATTTCCGCCTGACCAGCGAGGACTTCCTGCGCATGGGCGAGTGCATCGCCGGGGCCGGGCTGCCGACCCTGTTCGTGATGGAAGGCGGCTACATGGTCGACGAGATCGGCATCAACGCGGTGAATACCCTGCAGGGCTTCGAAGCCAACACCTGACGTACCCCGCCCCGCCCGCACGGCGGGGCTTCAGCGATCCAGCAAAACAACAAAAAAGAGGTTCGACCAATGCACACGTCATCCGCACGCCCGGAGGCTGCCGGGCATCTGCAGCGCACCCTGGAAAACCGCCATATCCAACTGATCTCCATCGGCGGGGCGATCGGCACAGGGCTGTTCATGGGCTCGGGCAAGATCATCGCCCTGGCCGGCACCTCGATCATCCTGGTCTACGCCATCATCGGTTTCTTCCTGTACTTCGTGATGCGTGCCATGGGCGAGCTGTTGCTCAGTGACCTGCGCTTCAAGTCTTTTGCCGATATCGTCGCAGCCTACCTCGGGCCACGGGCCGGCTTCGTGCTGAGCTGGTCGTACTGGCTTAGCTGGAGCGTGGCGGTGGTCGGCGACGTGGTGGTGGTCGCCGGCTTCATGCAGTACTGGTACCCGGACCTGCCGGCATGGATGCCGGCGTTCTTCACCCTGTTCCTCCTGCTTGGCCTGAACATGCTGGCGGTACGGATCTTCGGCGAGGTGGAGTTCTGGTTCGCGATCATCAAGATCATCGCCATCATCGCCCTGATCCTCACCGCCCTGGTAATGATCGCCACAGGCTTCACCTCGCCCAACGGCGTACAGGCGTCGCTCGGGCATATGGCTACGCCGGGGGCGATTCTTCCCCATGGTCTCAGCGGCTTCTTCGCCGGTTTCCAGATTGCCGTGTTCTCCTTCGCCGGCACCGAGCTGATCGGCACCACCGCCGCCGAAGCGAAGAACCCGGAACGCACCCTGCCCAAGGCAATCAACACCATTCCGGCACGGATCCTGCTGTTCTATATCCTCGCCCTGGTGTGCATCATCAGCGTAGTGTCGTGGGCCGAAGTGCCGGCCAACCGCAGCCCCTTCGTTGAATTGTTCCTGCTCGCCGGCTTCCCCGCCGCAGCCGGGATGATCAATTTCGTGGTGCTGACCTCGGCGGCGTCCTCGGCAAACAGCGGCGTGTATTCCGGTTGCCGGATGCTCTTCGGCCTGGCGGAACGGCGCAATGCCCCGGGGATCTTCGGACGCCTGTCGACACTCAGCGTGCCGGTCTACAGCTTGCTGTTCTCGGGGGCGTGCATGCTGGTGGGGCTAACCCTGCTGTTCGTGATTCCGGAAGTGATGAGAGTGTTCACCCTGATCTCCACCGTGTCGGCAGTGCTGGTGCTGTTCACCTGGTCGATGATCCTGATCGCCTATCTCGCCTATCGCCGCACCAATCCGGCGGCGCACCAACGTTCCAGCTTCAAGCTGCCGGGGGGCGTGCCGATGGCGATGGCGACGCTGGGCTTCCTGCTGTTCGTGCTGTCCCTGCTGGCCCTGGAAGCCGATACCCGCGCGGCGCTACTGGCGATGCCGGTCTGGTTCGTGTTCCTGCTGCTGATGTATCGCCGACGCAGCAGCAAAAGCACCGCCGGGCAGTTGAACAACGCCTGATCCTGACCTGCGACATTGCGTCCGATGGTCAAGCAGCGTTGAGATTGCAGGGTCTGCAAAAAACACTGTGGGAGCTGGCAAGCCAGCTCCCACAGTGGGCGATCAGGCAGCAGCCTGCTTCAGCGCGCGCTGGTGCACGATCACACCGATCAGCGCTACGACGATCGCCGCGACACCGGTGGAAACCACCAGCACCTGGTACTCCTCGACGAAGGCCATGGTCACCAGACAACCAACGATGAACACGATGCTCAGGTAGGTCAGCCACGGGAACAGCCACATCTTCAGGCGGATCTGCTTGCCTTCGGCTTCCAGCTTGCGGCGCATCTTCAGTTGCGAGCAGGCGATCACCAGGTAGACGAGCATGGCGATCATGCCGGTGGTGTTCATCAGGGTGTCCAGCACATCCTTCGGACGCAGGGCTTCGTTGAAGTTGATCAGGGCACAGATGATCGCGATCGAGCACGAGCCGATAATGGCGAAGACCGGTACGCCGGTGCCGGCGCGGGTCATCTTGAAGATCTTCGGCGCGTCGCCACGGGTGGCCAGGGAGAACAGCATGCGCGACGCGGTGTAGTGGGCCGAGATCAGGCAGCTGCTGACCGAGGTCAGGACCACGAAGTTCATCATGAACTCGGCGCCCGGGATACCCAGCAGTTCCAGGGTGCGGCGGTACGAGCCATAGCCCGAGGTGCCCATCAGCGGGTCGTTCCACGGTACTAGGCAGACAATCAGGAAGATCGAGCCGATGTAGAACAGGCACACGCGCCACACCACCGAGTTGGTGGCTTTGACGATCTGACCGGCCGGGTCCTTGGACTCGGACGCGGCGATGGTGACGATTTCGGCACCGAGGAAGGCGAACATCGCACCGAGCATCGCCACTACCACGGACTCGATGCCGTTGGGCATGAAGCCGCCGTGGGCAGTGAGGTTGGCCATGCCGCTGACTTCACCGGTCGGCCACAGGTTCATCACCGCCGCGGTGCACACCACCAGGAAGCAGACGATGGCCACCACCTTGATCAGGGCGAACCAGAACTCGAACTCGCCGTAGTGCTTGACATTGAAGAAGTTCACGCAGATCAGCGCCAGGGTGGCCATCAACACGAATTCGTTGATGCTCACCGAAGGGAACCAGCCATGCAGGATCTTGCCGGCGACATAGGCTTCCCAGGCCATCAGGATCACCCAGTAGCCCCAGTACAGCCAGCCGATGGTGAAGCCCGCCCAGCGCCCGATGGCACGTTCGGCATAGGTGGAGAACGAGCCGGTGTCCGGCGAGGACGTCGCCATTTCACCGAGCATGCGCATGATCAGCACCACCAGGATGCCGCCGGCCAGGTAGGCCAGGACGGCGGCCGGGCCGGCGCTGTGGATCACGCTGCCGGAACCGACGAACAATGCGCCGCCGATCACCCCGGCAATCGACATCATGGTCAGGTGGCGCGATTTGAGCGAAGCCGCCAGCTTGCTCTCGTGCTCCGACTTCGCTGCCGAAGTCGATGTGGATGTTGCGTCCATCAGTGGTCTACCCCGTGTTCTTTTTATCCAAGGAAACTCGACAGGAGTGCGGCCCGAGGTCGCACCCCTTGTTGCATCAGCTGCTCTGATTCGACGTGCACGACCCTGCCCGAGCCGACGAACGGCTATGTGCTGGCAGTGTGTTGTCGTGCCCAGGCTCGTCCGCTAAGCCTGGAAAGTTACTGCGAAGACACTGCGCACCGGCCTTGCGGGCACGACGACAGCGAGAGAGACGCGGAGACTGAGCCCCGCCTCGGGAATTTGTGGTTCGACGAGCGGTTGTTCATGAAGCTTCACGGCTTTGATCTAGCGGTAACTGATACCTAATGTAAAAATGTCCGGCCTCAAGAGCCATGCACAGTGCCCACTGATTGTCACAGCACTGTACAGGTCGCCAATGCAATACAGCGCATGCGCGGCCGGCGTTACGCTCACCCGAAGGCACCGTTTTCCCATGTTCGAACTCCGCCCCGACGCCTCGCCTCCCCTGGTCAACCAGATCATCAACGGACTGCGCGACGCGATCGAGAACCAGACCCTCAAGCCAGGCGCCAAGGTGCCGTCGATCCGCGCCTTCGCCGCGAAATACTCGGTGAGCACCTTCACCGTGGTGGAAGCCTACGACCGCCTGGTGGCCCAGGGCCTGCTGGTCAGCCGTGGCACCGCCGGCTTCTTCGTCAACCGCGCCGCCGGCGACCTGCTGGAGGCCCAGGCCAGCGAACCGGACACGGCCAAGCCGGCGTTCAATTCCGAGTGGTACCTGCAACAGATCTTCGAAAGCCGCCAACTGGCGTTCAAGCCCGGCTGTGGCTGGCTGCCCAATGACTGGATGTTCGAGGACGGCCTGCGCCGCGGGCTGCGCCAGGTTGCCAGCAGCGTGCTGGAACTGAGCGGCTACGGCGATCCCATGGGCCTGGCCGAACTGCGCACCCTGACCGCGCAGAACCTGCAGCAGGACCTTCGCATCGTGGTGCCGCCGAACCAGCTGATGCTCACCCACGGCGCCAGCCAGGCCCTGGACCTGGCGGTACGCACCCTGGTGCGCCCGGGCGACGTGGTGCTGGTGGACGACCCGGGCTACCCCAACCTGATGAGCATCCTGCGCTTCCAGGGCGCGACCTTGGTGGGCGTGCCGCGCACGCCCAACGGCTACGACCTGGACCACCTGCAACGGCTGCTCGAGCAGTACCGGCCAAGCGTGTTCTTCACTCAGCCGCACCTGCACAGCCCGACCTGCACCCGTACTCCGCTGGTACAACTGCACCGCCTGCTGCAACTGGCGACCCAGCACGACTTCCGCCTGGTGGAGAACAACCTCTACGCCGACATGATCGAGGAGCCCCTGCCCTGCCTGACCAGCCTCGACCAGCTGCAACAGGTGGTGTATGTCGGCAGCTACTCCAAAAGCATCTCGCCCAACGTGCGGGTCGGCTACATGCTGGCCAACCCGGAGCTGATGCAGCAGTTGCTGCAACTGAAGATGCGCTCGGGCCTGACTACCTCCCAGGTGATGGAGCGGGTGGTCTATGCCGCGATCACCGACGGCCGCTGGCGCAAGCACCTCAAGCGCCTGCGCCAGCGCCTGGCCGAGGCGCACCAGGAGGTGGGCCGGCAACTGGCGCGGCTGGGCTTCGAGCGCTTCATCGACAGCGACGAAGGCATGTACATCTGGACCCGCCATCCGGCCATCCCGGACAGCGCCGCGCTGCTTGACGATGCGCTGGACCAGGGCATCATGCTCGGCCCCGGGCAGTTGTTCATGGTCGACAGCCAGGCGACCGGCTGGATGCGGTTCAATGTGGCGTTCAGCACCGATCCGGCGCTGTGGGAGCAACTGGAGAAGCTGCTGGTCAAGCATGTGCGGGCGGTGAAGGACCGCTGATCGTCTTTATCGGCAGCGGGGCAGAAAAAGGTCGAATGTTCGGCAAGGGAACCACTCGCTAGGATCGGCACATCCAAAAAGAAAGACAGAGGCCGGTTTCATGACAAGCGCGACATTCAAGGATCATTTCTCCAGCGGCTCGGCCGGCTACGCGGCCTACCGTCCGGGCTACCCGCTGGAGCTGATCGATGAGCTGACCAGCATCAGCCCCGGCACCGGCCGGGTGCTGGACTGCGGCTGCGGCACCGGGCAGCTGTCGGTACTGTTGGCCGAACGTTTCGACGAGGTGATAGCCACCGACGCCAGCGCCGCGCAGATCGCCGACGCCGAACCACGCGAGGGCGTGATCTACCGCACCGCCCTGGCCGAGGACAGCGGCCTGCCTGACGCCAGCGTTGACCTGGTGACCGTGGCCCAGGCCGCCCACTGGCTGGACCTCGACACGTTCTACGCCGAAGCCCGGCGCATCGCCCGTCCCCAGGCAGCCATCGCCCTGATCACCTACGGCGTGCTGCATCTGGAGGGTGAACTGGATCGTCATCTGCAGACGTTCTACTACCAGACCCTCGCCCCCTATTGGCCGCCGGAGCGGCGCCATGTGGAAAGCGGCTACCGCGAGCTGCCGTTTCCCTTCGCCCCGATCGAAATACCGCCGCAAGTGATCGAGATGCACTGGACCCTGGCGCAACTGGTCGGCTACCTGAACACCTGGTCGGCGGTGAAGGCAGCGCAGCAGGCACAGGGGATCAACCCGGTGGATGTGCTGGCCCAGGCGCTGGGCGAGGAATGGGGCGATGCGGCGACCCGGCGACGGGTGACCTGGCCACTGACCGTTCGCGCCGGGCGCATCCACGATCATTGACAGCGCTGCAAAGCCCCTGTGGGAGCTGGCTTGCCAGCGATTTGGCCAGATTTGACAACGGCTCTGCCAGTGCCGGACTCATCGCTGGCAAGCCAGCTCCCACAGGTTTTTTGGCAAGCCGCCAAAATATGAACAAAATCCCCGCTTCCCCACGGAACCATTTGCGCAACGCAAGGATCGGAGTTCCAATCCGCCGCATACTGGCAATCCGCCAAACATTTTTCCAAGGGCAGTGCTACTGTCCACAAGCCGGCAGTTCATCCAACAGAACCGGCCCCA
This sequence comes from Pseudomonas sp. GD04058, assembly GCF_029836855.1. Classification (NCBI taxonomy): domain Bacteria; kingdom Pseudomonadati; phylum Pseudomonadota; class Gammaproteobacteria; order Pseudomonadales; family Pseudomonadaceae; genus Pseudomonas; species Pseudomonas sp. GD04058. Next base: position 36,097 of record NZ_JAOECN010000036.1, read on the forward strand.
TCCCAGGAGCGACACTCACATGGCAGCACTCAGTTCCAGCACGCTAGAAGCGATCCAGGCGCAGCGCACCCAGTTGCTCGCCGAGTGGACCCGGGACCTCGAGGATAAAGGCGCCACCCGCAACCTGAAGGAACAGGAGTTGCAGCAACAGACCCAGGAATTCCTGCAGTTGCTGATCAGCAGCCTGCAAAGCAGAACCGGGGAGAACATCGGCACAGCCGGCTGGGACGAGATCCGCCTGTTCCTCGAAAAACTCTCCAACAGCCGCGCCCTGCTCGGCCATGACTCGCAACAGACGGCCTCGTTCATCTTCACCTTGAAGGGCCCGCTGTTCGCGCTTCTGCAAAAGCATTTCAGCGACGAACCGGCGACCCTGGCCGAACAGCTTTGGGTGGTCTCGGAACTGCTCGATGCCCTGGGCATGCATACCATCCGCACCTTCCAGCGCTCGCGCGAAGCGGTGATCAAGCGCCAGCAGGAAGAACTGCTGGAACTCTCGACGCCGGTGGTCAAGCTGTGGGACGGCATCCTTGCCCTGCCGATGATCGGCACGCTGGACTCCCAGCGCACCCAGATGGTGATGGAGTCGCTGTTGCAACGCATCGTCGATACCGGCGCGGAAATCGCCATCGTCGATATCACCGGCGTACCCACCGTGGACACCCTGGTGGCCCAGCACCTGCTCAAGACCGTGACCGCCATCCGCCTGATGGGCGCCGATTGCATCATCAGCGGGGTGCGTCCGCAGATCGCCCAGACCATCGTCCACCTCGGCCTCGACCTGCAAGGGGTGACCACCAAGGCCAACCTGGCCGACGCCCTCAAGCTGGCCTTGTCGCGCCTTGGCGTCAGCACCGTGAAAGCGGGCTGAGCCCATGGAACGTATCCCGATCCTGCAAATGGGCGAGTACCTGCTGGTGACCATCCAGGTCGACATGCATGACCAGCTCGCCCTCAACCTCCAGGAAGACCTGGCCGAACGCATCAGCCGCACCTCGGCCAAGGGCGTGCTGATCGACATCTCGGCGCTGGACATGGTCGATTCCTTCATCGGCCGGATGATCGGCACCATTTCCGGGCTTTCGCGGATCATGGACGCGCAGACCGTACTGGTGGGCATGCAGCCCTCGGTGGCGATCACCCTGGTCGAGCTGGGCATGACCCTGCCGGGGGTCAGCACGGCGCTGAACGTGGAGCGCGGCATGCAGAAACTTCGCGACCGGGTGGAACGCTCATGAACCTGCGCAGCAGCGGTACCCAACCGGTACGCCTGGAACAGGACGTGGTCCTGGCCCGGCAGACCGCGCGCAAGCTGGCCACCGAATGCGGCATGCGCCTGATCGACCAGACCAAGCTGGTCACTGCGGTCAGCGAGCTGGCACGCAATACCGTGGTCTACGGCGGTGGTGGCGATATGGACTGGCAGGTGCTGGAAGATATCGGTCGCGTCGGTCTGCGCCTGAGCTTCCGCGACCAGGGCCCGGGGATCCCCGACGTGCGCCTGGCCCTGACCGACGGCTGGACCTCCGGCGGCGGCCTCGGCCTGGGCCTCACCGGGGCCCGGCGCCTGGTGGACGAATTCGACCTGCAAACCGCGCCCGGCGAGGGCACCTGCGTGACGATCACCCGATGGACTTGAGCGTTGAAGGATCGCCGACCCTGGTGGTGGCGATCGAAGAAGATTCCCAGATCGGACATGCCCGGCGTACCGCGCAGAAGCTGGCAACGCAGCAAGGGCTGGACGAAAGCGATGCCGGGCGTGTCGCCCTGGTGACCACCGAACTGGCCAGCAACCTGTTGAAGCATGCCGCCCGCGGCGAGTTGCACCTGCGCGCGCTGCCCCATCCCGAAGGCGCAGGCATCGAGGTGCTGGCCGTGGATCGTGGCGGCGGCTTCGATCGCGACACCTGCCTGACCGATGGCTATTCCACCCGGGGTACCCAGGGCATCGGCCTGGGCGCGGTGGAGCGCCAGGCCGATGTCTTCGACATGTATGCCGACCAACGCGGCACCGTGCTGCTGGCGCGCTTCTACCGCAACGGCGGCCCGGGCAAGCGCAAGCGCGACCTGCGCTTCGGCGTCAGCCATCATTCGCTGCTCGACGACCCGGCCTGCGGCGATACCTGGGAACTGGTGGTGCGCGGCGCGCAGATCAGCGCCCTGGTGCTGGACGGCCTCGGTCATGGCAGCGAGGCCGAACAGGCCGCCCTCGCCGGCCGCGCCGCCTTTGCCCGCACGCCCTTCGCCGACCCCGAGCGCCTGGTTGCCGACATGCACGAAGCCATGCTCCACAGCCGTGGCGGCGCCGTGGGCATCGCCCAGTTCGACGGGGTACGGGACGACCTGCACTTCACCGGCATCGGCAATATCGCCGCCAGCCTGGTCAGCCCGGAGAAAAACCGCGGCCTGACCTCCCATCCGGGCATCGTCGGCGCCCAGTACCGCAAGGTGCAGACCTTCGACTACGCTGGGGTAACCGGCAACCTGCTGATCCTGCACAGCGACGGCCTGCAATCACGCTGGAACCTGCGCGATTACCCCGGCCTGCTGCAGCGCCACCCGGCGGTGATCGCCACCGTGCTGCACCGTGATTTCAACCGTGGTCGCGACGACGTGACCGTTCTGGTGGTGGCCCTGGAGACCGTCGATGACTGACCTGTCCAACCTCAATGCCGAACAGCGTGCGCTGTTCGAGCGCCTGCAGGGCGAGGCCGATGCCTTGCGTGCCGAACTCGACGAAACCAACCAGGGCGTACTGGCCCTGTACTCCGAGCTGGACACCCAGGCCGAACAACTGCGCCAGGCCTCGGACCTGAAAAGCCGTTTTCTCTCCTACATGAGCCACGAGTTCCGCACCCCTCTGGGCTCGATCCTGAGCATCACCAGCCTGCTCGCCGACGAGCTGGACGGCCCCCTGAGCCCCGAGCAGCACAAGCAGGTGGCCTTCGTCAGCACGGCCACCCGCGAACTCAGCGACATGGTCGACGACCTGCTCGACCTGGCCAAGATCGAAGCCGGACGCATCACCATCTCACCGGGCTGGTTCGACATGCTCGACCTGTTCTCTGCCCTGCGCGGCATGTTCCGGCCGATCGTCAACAGCACCAACGTCGACCTGATCTTCGAAGAGCCCACCGGCCTGCCACGGCTCTACACCGACGACAAGAAGCTCGCGCAGATCCTGCGCAACTTCATTTCCAACTCGCTGAAGTTCACCACCAGCGGTGAGGTACGGGTCTCCGCCAGCCTGGAAGGCAACGACCGCATCCGCTTCGCGGTCAGCGACACCGGCATCGGCATCTCCCCGGAACTGCACGGTGCCCTGTTCGAGGACTTCTCCCAGGTCGACTCGCCCCTGCAGAAACGCCTGCGCGGCACCGGCCTCGGCCTGTCGCTGTGCAAGCGCTTCGCCGAGCTGCTCGGCGGCCAGGTCGGGCTGTGCAGCGAACCCGGGGTCGGCTCGACCTTCTTCGTCATCATCCCGCTGGCCATGGCCACGGAGGCCGTCGATGAAACGTAACCTGCGCCTGCTGATCGTCGATGACAACAGCGCCACCCGCTACGCCCTGCGCCGCCGCCTCGATCGCCAGGGCTACACGGTGCTGGAGGCCGGTACCGGGGGCGAAGGCCTGGCGCTGATCGAGAAGGAGCGCCTGGATGCGCTGATCCTCGACGTCAACCTGCCGGACATGAGCGGCTTCGATATCGTCCGCAACCTGCGCGCCGACCCGCGTACCGCGCTGTTGCCGGTGATCCACGTGTCGGCGGCGTCGATCCAGACCGGCGACATCATCACCGGCCTCGACGCCGGCGCCGATGCCTACCTGATCCACCCGATCGATCCCGACGTGCTGCTCGCCACCCTGCGCACCCTGCTGCGGGTGCGCGACACGGAAAACGCCCTGCGCGAAAGCGAGGCGCGCTTCCGCGAGATCTTCGCCAATGTCTCGGCGCCCATCGCCGTGCTCGACGCCAGCCTCAACATCCATGAGTGCAACCATGCCTTCACCCAGTTGCTCGAAGGCATCAAGGCCCCGCAGACCCTGGACGCGGCGCTGAAGGACAACGACGCCTCGGTGGTCGGCGAACTGCGCCTGCGCCTGGCCGAAGGCGAGCGCTGGAAAGGCACCCTGAACATGCGGGTCAAGGGCGAGCTGCGCGAAACCGAGTGGCAGATCTCGCCGTACCGTACGCCCGGCTCCAGCCTGGTGTTCGTCGAGGACGTCACCGAACACCGCCACCGCGAACGCTCGCACCGGGCCCAACTGGACGATGCCAACATCCAGCTGGCCAAGGAAGTCGCCGAACGGGCACGCACCGAGGAGCAGCTGCTCCAGGCGCAGAAAATGGATGCCTTGGGCAAGCTCACCGGCGGCATCGCCCATGACTTCAACAACATGCTCACCGGGATCATCACTAGCCTCGAATTGATCCGCAAGCAGGCCGGCACCCAGGCGTCGCCCAAGCTGCAGATCTACGCCGAGGCGGCGCTCAACTCGGCCACCAGCGCCGCCGCCCTGACCCACCGCCTGCTGGCCTTCGCCCGCCAGCAACCGCTGGACACCCGGCCGGTGGACATCAACGAGCATGTGCGTTCGCTGGAAGAGCTGCTGATCCGCACCATCGGCGAACGCATCGTGCTCACGCTGGAACTGACCAACCAGCCGGCCATCGCCCTGGTCGACCCGGTGCAACTGGAAAGCGCGGTGCTCAACCTGGCGATCAACGCCCGCGATGCCCTGCCCCAGGGCGGGCATATCTGGATCAGCACCTACGCCGCCTATTCACGTGGCAATCCGAAAATGCAGGACGGCGCCTATGTCTCGCTGTCGGTGCGCGACGACGGCATCGGCATCGACCACAGCGTGATCGACAAGGTCTTCGAACCCTTCTTCACCACCAAGCCGCTGGGTCAGGGCACCGGGCTGGGGCTATCGACCATCTACGGTTTCGCCCGCCAGTCCGGCGGCGATGCGCATATCCGCAGCGTCATCGGCCGTGGGACCGAAGTGACCCTGCTGCTGCCGGCCGGCAGCGACGTACCGGACCTGCCGCCGGAGCCGCAGGGCAGCGTCGATCCCCAGGGTCAGGGCGAGCATATCCTCATCGTCGAGGACATGGCCTCCGTGCGCCTGTTCGTCAGCGAGGTGCTGCTGGACGCGGGCTATCGCTGCACCACGGTGGAAAGCATCGAGCTGGCCCTGGAGCATCTGCAGCGCGACGCCTCCATCGACCTGCTGCTGACCGATGTCGGCCTGCCGCGCATGAGCGGGCGGGAACTGGCGGACGTGGCGCGCGGTTGGCGGGCCGGGTTGCCGGTGCTGTTCATGACCGGTTATGCGCAAACCGCCTTGAACCGCCAGGCCTTCCTCGCGCCGGGGATGGACATGCTGTTCAAGCCGTTCCAGATCAGCGAGTTGCTCGAGAAGGTACGGCGGGCACTGGAAGGTTGACGGGCATGCTGGCGTGAAAAAGCGGCCGGCATGCACCCTCCGGAATCTGACCAATCAGTCACGAAATTCCTCGACAACCCGCATTTCCGGGCACTTGCTCAGCACGCAACGCTATTTGGCGGGATAAAAAACGCCGAAATAATCATTTGCGATTTGCCCAGCCCGCAACTATGGTTCGAGCACCCGGCGCTCACAAGGAATTGGTACCCGTTGCCAGTGAGCCGCCAGCCACCACTCAGGGAAGATCACCATGGCGACTCGCGATTTCGTTCGAGCTGTGCGTCACGCTTTTCTCATGCTGGCCGTGCTCGCCGCCGTGGCGACCACCCCGGCCCTGGCCGCTCCCCAGGCGCTGCTGGCCGAGGCCCAGGCCGACATGAAGGCCCTCGACGCCGAGGTAAAACCGGGCATCCCGCACCGCCTCGACCTGGCCAATCCGCTGCATTACCGCTACATCACGGAAACCTTCAAGCGCGCCGGAAAAACCCCGGAGAATTCACCGCAACTGTTCCGTACCCTGGAAAACGGCCGCGACATCGCCACTGCCGCGCTGCAGAAGAACGCTACCCGCCCCAACCGGGCGCTGGCCGTCAACGCCGCCGCCAGCGACGGTATCCAGAACCTCAACTTCATCGCCACCTTCTCCCAGGACAACGGCACCGGCAGCAGCCCGGCCAAGGCCCGGGCGACCCTCTCGGCCACCCAGCCGGGCTACCAGGCCACGGGTATTTCCTCGGTGGCGGGCGGCACCACCTCGACCTCCATCGTCATGGAGCTGTACGAAGTCGAGACCGGCAAGGTCTACGCCACCAAGTCCGGCAGCCAGTTCAGCCAGGGCACGGATTTCCGCGTGCAGGTCGAAGGCCAGGTGCCGGCCGCCGACGGTAACCCGACCACCCAGGCCAAGGGCCTGTTCTATTACTACCCGGCCAATGCCGGCCCGACCGATCCGCCGGTGGTCTACGTGCAGACCTTTCAGGACACCCTGAACCCCACCAGCGCCTGCCTCAACCAGCCCAACTACTGCGTGCGCAACGCCAGCGGCAACTGCACCGGCAGCTACGAGACCAGTTGCACCAACACCAAGGCCAACACCACGCCGATCAAGCTGTGCTGGTACCGCGGCAGCCAGCAGGAATGCGATTACTGGAACTCCACGGCGCACCCGACCAATTTCGTCTTCCCGCTGTCGGGATCGGCCACCTTCGCCAACACCGTGGTCTCGCCACCGGCCGGGGTCACCTCGATCTATATCCAGAACCCCGCCGGCGGCGGTTGCAACGTGTACTTCCAGCAAGGCACGGTGCTCGAACAGCAATACTGGACGGCCAATGGCCAGACCATCTCGTGGAACTACCCGGCCTCGGCCTTCCCCAACACCGGCAACTGCATCAACTACTACGACGGCACCGCCGCCAACCTGTGGGTCACCGCCTATGTCGCGCTCAACGGCAGCCAGGGCCAGGAGCCACCGTTCGGCACCCTGAACTTCACCAGTGACCGCACCTACCTCGGCACCCCGGGGGTCAACATCATTCCGCCGCTGTACATCATGCAGGGCTGCCTGGCCGAGGGCACCGAGATCACCCTGGCCGACGGCAGCAAGCGCGCGGTCGAGGCCTTCACCGGCAAGGGCGGCGAGTCGGTGAAGAGTGCCGACGGCAAGACCAGCGAGGTACGCGGCACCACCCAAGGCACCGAGCCCCATCCGATGATCCGCATCAAGACCGATGCCGGCCATGACCTCCTGGTGACCCGCACCCACCCGATGATCCTCGCCAACGGCCTGCCCCTGCAGGCTCGCTACCTGCGGGTAGGCGACGAACTGGCCAGCCTGGAGGGCAAGGCCCGGGTCACCTCTCTGACCCTGGAAGACTACAAGGGCAAGGTGCACAACCTGCTGACCCAGCCCTATCCGACCTCCGGTACCTACTACGCCGGCGGCCTGCTCACCGGCGACGCCAACATGCAGCAGTCGCTGGCCTCGGTGGGCGAACGCACGCCGCTGCGCAGCCGCGCCGAAATCCGCGCCAGCCTGCCCAAGGAATGGCTGCAGGATTTCGACAACAGTCCCGACCCGTGACGCCAGCGGGGATGGGTCCGCGCGCATCCCCCGACGCCCTTCATTGTCCGGCTTCCTCTTTCCAGCCCTTCTTCCGGAGGCTCGCATGGCCGCCCACGCACAAGCGCAAAACAACACCGATCCGGTCATCCAGTCCGCCATCTACGACGGCAACAGCGTACGGGTGACCTGGACCCCGTCGAGCGATACCGGGGTCACCGGCTATATCATCCAGCTTGCCTGGCTGGGTGGCGGCGAGCCGGTGATCGCCTACCAAAGCCAGGTTTTCCAGGGCCAGAACACCGGGATCGGTAACCTGCCCCTGAGCCAGCCGCTGAATACCGACGTCGCCTGGCAGGTGGTGGTCCAGGCGCAGTGGGGTGGCAGTTCCGGGCAGAACAGCGCCCCGGTGCTCCTGCCAACGCTGGCGCCGACCCTGGACGAGGCGCTGTACGACGGCCATGCGCTGCAGGTGACCTGGCAACCTTCGTGGCAGGCGGCGGCCGGCTACGAGATCGTGGTGGTATCACAGAGCATCGGCACGACCTACAGCATTCCCGTCAGTGGTACCGGGGCCCGTTCGGCAGTGGTCGATAACGCCCAGCTCGGCGGCGGCCTGGGCGACAACTCGGAATGGGTGGTGTACGTCGCTGCGGTCGGTGCCAACAGTGCCAGCGCGCGTTCTGCCGCCGCGAGTTTCCCGCCCGCTTCGATGGTCCGTCCGGTGCTGGGCAAGACCAACCTGTACCGCGACGGCAATCGCATCATCGCGCGCTGGACCGGCAGCGGTGCCAGCCAGATCGTCGGCTACCGCCTGAGCGCCAGCGATGCGGCCAGTGGCACCCGCTACAGCGTCGAAGTACCGGGGGCCAACGCCAACAACGCCACCCTCGCCCTGCCCGCGCCCCTGGCCGACAGCGCCAGCTTCCAGCTCTCGGTGACGGCGTTGACCGCCAGCGGCGCCGGCCTGGTCAGCCCCCTCGCCGCCATCGTTTCGACCCGCCCCGTGCTGACGGCAGCGGACTACAACGGCAGCGCCCTGAAGCTCGGCTGGGTGATCCCCTACAACCCGGCGGTAACCGGTTACACCTTGCAGGCCCTGTCGCTGTCCAGCGGACAGAGCTTTTCCGCCACGATCAGCAACGCCGGGGCCACCTCGGGCAGCATCCCTCTGGGCGCACCACTGGACACTACCCAGGCCTGGGTGGCGCAGATCATCGCCAACAACGCCGGCGATGGCGTCGGGGCCGAGGGCGAACTGCTGCCGCTGATCACCGGCAGCGCCAGCTTCACCACCCTCGTGGTCAGCGCCGATGGCGGCAGTCTCGATATCACCTGGCAAGCGCCGGCCTCGCTGACCAGCCCGGAGCTGACCACGGTCAGCCTGCTGCTCGACGGCACTGTCGGCAGCAGCTTCGCGGTCAATGGCAATACCGCGCGCCTGGTCCTTCCGGCCAACGCCGCCGGTGCGGCGCTGAGCGTCGGCCTGGCACCGGCCAGGGGCGTGGTGCGCAACACCAGCACCAGCGCCCTCGGCGTCCCGTTGGGCATCCCGCAGATCAGCGGCTGGGACACCGATGCGGTGAGTGGCAGCGGTACCCTGAGCTGGGCCGCGCTGAGCGGCGCGCCCGGCTACCGCCTGAGCCTGCCCGGCGGCCAGCATCTGGACCTGACCGGCACCAGCACCACCCTCACCCCTGCGCAGTTGGCCAGCGGCGGCAATCCGGCCCTGGTCACCCTGCGCAGCGCCGGAGTGGTCGATGGCTGCACCCTGGTCGGCCCGGTCAGCGCAGCGTTCGCTCTGGCCACCACGCCGGTGCGGGATGTGCGGGTGGATTACGACGGTGCCACCCTGAGCGCCCGCTGGAGCGCCGTGAGCGACGGCCAGAGCTACCGGGTATCGGTGCTGAAAACCGTGGACGGCACGACCTCGGTGGACCAGGCCTTCACCTCCAGCGCCGGGGTGCTCGAACAAAGCTGGGCCTATACCCCGGGCAACCCGGCGGCGGGCCTGAGCGTGGTGGTCCAGGCCAACCAGCCGGTGCTGGGCATCGCCAATATCGGCCCGGCCAGCCAGGCCCCGGCCCTGTACCGCAGCGCCTTCATTCCCTCGGCACAGGCCGCCTCCACCAGCTTCCCGCACCTGATCCCGGCGGCAGCGCTGAGCACCGCCCTCAGCGGCACCGCACCCGACACTGCGCTGACCCTGTACCTGCCGCAGATCGGCAAGACCGGCAGCCTCGCCAACCTGCCCATCAGCAATGGCCCGTTCACCCTGTCGGCCGCCTCGGGCAGCACCTACCCCTACAGCCTGGCGATCGCCTCCGGCGGCACCGATTCGCCCTGGACCTTCGACACCCAGCCCATCCGCAGCGGCCTGCTCAAGGCCTACGTGGCCTTTCTCCAGGCGCTGGAAAGTGCCGGTGCAGCCGCCTGGGGCATCATCGCCGTGCAGGACGCCCTGGCCCGGACCATGCCACAAACCTTCGAGGAGTCGCTGTACTACGCCTTCGGCCTGTCGTTCCCGTCGCCCGATACCGGCGCCACGCTCGGCTCGGTGGACCTGCGCCCGGGGATGATCCTGCGGGTCGCCGCAAGCCCGTTCCAGACCATTTCCCAATCGACCTCGGATTTGAAGTGGAGCAACGGCTACGTGACCGGGCCGACGGTGGACTACCCGGTGGGACAGTTCGTCGACAGTTCCGGCGGCATCAGCACCGGTTGGGACTCGTTCATCGGCCAGCTGGTCAGCGGTGGCGCGCTGTCGGTCAACCCGCCCCCGTCCCATGACACCACCCAGCAAATGGGCGGCGTCGCCGATGCCGCCGACCTGTACTTCCCGGCCTTCGTCACGCCGTTCTACCGGCTGTTCTCGCCCTCGGCGCTGGCCAGTGCCAGCGACCCGGCGGTAACCACCACGACCAACAACTTCACCCTCGCCGCCGCCCCCAGCTTCACCGCCCTCAGCAGTGCCGGCAATGTGCCGGGCGGTAGCGTGCCGGTCGCCTATTTCCGCGGCCGCGTGGTGCCCAGGGCATGCCTGCGGGTGACCCTCGACGGCACGCCGCTGGTGGTCCCGGTCGGTACTACCGTGGCCAACCTGCTGGCCCAGGCCGGACGCATGCCGGTGCCTGCATCGCTGCCGGTGCAGGGCGTGCAGTTGTTGCGTGGACTGGGCGCGGCGGTACTGGCGGCAAACGCGCCACTGGGTACCACGGCCTGGCCACTGCGCCTGGACTGGAGCGGGCTGGGCAACTACGGCCCGGGCTGGACGCAACTGTCCGTGCCGCTGCTGCCGGGTGACAGCGTCACCACCCGGCAGCCCTGACCCTTCACCGCCTCGCGACAGGGAGCCGTCATGAGCGTACCGGTGTTCGAGCAAGTCACGGCGGGCCTGTACCGCCTTTCCACCCTCGCCGAAAGCGGGCTGGAGGCGTATTGGGCTGGCTATCTGGCCAGCCCCGGCAGCGACCTTGGTGCCAGCGCCAGCCTGGCGCAGACCTGGGCTGACCTGGGCGGCGCCTACCTGTTCCTCGGCAGTGCGCCGGCCGATCCGGCGAGTTTCGTCAGCGACCTGCGTGCCCTGTGGCCGCGCCTGTCGCCCAAGGGCTGGCTGCGCCTGCTGTGGATCAGCAACCCGGCGGACCCGGCCAGCCAATGGCAGACCCACGGCATCGACGCCCTGCCCGCCAGCGCCGGCGACCCGGCCGGGACCTGGCGCGTGGTCCGCGACTCGGCATGCACCCTCGGCGATTACGCCGTGACCGTACGGGGTGCGACCCTAGTCGAGGCAGGCGGCGACAGCCTGCTGTTCGCCGCCAGCGGCCTGGCCTTCAACGCCCCTGGCGGAATCTATGCGCCGCTCGAGACGCAGTGCCCGCTACCACTGGCCGGCGGACAGCTCGGCTGCCTGACCTTCGGCATCCGTGCCGGCAATGGCGGCAGCGACGACGCCGACGACATGCAGCGCCTCGGCGTCATGCTGCGCTACGGCGAGGCCGATGCCGACAGCCCGGTGGGTGAAGTCAGCATCATCGACATGCCACTGTTCCGCCAACTGGATGCCACGCCCTTCGACCTGACCCTGGCCTTCGATCCACTGAATCCGGAGTTGCCGCAGCGCAGTGCGCTGGTTTTCGTCACTGCCGGGAACCAGGCACCGACCCTCGGCTTTGCCCAGCTCAGCAATACCGGACATGCCACCCAGGCCACGCCCCGCGCCGGCAGCGGCGACCTGCCGGACGCACGCCTGAGTTTCGGCCGCACCCCGCTATTCGACGCCCCCGATGCCGCCAGCGCCAGCCTGGTCTGGCACCTGGCGCCGGATGGCCTGTTCGACCTCGGCACGCCCCAGCAGGCGCGCAGCAGCGACGGCAACACCCGCCTGATCCTCGGTGTTTCCGGCACCGAGAGCGTAGTGCTGCCGCAGGATGGCACCTCGCTGCTGCTGTTCCAGGCCAATGGTGCGGCCTACCTGCCGCCCGCTGTCGAGGATGCCGGCGGCAGCACCCTGAGCGATCTCGGCACCACCGCCTGGGCCACCGTGCTCTCCGATGGCGGCAATGGCCGCAGCTACGAAGCACAACCACCGCGCTCGCCGCTGTTCAACGCGGCGCGGGTACCGGTGGCGGGCTTCCTGGCCTACCTGAACATGAATGCCGCCACCTTGCCGACCCTGCAGGCCAGCCAGCAGAGCCCGCCAACGGTGTGGCCCATGGGTGTGTACGGGCGCATCGCCGCCAGCGCCATCGACCAGGCCGCGCGCCTGGAGGACGCCGCCCTGGCACCGACCCGGCGCACCCTGATCGGCCTGCCTCCACTGGACACACCGCGCCTGGCTCCCACCGGCCGGCTGCGCCTGGGTGTCCAGGCCAATGCCGCGGATACCCCGCCCTTGGGCGTCACCCCCAGCGGCCTGATCGCCGTGCTCGACCAGGCGCAATCCGCCTGGGCCGGGGTGCTGTTCGCCAACATGCCGCAATCGGATACCGGGCAACTGATCCTCACCGAGGTCAAGCCGCCTTTCCAGGCGGCCCTGCAATCCAACCAGCTGTTCATGGTGGTGGCCGATGTCGAGACCTTCATGGACCAGGGCAGCTCGGTGGCCTACCAGTTGACCGCCGCCAACGCCGTCCCGCGCCTGCTCGCCGCCGGGGTGCCGGTCGCCCAGGCCCAGGCGATCGACACGGCGCTGAAGGCCCTCGGCTACCCGGAATTCCCCAACGAAGCCGCCTTCGATGCAGCGGTCGCGGCCAGTGCCGGCGACTACCTGGCCCAGGCCCAGGCAGCAGCGGGCCTGCTGCGCGCGGACATCGAAGGCTGGACCTTCCAGCTCTCGCCGCGCAGTTGGCGCAGTGACGCCCTGACGCCGACCCTGATGCTGTTCAAATACTGCGGCCGGGCCATCACCGAGCTGGTGGCCGACACCGGCGCCTGGTCCTGGCCGGAAGTGGCGCAGGCCCCGGACGGAAGCCTGGCACCGACCCGGGCCGCCCTCGACGCGGTGATCGCCAAGGCGCGCCTGGCCGTGCTCGACCCCGACATCGGCGAAGCCGATCCGCTGGTGCTGTTCTACCACGAGGTGCTGGACAACCCGCAGTGGAACGGCGTGCTGTTCCTCAATGCGCCGATCGACTTCCAGGACATGCCCTCGGCCCTGCGCTTCATGGCCGCCGGGGTCGACCGTTCACGCTTCTATGCCCACCACATCGGTTTCTCGCTGACGCCCTACACGCCGCGCGGCGGTGTCATCGATCTGGGCCAGACCGCAGCATTCGGCCTGATCGACTACAACGACCCGGACGACCTGGTGGCCTCCACCACCATCCCCTTCGGCTACAAGACCCTGTCCATGCGCGTGCGCTTCGACAACGCACGGGTGGTGGACTTCTCCGCCGAAGCCGAGCTGATGGTCAACCGCCTGTTCGCCTCGTGGCTGGCCAAGGTCGACCGCGCCCGCGGCAACAACCTGATCCTTACCGGCAGCTACCAGCGTATCGGCGGCCAGCCCAGCTACTCGTTCAGCCTGCTCGGTGACAACGTGTTCCAGAGCAATGGCGCGGCGCTGTCGTCCATCGATATCCGCGACTGTCGCCTGGAAACCGCCGCCGCTCCGGTGGACGGCCTGCTCACGGCCAACTTCGTGTTGTCCGGCCGCCTCGGCTTCGTCGAGATCCCCGGGTTCGACCTGTTCGGCTATGGTGCCGGCGACCTGGTCAATGGCTACCTGAGTTTCCAGGGCCTGGTGGTGGCGATGTCCTTCGCCATGGAGGACCCGTCCGCGCAGCACTTCACCTCGGGCGAGGCCGGGGTGGGTTTCGACACCGGCCCCGGCGCCTCGCTGGCGCGGCCGGCGTCGCTGGTGGAGAACTTCCCGCTGCGTCTCGACGGCCTGGTCGCCGCTCCCGACCTGGCCCCGGCCGGCCAGCCGCCGCAAGGGGCCACCCCGGAAAGCCTCGGCTTCACCTCGATCGGCGCACCGCTGGACCAGCAGCCGCTGGCCGCGCCCTGGTTCGGCCTGAGCCTGGCGCTGGACATGGGCACCCTCGGCGCCCTCAGCGGCGCCATCGGTCTGAAGATCACCCTGCTCGCCGCCTGGGGCCCGGAGCCGGTGGCCGGCGAACCGCCGGTGTACCTCGGGATCAAGCTGGGCATGTCCAACGCCCTCAACGGCAGCCTGCCCTTGCAAGGCGTGCTCAAGCTGGGCTTTCGCAACTTCCTTTTCGAAACCTGGCGCGACAGCGACAACCGCCTCAATTACCTGCTGCGCATGCGCCGCTTCGCCCTCTCGGTGCTGGCCTGGAGCTTCCCGCCGGGCAATGCCGACC
>NZ_JAOECN010000037.1:0-45562 GCF_029836855.1 Pseudomonas sp. GD04058
GCTGTTCGGCGCGCCCGGCAACCCGAAGACCTCGCTGGGCTGGTATGCGGCGTATCTCAAGGACGAGGACAAGAAGAAAAAGCAGCAGGCGTTGCTGGCGACCCCGGCACCGCGCCAGGTGGCGCGGCGCACGCCGGACAGCAGGCGCCTCGCACGTTCCGGGCGGCGTACGCCGCCGGTTATCTGAAACGTAACGGCAAGGGACACGGCCCATGAACAAGCAACGCCTTTACTTTCTCGATGTCGGCCAGGGGATGTGCACGTACTTCGAGGAATACGATGACGGCGACATCGTTGCCAACGTGCTGTTCGACCTGGGCTCGACCAAGAGCAAGCGCCGGGCCGGACTGCCCACCCTGGCGTTCCTGGCGGAGCGGATCAAGGCACGGGACTGGACCGGCGACGAGGGCGAACTGGACGCGGTGTTCATCTCGCACAAGGACGCCGACCACGTGAACCTGCTGTGGGGCCTGCTCGAACTGCTGCCGAAGATGATCATCGGCCGGGTCTGGCACAGCGGTCGCTACGAGTGGTACACCAGCGCCAAGGGCAACATCCTCAAGAAACTCGGCGAGCGCACCGCCAACCCCAAGACCTGCGTACGCAATTTTCGTATCGGCGCCAGCAGTTTCCGCGCGCGGCCATGGAAGCCGGTGTGGCAATCGGACTACAGCGCCTGGGCCTACGTCATGGCGGTCAACACCAGTGACTCGACCGGCAATGTCGGCAAGCCCGTGGACACCGTCTATAGCAGTGCCCTGCCCGACGGCGACCTGGCCAACTCTACATCGCTGGGGATCTACCTGAGGATGTACGGGGTGGGCGCGGTGATCTTCGGCGACGCAACCTTTTCCACCTTCCAGTTCGTCAACCGCCTGTTCCTGGCCGAGAGCGTCTGGCTGGACAACTCCTTCGCCCTGCAGGCACCGCACCATGGCAGCCGCCTGACCACCTTCGGCCTGAGCAAGACCGACGGCGCGATCAGCACGGAAGCGGCCAAGGTGGTCGACACCTTCGCCTCGCTGGCCTACGGCGCCACGGTCATCGTCAGCGCCGATACCAGCCACTGCCACCCCTCGCTGGAAACCGTCAACGCCTTCGTCAAATATGCCGACCACTCCCGGTCCTGGTGGCAAGACACCACCATCGCGCCCTACCACTATGCCTCGGTGTACTTCGACCTGCCCCGCTCCACCACCCTGGCCGCGCCCAACGCCAACTACACCTACCAGACCGGGCAGAACTTCTACACCACCCTGTATTACGGCCTGAACACCACCAAGTGGAACTTCAGCTATCCACCGATGGGTGCTGCCGCCACCGCGACCGGACCTTCCACCGAAGGCATGAACTGGATGTACGAGATCGACGCCAACTCCTCGGTATTCCCCACCAACATTCCCCTGGTCGGCATCACCAGCAACCGCTTGCCGAAAACCGCCGCCAGCCTCGACGCGCTGTTCGCCGAAGCCCATGCCGCACGAGCACGACAGCAACCGGCCCAGGCCACAGCGCCTGTACCACAGGCCCAGCCCCACTGCGGCGCGGCCCGGGCGCCAGCGCATCGGCAGGCACTGTTGCGCCGACTCAAACCCCGGCCGTAAAGGCCACCGCTGGCAAGTTCATTGATCCCGAGGTAAGCCATGTCCGTCGCCACCGTCTATTCCGCCCTGAACGGCGCCCTTCACAATGGTGTCATCGACCTGTGGGCAGCCTCGGCGCAAGCCGCGCTGGCGCCCGTGCGGGGCGTGCTGGGCCTGTTCGGCATCGATGGCAGCTACCTGTTTTCCGACGCCAGCCTCAGCCAAGGGCTGGACCGGGTGACCCTCACCGGCAGCGGCACCTTTGGCCAGCCTGGCGACCCGCAAGGCATGCGCTTCAACGTGCATGGCCAGTTGCTCTACACCCAGGCCGGCGACGACAGCGGGAACTTCCAGCTCAGCCTGGCGATCAACGGGGCCTGGAGCTTCTCCACATTCTTCAACCCGCAATGCCTGCCAGACACCCAAGGCAAGAGCGACAGCAGCCTGGGCGAGGTGATCTGGAACCCCTCGTGCCTCCTCGACCTGGCCCTGGAGGCTGCGGTATTCAGGGCCGACAGCCGGGCCGGCGGCAGTCTGGAACTGTCCGGCCGACTGCCGGCGAACACGATTTTCGCAGCGGCGCTGGATATGCTCGCGCCCTGGCCCCTGAGCCTGGCCGGCCCGCTGGTCATGCCCACGAACTGGACCAGCGTGCCGGTAATGGACCTGCGCGCCCTGGCGGCAGGCTCGCCCACGCTCGATGTCGGCTCGCCGGCACCAGCGGGAGACGGGCCGGGCGGCCTGGTGTTGTCCAGCCTGGGCCTGCAATTGCTGGTGCGCGATGATCTCGACGAGGAACGCTGGGGTCGCAGCAGCTTCTCGGTCATCAATCTGGTCGGCACCGTCAGCCTGGGCCGCGACAGCACTGCGCTGGTCGCCGACCTTTCTACGCCGTTGCTGGTGGTGGGCGAGCAATGGCAACTGACCGCCGTCTTCGACCCGGCCAATGCTTCGGTAGTCCGCGGCATGGCGCAACTGAGCACGATCTTCGGCCTGCCCGCCCTGCCCCTGCCGGACAACTTCCCGCTGCTGGAAACGTTCAAGTTCCGCGAAGTGAACCTGACCTTCACCAGCCCGGAGGGAGGGGGCATTCCCCAATTGCAGGGCCTGGCCGTGACCATCGGCTCCGACCAGCAATGGTCGCCACCGGTGCCATTCGTCACCCTGCACGATATCGGTACCCGCTGGGTCTGGGCCTGGGGGGCGATCAAGGCCGATGGCGGTTCGGCCCGCGATACCGGAACGGTCAGCGGCTCGGTGTTCGGCAGCCTGCGCTTCGGCGATAACGCCAACACCGGGAAGAAGGTCGACATCGATGTGTCGGTCAGCCTGCCGCAGTTGTATATCCAGGGGCAGATGCGCAGCGGCGACTACATTCCCATCGGCCAGGCCTTCAGCTATTTCTTCGGCGCTGCCGGTCCCGCCGTGGGCGGCCTGCAAAGCGCGGTGGTATCCGAGCTGGGCTTCGCCGCCGACCCGCTGGCACAGAACTACTCCGCCGAGACCCTGGTCGTGTTCGGCGACCCGAACGATCAGGAGCCCGACATCAACCAGGGCTGGGATATCGACCTGGTCGTGATCACCTTGCGTCTGGAGCAGATCGGTTTCTGGATTACCGCCCAGAACGGCAAGATCGGTGGAGGCCTGAACGGCGTATTCTCGTTCTTCCCCGCCGCGGCGCAGGACGACTACGAAAGCCCGCGCCTGGTCTTCAGCGCCGACTACCCGGTACAGGACCCGGAGTCTCCCGAGGGCTGGCGTTTCGCCGGCGGGCTGTACCAGGGCACGACCATCAGCCTCAGCGACCTGGTCGCGCAGTTCCTCGGCCTGGGCAAGGCCCCGGCCTCGGTGCCGCAGTTGAGCGTGGACCGCCTCGACGTGGCGTTCTCCACCGGCGACAAATCCTACGAGTTGGGCGGCACCATCTCCATGCGGTGGACCCCGACGCTGTTCGGCACCGAACTGAAGATCTCGGCGGCCGCCAGCATCGATATCGCCCGGGACGGCGGCGCCGCGGCGGACAAGCCCGCCTCCGGCCGCCTGAGCGGCGAGTTCTCGATCAACCGCATCGGCGTCGAAGTGGGCATGGACGTGGGCGTCGAGGAGCCGACCTACCTGCTCAAGGTGTACGTCGATACCATCTGGGTCCAGGCCATCACCGCCTGGCGCGGCGACAAGGACAGCACCAGCAATCCGCGGCACCAGGTGATCTCGGTACAACTGGGCGGCACCACCCTGGGCGACATGCTCGAATACCTGGTCAACCTGGCCGCGCCGACCCTGGGTTTCACCCTGGACGCGCCGTGGGACGTGCTCAAGCGCATCGAGCTGTCGAGCTTCGTCTTCACCCTCGACCCGACCAACAATGTGGTCGAGTTCGTCTACAAGGCCAAGGTCGACGTCGGCTTCGGCAGCCTCTCGGCGATCGGCGTGCGCTATACCCGCGCCGGGGCCGGCAAGGTCGAGCTGATCCTCGAAGGCACGCTGCTGGGCAAATCCTTTACCGGCGACGATGCGCTGGCCTGGGACGTGGTCAATGACCCGCCGCCTGCGGTACCCGGCACCGGCTCGGCCCTGGTGGAACTGCGCTACCTCAGTATCGGCCAGCGCATACGCCTGCAGAACCCGGTGGATACCGTGGCCGGCAACCTGGCCCTGCTCAAGCAGTTCATGCAGCCAGTGGAGAACCCGGACAACCTGCCCACCACCGGCGGCAGCGGCATCGCCTTCTCCACCGACAGCCAATGGCTGATCGGCCTGGACATCGGTCTGATGGGCAATACCCTGGACCTCGGTTTCCTGTTCAACGACCCGATCCTCTATGGCCTGTCGGTGGGCCTCAACGGCGAGAAGGCCGGCAGCCTCGCCGGGCTGCGCTTCGAAATCCTGTACAAGAAGATTTCCGACGACGTCGGCATGTTCCGCGTTGAACTGCGCCTACCCGATGCCTTCCGCACCTTCCAGATCGGCATCGCGTCGCTGACCCTCGGCACCGTGGTGATCGAGGTCTATACCAACGGCAACTTCAAGGTGGACCTGGGCTTCCCCTACAACCAGGACTTCAGCCGCTCGTTCTCGGTCCAGGCCTACGTGTTCATCGGCCGCGGCGGGGTGTATTTCGGCCTGCTCGATGGCGTCACCTCGAGCCAGGTGCCGCGCATCAGCAACGGCACCTTCTCGCCGGTGCTGGAACTGGGCATCGGCCTGGCGGTGGGGGTGGGCAAGGAGATCCGTGCCGGGATCCTCGGCGGCGGCGCTTATGTCGAGGTGCAGGTGATCTTCCAGGGCGTGCTTGGCTGGTTCAACCCGTCCAGCGCCGGGCTGCCATCGGCCCAGTATTTCCGCGCGCTGGGCATCGCCGCACTGCACGGCAAGGTCTACGGCTACGTGGATTTCAAGGTGATCAAGGTGTCGGTCAGCCTGGAAGCCTATGCCCAGGTCAGCGCGCTGTTCGAGTGCTACCGGCCGACGCAGTTCGACCTCAAGGTTTCGGTGCGTGCCGAGGCCAAGGTGAAGATCCTGTTCATCAAGATCTCCTTCAGCTTCCATGTGTCCCTGGAACTGTCCTTCACCCTCGGTTCGGTGCAGCAGACGCCCTGGATCGTCGCCCCGGGCGGCGACCCCAAGGGCTTCCAGGACGCTCGCCTGCTGACGGCGCCGGGCCGCGCCGGTAGCCTGTCCGGCGGCCAGGGCCCGCGGGCACGGCGCAATCGCGCGCAACGCCTGCAAGTGCTCGGTGCCCAGCACCTGTACCAGGTCTTGGAGCGCAAGCGCCTGGCCAATACCTTGGCGCAGACCGAGGACAGCGACTGGGACTGGAACCCGGGCCGCAGCCAGTGGCCGGACGGCCAGCCGCGCACCGCCTTGCTGTACCTGCTGCCAAGCATCTCCATCGGCGAGCTGCCGGTGTCCTGGAACGGCCCGGCCGAGGCTGACCCGTCGCCGAACTACCGGGCCGCCTTCATCCTCTGCGCCAACTCCGGGGTCGATCCGCTGGCTCCCAACGCCCGCGCCGAAGCCCGGCGCTCGGCGTCGCACCACGCCCTGGCCGCCAGCGCCGAGGACACCGCCAGCCTGACCCCGGACCTGTGGGTGCGCACCGTGCTGCTCTATGCGCTGTACGCCATTCCCGATGGCCCGCGCAGCGCAACCGATAGCCTGACCGCCGGCCAGCTGGCCCTGCTGGCTGCGGTGCTCGACGATCCGCAAAGCGCCGACGCAGCGTTTGCCTGGAGCAACCTGGACACCCTGTTCGCCACCAACCTGCACCTGCTGCTGGGCGCCGACCCGGGCGCAGTGACCGAGGTCGGCGGCATGGTCGCACCGCTGCCACCGGGCCTGACCCGTAGCGGTACGCCGGGTGGCACGCTGAATTTCGCCGAGGTCAATCCGGTCGGGCCCTGGTACGAGTGGGACCTGGCCCGCTACATGGGCCAGTACCTGCCGGTGGGCGGCGCCAGCGGGCCGCGCCCGGCCGAGGACGACCCGGCCAGCTACGAGTCCTTCCCGACCTTCATCTTCCGCGACTACTGCCTGATGCTGGCCAAGGCTGCGGTGCAGGAAGCCGGAGACCTGCTGGCCAGCACCACGCTCAGCGTCGGCGACAATGGCAGCGGCAAGGGCCAGTCCCTGGCGCAACTGGCGGCCACCTTTGCCAGCGCCACCATCGACTATCCGGTACGCGCCGGGGATACCGTGGAAAGCGTGGCCCTGGCCCTGGGCGCCAGCAGCGCCGAGCTGCTGTTCCTCAATCCCGGCCTGCAACGCCGGTTGGACACCGCAGCGGTGGGCAGCCGTGTGCCGGTGAAGCTCGGGATCGCCCCGCAGGTGTTGGCCGAGGACAACGCCAGCCAGGCCTTCGCCCTCGACAGCGTCGACCTGGGCCCCCTGCTGCACCAGGCCGCCAGCGGCGAAACCCTGGATGCCATCGCCAGCCTGTTCAACCTCGGCAGCAGCAGCCAACTGTTCGAAGCCGACGGCACCGGCCTGGGCCAATCCAGCGAACTGCTCGATCCGGCGGCGCCCTTCGACCTGCCGCCGCGGACCTGGAGCAATGGCCCGTCCAGCCAGCTGCTTGCCGCCGCTACCGCCTATGTACGCTATCGCCAGCCACGACTGCTGCCGGCCGACTGGTACGCCCAGGCGGTATTCGATGGCAACGCCGAACTGATCGCCCGGCTGACCCGCGACGATCTCACGGTCAATAGCCAGGAATTGCCGCCAGGGCAGGTGCTCAAGGTGCCGCAAGGCTTCAACGCCGTGCAGCCGACCAGCGACTACAGCACCCAACCCGGCGACACCCTCGACCGGATCGCCGCGACCCTGGCCCTGGTCCAGGTCTATCCCCAGCTGTCGCCGCCAGAGGCCGCGGACTGGCAATTCTTCCTCGCTGCCGTGACCAGCCCTGCCGCCAACACCTACGGGCTGCCGGCCACCACCGGCCTGTACGCCCGCGCCGGGGAAAGCCTCGATGCCCTGGCCCGGCGCCTGCTTCTGGATGTCAGCTGGACGGCCAGCGCCGACCCGGCCGTGGGTACCTGGAACTACGCCTGGGCCGACATCATGGCCTGGGCCGGACCGGCCACCTTCCTGGCGCCCCTGGCCCTGGTGCCGGTGCCGAATGCCGTGGCCAAGGCCGTTGACGGCCAGGCCCTGAGCTTCACCCTGCTGGCCGACACCTATGGCCTGGCAATCGCCGATGCCGCCGTGCGCCTGGAGAACCTGGCCGGCCTGTACGCCATCGATACCGTGCTGAGCGTGACCCAGGTGCCGGTGATCAGCGTGGACCAGTTGCTCGCGCAACTGCTCGGTGGTGCAGCGCTGCCGCGCATCGTCAACCAGGGCTCGCGCTTGCTGATGGCCGGCCTGCGTGCACCGAAACCGGTGACCGACGCCCAGGGCCATGCCATCGCCGACCCGCAGCAACCCACCCCGCTCTACGACCTTACCGGCCAGCAATTCGACCTGGCGGTGGACACCGCGCCGGACAAGGCCGATGAACCGGCGCTGGACATGACCCTGACCGCCCAGTGCAACTGGATCAGCCTGGTGGACAGCACCACCTCGGGTGCGAATGCGCAAGTAAACAGCCGCTTCCTCGCGCGCAGTGATATTCCCGCCGGCCTGGCCGTGCCCACCGACGTGGTGCAAAGCCTGAACTACCGCTACAGCAACGCGCAGATCATCGCCATGGGCCCGGCCACCAGCCTCAGCCTGCCGGTGGTCAAGGCGCCTGCGGCCATGGCCCTGGCCGGCCTTTCGCCGAGAGCCTACGGCCTGACCCAGCGCATCGAACTGCAAACCCCGGTGGCCCTGCCCATTCCGGGCATGGACGCGCCACCCGTGGGCGCCCAGCCGACCCTCTGGCCGTTGCCGGCAGACCTGCGAGCCAAGGCCCTGGCCGGGTCCAGCGTGGCCTACGACCTGCTGACCACCGCCGAAGGGGCCAGCGCCGGCCGCGATGCGGTGGTCGTGGCCAATGCCACCTGGGCCTGCCGTATCCCGGTGGCGATCAAGCAGATCAACGACGCCCTGACACTGTTCGCCCTGCAAGGGGTGGACGAGGCCGAGCGCCCGACCCTGCTGGCCCTGCGCGCCTGGCTGGCGGCCGGAGAAGGCAGCGGCACGGTGGTCAGGGTGCTGGCCCTGCCGGCGCCGAATGCCGGCAATGCCGCCGGGGTCAGCGTGCTCGACAGCACCCCGGCGCAGACCTGGCTGATCCAGGCCAACCTGTCCACGGAAAGCGTGCCGCGCGCGCCCGACCTCAGGCTTGGCCGGGTCAACAGCCTGGCCCGGGACGGCAATCCGGCGCCGGCCGCCTCGCTCGACGAACTGGAACGCTTCGTCACCCTGCTCTGGGAAGGCAGCGTGGTCGGCGGCACCGGCTACACCCTCGGGCTGGACAAGGGCTTGCCGGCCAGCGCCGTGGACGCCAATGGCGTGGCCAGCATCGACCTGCTGGTGATCGCCGGCACCCAGCAAGGCGCCGCAGCGCAAGGCCGCAGCCTGCTGCCGTTCAATACCTGCGCCCTGGTGGCGCCGGGGCTGGATGCGACCATCGGCACCCTGTAT
Organism: Pseudomonas sp. GD04058; assembly: GCF_029836855.1. Classification (NCBI taxonomy): domain Bacteria; kingdom Pseudomonadati; phylum Pseudomonadota; class Gammaproteobacteria; order Pseudomonadales; family Pseudomonadaceae; genus Pseudomonas; species Pseudomonas sp. GD04058. Next base: position 8,655 of record NZ_JAOECN010000037.1, read on the forward strand.
GCCGAGGACCACAACGAAGAGGACATGATTTTGCAGGCCCTGGTACCGGCAGGCAGCGTCGGCTTCAACCTGACCCTGGAGGCACCAGCGGAAGACGCCGACAATAGCGCCGAAGTGCAGGCCCGCCGGTTGTTCAGCCTGCTCGGCACGCAGATTCCCGCGAGCGCGGGCTCGCCCTTCGCCATGCCCGCCTCGGGGATGCCCGCACCACCCACGCCGGTGGAGAAAGACGCGCCGCCGGCCTGGAAACGCCAGCGCCTGGTGCGCCGCGGCGTGCTGCGTGACCAGCGCCTGGCCGAGGAAGCCGATCCGTACTGGCTGTACGAGCAGATCCTGCCGCTGTACCGCTTCGCCACACCGTCGCCACTGCCCCGCGTACCCGGCCTGCCAAACCCGGACGACGATCCATACCGCGGCTTCGGCTGGGCCGACAGCCTGCCTTCGGCGGCGGTGGTGCTGACCTTCCAGGACATCCTCGGCAACCAGACCGGGGGCAATCCTGCCGGCCAGGGCCAGGTCAGCCTGCCCAGCGGCTACACCGACCCGCTGCTGGGGGTCGGCGACTGGCCGGCAATGGTCAGCGCCTGGACCGTTTCGGCCAGCGAAGCCGGGGTTACCCTGAGCATCAGCCTGGAGGCCCGCCCGGCCACGGTGATGCCGTCGCCCAGCCAACCCGGCGATGCCGCCGCGCAAAGCGCCGGGCGCCAGGCCGAAGCCTATGCCAAGGCCTATTACCAGCTCGGTCAGCCGCTGGACGCAGCGGTGGAAACCAGCCTTGATACCAGCGCCGCCCACGGCATCGAGCAAGCGCCGTTGTGGCGCTTCGCCGCCGCTTCCCAGGCCTTCAGCGCCAGCGCCGCGCAACTGGGCGCCGCCCGTGCCCCGGCGGGTGCCACCCTGGCCTCCCTGGCCGAGGACTACAGCCTGCGCTATGCGGAAATGGCCCTGGCCAACGCGCAAGTGCCAATGCAGGCGCTGTTCGGTGTCGGCGCCCGGCTCAAAGTCCCGGCTTATGCCCTGTTCGCCGAGAACGACACGGCGCAGAGCATCTCCGCCATGGTCCGCCCCGACGGCTGGCCGAGCATCAGCGCCGAAGCCCTGCTCGCCGCGCCGCAGAACGGCGACCTGCCGCTGCGCAGCGGCGCGGTGCTCAAGGTCTCGCCGCCGCTCACCCGCAATACCGGCGACGGCAGCGCCAGCCTGGCGGCCCTGGCCAATGCCCTCGGCACCCTGCCGGGCCTGCTGGCCGGGGATAACGCCAGCCTGACCATCCTGACCCCGGGCATCACCTTCTCGGTGGCGGTGTCCGAGGCAGAAATGGTGTCGGTCACGGTGACCGAGGCCGATGCGCCGACGCCGGTCCGCTCGTTGCAACAGGTGTGCACGGCCTTCGCCGGCCTCGGGGTTAATATCAGCGTCAACGACCTGGGACAAAGCCACCAGGCCCTGCCGGCGATCTTCCAGGCCAGCCAGCTGATTTCCAGCACGGCCTGGGTTGCAGGCAGCGACGACAGCCTGGCGCACAACGGCAGCGGCCTGGACCAGGCGGCCCTGGCGGCGCTGAATACCAGCTCGGTCAACCTGTTCGAGATGGGCGCCCTGCTCTACCTGGGCGATTTCAACGGCGGCGCCGGGATCAGCGCCGATGGCGCACAGACCCTGCACCAGTTCGCCGATGCCCATGCCTGCCCGGCGGAACTGCTGCTGGGTGCCAACCCGGACCTCGCCGTGCCCGGCGACGGCGCCTTCGCCCTGCCGGGCAGGGTCAGCTGGCCAGGCGACATGGCGCAGGTACGGGTGCCCTATTCGATCCAGCACGGCGACAGCCTCGACAGCATCGCCCCGCGCTTTGCCCAAAGCACGCTGGAACTGGCCACGGCCAACCTGGAGATGCCGGTGGTGCTGGCCGGTGGCGTGACCCTGGACATTAGCGTCGGCGGCCAGTCGTACAGCTTGACCACTGCCGCTGGCGGCCAGAGCCTCGCCACGACCCTCGACCAGTTGCAGCAGCAAGCACCTGCCGCCACCCTCGCGGACCTGCTGGAGGGCATGGGCGACGATACCCAGGCGTTGAACACCGGTGCCCTGCTGGTCTGCCCGGCGGCGCAGTTCGCCACGGCCACCGCGCCGTCGGCGATTGCCGGGCTGCTCGGCGTCAGTGCCGGGGCCTTCGCCCTGGCCAACGTCGGTACGCCGCAGCTGATCGCCAGCGGCGTGACCCTGATCGCACCACAAGGCCAGGCCAGTGTGGAGACCCGGGCCAACGACAGCCTGAACAGCCTGATCGTGCGCTTTGCCGAGGCCGGGGTGCAGGTCAGCGCCCAGGAAATCGTGGAAACCCCGGCGAACGCCGACAAACCACTGTTCGCTGCCGACGCCCCGGCGCTGGTGCCGCCGGCCGATGCCCTTGTCCGCCTGCCGATCGGCGCCACCGGGCCCTATCCGGGGCCGGCCTTCCCGCTCAATGTGAGCCTGACCCTGAGCCGGCCAGCGGCGCTGATCAACCCGGACTTCGCGGCCAACAACGATGGCGGCGTGTCCCGCAGCAGCAGCCCGATCCCGGCGCCTCAGGTACCGGCGGCACAGGACCAGGGTGGCGGCCTGGCCTTCAACGCCTTTATCGCCGCCATGCGCGCGGCCCTGCCCAAGCTGCGCATCGCCACCGGCCGCGCCTTGGAGGACAGCCGCGACCTGTGGGTGGTGAACTTCGGCGACGCGGGCATCAGCGCCCTGAGCATCGCCGGAGCGACCAGCGTCCCCGGCGCAGCGGGGCCGCAGCCGCGCTTCTTTGCCCTGACGCCGCTGTACAAGAGCCTGGTCAGCCGCCAGGGCGTCGTACTGCAGGCGCTCAAGGCCGATGGCACCCTGTCCGAAGCCAGCAGCCAGCATGACTTCCAGGGCATAGACGTAGAGCCCTGGGCCGGACGCTTCCTCTCGGACATCGACCGCATCCTCGGCGCCGCCAACGTCGCCGCGCTGTACCGCACCCCAGACACCCGCCAGACCCTCGGCGACCTGGTGGCAGTCAAGCGCCAACTGGCCGGGGCCATTCCCGAAGGGCTGCAGCCGGTGCTGGAAATCAGCGACCCGCAGGCCGCCGCCGGGCAGGCCGCAGCGGCCATCACCCTGCAACAGCAACTGGGCATCAGCCTGTCCCGGGCCTGGAGTGCCTCGACCCTGGTACAGCTGAACCGCGAGGTGACCTCGGCCTGGCAGGCTCCCGGCACGACCTTGCTGCCTGCAGACATGTACGGCGGCATCGAGGTCACCAGCGGTGGCGAGGAACGCTCCTGGAGCATGAGCGCGGGCAAATGCTGGCTCACCGACTTCTCGCCGTTCATCACCCTGCTGCTGACCGAATCCGATCCGGCCAGCCACCGTGCGGTGACCGCCAACATGGCCTTCGGCATCACCGACCTGGAGCGCAATATCACCAGCGCCGGCCTGCCCGACGGCTACGCCGCCTCGCAGTGGCTGACCTTCGTCCCGCCACTGGGCGACAGCAATCTGCCAACGGCAGTCAGCGTCGACCTGGGTGAAGTCTCGGTGCCGATCCCGCTGCGGGATTTCCCGGCGCTGCCGGTCATCATCGAGCAACGTGCCAGCGCCACCGCGCTGGACGCCGCACTGCGCCAGCGCCTGCGCAGCCGCCGGGCGCTGAGTACCCTGCGCGCGGACAGCGACGTGAGCCTGGGCAACCTGGCGCTATGGGATCACCGCTTCACCTACTCCCACGAACATGCCGAGCAGGACGATGTCAGCCTCACCCTGAGCTACAACCTGAGGCCCGACCAGACCCTGCGCATGGCCGCCAGCGATGCGGACCTGTTCGTGCAACTGGCGCGCTATATCGCCGTGGCCGACAACCTTTGGGAGATCCTCGGCGACCTGCCCGACAGCGGCGCGCTGACCCCGGTGCAGAGCAATGCGGCGAACACCCTGCGCGACCTGGCCGCTGCCGTTGCCACCAGCTGGAACGTGCGCCTGGTCGACAGCGTGGCGGATGCCCGGCTGCAGGCGCCGGTCACCGACACCTTCGGTTTCCAGGCGCGGGTCACCGACCGCGACGGACCGCTGGCCAGCCGTGAAGTGGCCAGCCTCGGCCTGACGGCCCTGAGCGCTGGAGTCGGCCCGGACGGGCAATGGCCGCAGGTATGGGCACTGACGGCGGCGGGCCTGATGGTGGCGCTGGAGCGCGAAAGCGTCTCGGCCAGCGAGTCGCGCTACCAGGTACCGGCTGATGCCCACGTGGCGGCCTCGTGGCCGACGTTCAGCCTGGTCTTCGCCGGGCTCAACGTAGCCCGCTGGCAGAACGCGACCGGCTCGATCCTGGTGCAGCGCAACCAGAAGCTGCTGGGGGCCGACGGGCCCGCGACCAATCCGGCATTCGTATTCCAGACCGACCGGGTCGAGGCCGCCAGCATCGCCACGCCGCTCAACAGCTGGGACCAGCGGGTGCCGCTGGCAAGCACGCCGACCACGGTCAGCGCAGCCTTGCAGGCAGCGTTCGACACCCTGTTCGGCAGCGCCGCGCAGGATGGCGGGCTCAGCGTCACCGCCGGGGTCGCCTATGCCTATGAACTGGCCACCGATCCGCTGGACCCGAACCACGGCCTGGTCGGGGAAACGCCGGTGTACCTGTATCCCAACCAGACACTCGACAGCAGCACCGCAGGCAACCTGCAAACCGCGGTCGATACCTGGCGCAACCTGGCCAATCCGCAGCGCGAGGGTGGCGAGTGGGTGTTCTCGCTGACCCTGTATTCATCGCTGGAGGAGGATCGGCGGCCGTTGCTGGTGATCGGGAATCTGTATTTGCCGATGGTGCTGGAGGTGGGTTGAAAGCGGGTTACTGCTCCGGCAACTCCTCCAGCAACCATCCCCGAAACGCCTCCAGCGCCGGCAACGCGCGGTTTCTCGGCGGGTAAACCAGGTAGTAGCCGCGGGCACTGGCATAGGGCAGTACCGGGCTGACCAGGGTGCCCTCGGCCAGTTCATCGCTGATCAGGATCCGCGGCACCAGGCCGATGCCGATGTCCGCCCGCACCGCCTGGATCAGGTGGGAAGTCAGTTCGAAGCTCGGGCCCAGGCGCATGGCCTGGTGGGCGACGCCATGGTGGGTGAACCAGTCGCCCCAGGCGTTGGGATTGTTGGCGACGCTGAGCAGGGTCTGCCGGCTGATGTCCCGGGGCGTCCACTCGGCGCGCGAGGCCGCCAGGGCCGGCGACAGGATCACCACCAGTTCCTCGGCATGCAGGCGGTGACAGACCAGGCCCGGCTGGTCGCCGGTGGCGACGACGATCGCCGCGTCAATGCCGCTGGTGGCGAAGTCCACCGGCTCGATCCGCGAGTTGATATGCACCAGCACCTCGGGATGGCGGCGGTAGAACTCGTGCAGCCGCGGTAACAGCCACTTCGAACCGAAGGTCGGCAAGGTCGCCAGGCGCAGGCTGCCGCCGCCGTCCTGGTGGGCGATCGCATGCAGGGTGGCACTGCGAATGCGACCCAGGGCCTCGCTGATTTCGCGCTGGTACAGGCGGCCCACCTCGGTGAGCTTGACCGTACGCCCCTCGCGGCGGAACAGCAGCACGCCCAGTTGCTGCTCCAGGGTCTGCACCTGGCGGCTGACCGCGCTCTGGGTCAGGGACAGTTCCTCGGCGGCGCGGGTGTAGCTTTCATGCCGGGCGGCGGCCTCGAAGGCCAGCAGCAGCGACATCGAGGGGGTAAGGTTGCGGTAATTCATTCATAAAACTCATCAAAGGCTGCGCCATTATCCGTTTGTGTCCGGCGCGACACTGCGGAATCATTGCATCATCCACTACCTGGGCGAGCCAAGACCATACCCTGCGCTCAGGTATCCATGATTAGCCCATATAAACGAGGCCATCCCTTGATGATTGCCCAATTGCCGGTGAGCGCTCCCGCCACCGACTACGCCGCCTTCCTCGATGCCCTGCGCGCCAGCGGTTTCCGCGGCCAGTTCAGCACCGACTACGGCACCCGCACCGTGCTTGCCACCGACAACTCGATCTACCAGCGCCTGCCCCAGGCTGCGGTGTTCCCGCTGGATGCCGATGACGTGGCGAAGGTCGCCGCGCTGATGGCCGAACCGCGCTTTCGCCAGGTCAAGCTGACCCCGCGAGGCGGCGGCACCGGGACCAACGGCCAGTCGCTGACCGACGGCATCGTCGTCGATCTGTCGCGGCATATGAACCAGATCCTGGAGATCAACGTCGAGGAGCGCTGGGTGCGGGTCCAGGCCGGGGTGGTCAAGGACCAGCTCAATGCCGCGCTCAAGCCCCACGGGCTGTTCTTCGCGCCGGAGCTGTCCACCTCCAACCGCGCCACCATCGGCGGCATGATCAATACCGATGCCAGCGGCCAGGGCAGTTGTACCTACGGCAAGACCCGCGACCACGTGCTGGAGCTGCACAGCGTGCTGCTCGGCGGCGAGCGCCTGCACAGCCTGCCGGTGGATGACGCCACCCTCGACGCCGCCTGCGCCCTGCCCGGCCGGATCGGCGAGGTGTACCGCATGGCCCGGGAGATCCAGGAAACCCAGGGCGAGCTGATCGAAAGCACCTTCCCCAAGCTCAACCGCTGCCTGACCGGCTACGACCTGGCCCACCTGCGCGACGACGACGGTCGCTTCAACCTCAACAGCGTGCTGTGCGGTGCCGAAGGCTCGCTGGGCTATGTGGTGGAAGCCAAGCTCAACGTGCTGCCGATCCCGAAGTACGCGGTGCTGGTCAACGTGCGCTACACCAGCTTCATGGACGCCCTGCGCGACGCCAATGCGCTGATGGCGCACAAGCCGCTGTCGATCGAGACGGTGGACTCGCGGGTGCTGATGCTGGCGATGCAGGACATCGTCTGGCACAGCGTCGCCGAATACTTCCCGGCCGACCCGGCCAAGCCGACCCTGGGCATCAACCTGGTGGAGTTCTGCGGCGACCAGCCGGACGAGGTCAACGCCCGGGTCGCGGCCTTTATCGAGCACCTGCAACAGGACACCAGTGTCGAGCGCCTGGGCCATACCCTGGCCGAAGGTTCGGCGGCGGTGACCAAGGTCTACACCATGCGCAAGCGCTCGGTGGGCCTGCTCGGCAACGTCGAGGGCGAAGTGCGTCCGCAGCCGTTCGTCGAAGACACCGCGGTACCACCGGAGCAACTGGCCGACTACATTGCCGAGTTCCGCGCCCTGCTCGATGGCCATGGCCTGACCTACGGCATGTTCGGCCATGTCGATGCCGGTGTGCTGCACGTGCGCCCGGCGCTGGACATGAAGGACCCGGCCCAGGCCGCGCTGGTCAAGCCGATCTCCGACGCGGTCGCCGCCCTCACCCAGCGTTATGGCGGCCTGCTCTGGGGCGAGCACGGCAAGGGCCTGCGTTCGGAGTACGTACCGGCCTATTTCGGCGAACTGTACCCGGCGCTGCAACGCCTTAAGGGCGCATTCGACCCGCACAACCAGCTCAACCCGGGCAAGATCTGCACCCCGCCGGACAGTGCCGAAGGCCTGATCAAGGTCAACGAAGCGCCGCTGCGCGGCGAGCATGACCGGCAGATCGACGAGCGCGTGTGGCAGAGCTTCGGCAGCGCCGTGCACTGCAACGGCAACGGCGCCTGCTACAACTACGACCCCGACGACGCCATGTGCCCGTCGTGGAAAGCCACCCGCCAGCGCCAGCACTCGCCCAAGGGCCGCGCCTCGCTGATCCGCGAATGGCTGCGCCTGCAGGGAGCGGCGAACATCGATGTGCTCGCGCCGAACAGGGTTTCCTGGCTCAAGGGCCTGCCCGGGCGCCTGCGCAATGTGCGCGCACAGCAGCAGGGCCAGGCCGACTTCTCCCATGAAGTCTACGACGCCATGGCCGGCTGCCTGGCGTGCAAATCCTGCGCCGGGCAGTGCCCGATCAAGGTCAACGTGCCGGACTTCCGTTCGCGCTTCCTCGAGCTGTACCACAACCGCTACCAGCGCCCGCTGCGCGACTACCTGATCGGTTCGCTGGAATTCACCATCCCGTACCTGGCCCATGCGCCTGGGCTGTACAACGCGGTGATGGGGTCGAAGTTCGTCAGTGGTCTGCTGGCGGACCGTATCGGCATGGTCGACAGCCCGCTGATCAGCCGTTTCAACTTCCAGGCCACGCTGAAACGCTGCGGCGTACGTGCCGCCAGCGTGCCGGCACTGCGCGAACTGACCCCGGCGCAGCGCGAGCGCAGCATCGTGCTGGTCCAGGATGCCTTCACCCGCTACTTCGAAACGCCGCTGCTGGCGGCCTTCATCGACCTGGCGCATCGCCTGGGGCACAAGATCTTCCTCGCCCCGTACAGCGCCAACGGCAAGCCGTTGCATGTGCAGGGCTTCCTCGGCGCCTTCGCCAAGGCGGCAGTGCGCAATGGCACCCAGCTCAAGGCCCTGGCCGACTGCGGCGTGCCGCTGGTGGGGCTGGATCCGGCGATGACCCTGGTCTATCGCCAGGAATACCAGAAGGTGCCGGGCCTGGAGGGCAGCCCGAACGTGCTGTTGCCGCAGGAATGGTTGATGGATGTGCTGCCGGAGCAAGGCACCGGCAAGGGCGGCAGCTTCCGCCTGCTGGCGCACTGCACCGAGAAAACCAACGTGCCGACCAGCACCAGGCAATGGGAGCAGGTGTTCTCGCGCCTGGGCCTGAAGCTGGTGACCGAGGCCACCGGCTGCTGCGGCATGTCCGGCACCTACGGGCATGAGGCGCGCAACCAGGAGACCTCGAAGACCATCTTCGAACAGTCCTGGGCGGGCAAGCTGGACAAGGACGGCGAGCCGCTGGCGACCGGCTATTCGTGCCGCAGCCAGGTCAAGCGCATGGCCGACCGCAAGTTGCGACATCCGCTGGAGGTGGTGTTGCAGGCGGTGATTGGCTGATTCGGCAGGCCCGGAGCTCCCGGGTGTTCTTCAGGGCCTCATCGCTGGCAAGCCAGCTCCCACAGGTATCGCGATGGTGAGTGGCTGATTCGGCAGGTCCTGGGGATCCGGGTGTTCTTCAGGGCCTCATCGCTGACACCGCGTACCCTGTGGGAGCTGGCTTGCCAGCGATGAGGCCGGTTCAGTCACCCCACATCACTCGGCCTTCTTCGCCTTCCCGCCCTTCACCAGGCCATAGCGAATCTCCTTCGACGGCCCGTAGCCATAGAACGAGGTGTAGCACTTGCTGAAATGGCTCGGTGATACGAAACCGCAGGCCAGCGCCACGTCGATCAGTTGCAGGTCGGAATGCTGCAACAGGCGCCGGCTTTCGGTGATGCGCAGTTCCAGGTAATAGCGCACCGGGGTGGTACCGAGCTGGCTCATGAACAAGCGCCCGATCTGCCGCTTGGAACGTCCCACATAGTGGGCCAGTTGATCCTGGCTCAGGGGTTCCTCGATGTTCGCACTCATCAGGTTGATGGCTTCGCGCAATGGCTCGCTCATCTTCTCGTGCAGGGTCGGACGGGCCCGGCGATAGCGCGATTCCTCGAAGGCAAGAATATCCACCACCGCATCCACCAGCCCGCGCCCGCAGCGGCTGTTGATCCACTCCAGCACCAGATGGAAACCGCCCGACGGACTGGCAGCGGTCAGGCGGTCGCGGTCGACCATGTAGCTTTCACTGGTGACCTGGCTGTCCTTGGCGATTTCCGCCACCGCACCACGGTGCTCCGGGTGTACGGCACAACGGTAGCCATCCAGCAGCCCGGCCTGGCCGAGGAACCAGGCGCCATTCCACAACGCGCCCAGGGCCACATGCTTTTCCGCCGCCTTGTGCAGGATCTGGTTGAGCTCCGGGATCGGCCGCAACACGGTGCGCAAGCCGCCGCAGACCACCAGCAGGTCAAGGTCGTCCAGCGCAGCGGCATCGAGTGGCGCATCCGGGCAGATCACCAGCCCCAGGTCGCTGACCCGCGAGCCGCCATCCAGGGTGAAGGTACGGTAGGTAAAGGACGCCGCCTGGATCAGGTTGGCAGTGACCACCGTATCCAGGGCCTGGGTGAAGGCCGGCAAGGAGAAATGTTCGAGCAGGATGAAACCGACCCTGCCCTGCCCGCCCGGCGCCTGCTTTTCGCCGGTGAAGCGCAGGTTCGAGCCCTGCATGGCATCGCTGAAATGCCTTCTTTCGACCACGTTGGTGTCTTCCGATAGTGTTCTGGGAATCCGAAGCGCTGAAACCGCTACGCCGGCATGCATCGTCGAATGATGCACGCCGGCGCGGCGGTGTCCAACTTTCCTTCGGAATTTCTGATTTATGTTGCTGCCTGATTCCTGCGGCCTTGCAAGGCTCCACGAGAGAGACGGTCCAACAACAGGGCCACGGCAACGATGGCCAGGCCCGCACGCAGACCGAGGCCCATTTCCATCCGGGTCAGGCCGCGGGTCACTTCCGCACCCAGCCCGCCCGCCCCCACCAGCCCGGCCAGCACCACCATGGCCAGGGACAGCAGGATGCACTGGTTCAAGCCCACCAGCAGGGTCGGCATGGCCGTGGGCAACTCGATCTTCAGCAGGATCGCCCGGGGCGGCGCGCCCATGGCCTTGCCCAGTTCCAGCAGATCGCGGGGCACCCGGTTGAACGCCAGGGTGGTCAGGCGCAGCATCGGCGGGATGCCATAGATGATGGTAGCGAGGATCGCCGGGACCTTGCCCAGGCTGAAGACCATCACCGCTGGAATTAGGTAGACCCACGGCGGCACGGTCTGCATGACGTTGAGGAGCGGGCTGAGCACCGCGTCCAGGCGCTTGATCCGCGAGGCCGCGACGCCGATCGGGAACGCCACCGTCACCGAGATCAGCACGGCTACCGTCACTAGGGCGATGGTCTGCATCGATGCCACCCAGAACCCGGAGATCAGGCAGAAGCCAAGCATCACCACAGCCAGAATCGCCGCCCGCAGGTTGACCAGGAAAAACGCCGCCACCGCCACCAGGGCGATCATGCCGTAGGGCGGGATCGCCAGCAGCACGCCTTCGATACCGCCGAGGACGGTTTCGATAAAGCGGCTGATCAGGACGAACAGGCCGTGCAGGTTGGCGTTGAGCCAGTCGACCGATGGTGCCAGCCAGGCGCCTGGAGAGAACGTGATATCAGGATTCATGGGCAGCCCTCCGGCCGGGACGGCTGGCGCTCTGGGCCATGCGGTCAAGGATCAGGGTAAGAATGACGATGGCGATGGCGGCGTTGATCGACATGGCGATATCCAGGGTGCGGATCGCGCCGTAGATCACTTCACCCAGTCCTCCGGAACCGACGATACCGGCGATCACTACCATGCCGAAGGCCATCATCAGCCCCTGGTTGACCCCGGCCATGATGCTCGGCAGGGCAAACGGCAGGCGGATCTTGAAGAACTGCTGCCACCCCGTGGTACCGCTGGCCTGGCCCAGTTCGATGAAGACCCTGGGCGTCATGCGGATGCCCAGCGAGGTCAGGCGCACCACCGGCGGTACGGCAACGATGAAGGTGGCCAGCAGCGCGGTGCCCGGGCCGTAGCCGAGCAAGGCAATGGCTGGTAGCAGATAGATATAGGGCGGCAAGGTCTGGATCAGGTCCAGCACCGGCTCGCTGACCCGGTCCAGGGACGGCATCAGGCCGGCCGCGACGCCCAGCGGGATGCCGATGATCAGGGCCATGCTGGTCGCCGACAATACCAGCGCCAGGGTGCTCATGGTCTGTGGCCACAGGCCCATGGCCACGCAGAGCAGCAGCCCGAGCATGGCCCCGAGGGCGAAGCGCCAGCTGGCGGTCAGGCGCCAGCCGAGCGCGCCGAAGGCCAGGATCAGCACCCAGAACGGCAGCAGGGTCAGGCCGCTGTAGATCGCCTGGTAACCGGCGTACAGCACATCGTTGAGGCCGTCGAAGAACCAGGCGCCGTTGTCCGCCAGCCACTCCAGCCGGGCATCGACGACGTCGTCGAAGGCAGCAGCGAATTCCCCGGGGCTCATAGTGCGTGCTCCGGCTGCGCAGCGGCATGTTCTGCGGCCGGCGCACCCTGCACGCCACGCAGCAGGTCCTGCTGGGTGATCACGCCGAGGACCTGGCCGCCCTCCGCCACCGTCAAGGCATCGCCGCCGGAGCTGATCATCAGGTTGATCAGGGCATCGAGGTCGGCTTGCGGACCGGCACTCGGCAGAAGGCCAGGGCTGAGATACGGATGCGCTGCGACGGGCGACATGATCGAGTGCGCCTTGACCAGGTGCAGGCGGGAAATCCCGGCGACGAACTCGGCCACATAGTCATCGGCGGGCTTGAGCACGATGTCCTCGGCGGTCCCCTCCTGGATGATCACCCCGTCCTTCATGATGGCGATGCGGTCGCCGATGCGGATGGCCTCTTCGAGGTCGTGGGTAATGAACACGGCGGACTTGCCGAGGGACTTGGTCAGTTGGCGAAACTCGTCCTGCAACTGGCGACGTATCAGCGGGTCGAGGGCGCTGAACGGTTCATCCATCAGGATCACTTCCGGGTCCGAAGTGATGGCACGGGCCAGGCCGACGCGCTGCTGCATGCCACCGGACAGTTCGTCCGGGTAGCGTTGCGCCCAGTCGCTCAAACCTACTTTCGCCAAGGCCTGCCCGGCCACCTTGTGCCGTTCGGCTTTCGAGATGCCGCGCACCTCCAGGCCGAAGGCGGCGTTTTCCAGCACCGTGCGATGCGGTAGCAAGGCCACGCTCTGGAATACCATGCCGATGTGCCGCGCGCGGGTTTCGCGCAAGGCCGCCTTATCGAGGCTGGCAAGATCCTTGCCCTTGATCAGGATCTGCCCGGAGGTCGGATCGATCAGGCGGTTGAACATACGGATCAGGGTCGACTTGCCGCTGCCGGACAAACCCATGATGCAGTAGATCTCACCCCGTTTGACCTTGAGGCTGACGTTCGAGACGCCGACAACACAGCCATGGTCCTGAAGAATCTGCTTCTTCGACAAACCACGCTCTTTATAAGCACGCATGGCGGTATCGGCGTTCTTGCCAAAAATCTTCCAGACCGATTGGCACTCTACCAATACGTCTTCAGCTACTTCGCTTGCTGTGTTCATCTCGCACCCGTCGAACCAGGAATCTGGTTGGCTTTTTTATTACGTTCAGTTCGGCAGTGGTAAAGGCGTTGCCCGGGTACAGCCCCGAACAACGCGGTACTTCGAAATCAGTATTTTTTGATGTTTTCCCAGCGGTTCACGAGGTCGGCGTTTTTCGTGGCCCAGTCCTGCACGGCCTGTTCCACCGTCTTGCCATCCTTCATTTCGCCGTTGATAGCGGTGATGTCGGCCAGCGGCAGGTAAACCCCGGCGATCAGCTCACGCGCTTGCGGGTAGGCGGCGGAAAAGCCCTTCTGGCCGATCCAGTAGTAGCCCTGTGGCGGGGCGAAGGAGCCTTTCGGGTCCTTGAGGAACTTGACGTCGAACTTCTGGCTCATCCACGACGGTTCCCAGGTGGTCACCGCGATCCACTCCTTGCGGTCCACGGCGGACTTGAGGGCAGCGGTCATGGCGGCGGTACTGCCCTCCAGGAGGTTGAGCTTGAGGCCGTAGTCGGTCACGGCCTTGGCCGCATCGCTCATCAGGCCCGAACCCGGCTCGATGCCGACGATCTTGTTGCCGAACTTGTCGGCGTTGGCGTTGAGCTCTTCCAGCGAGTCGATGGTCACGTACTTCGGTACGGCGATGGCCTGGTAGAGGCCGTGGGAAACCGGAGAGATCTTTTCCAGGCGGTTCTTGTTCTTCTTCCAATAGTCCTGGGCAGCGTAGTCGATCTGCGAGGCCAGCAGCTGGATGTCACCCTTGCCCAGTGCGGCGTAGGCGATGCCCCATTCGGAAAAGTTGGTCACCTTGACGGTGTAGCCGGCGTCCTCGAGGACTTTCCTGGTGACGGTGGTGATCGGGGTAAGGTCTTCCCACGACAGGGTGCCCATGGTGATGGTCTTTTCCTCGGCCTGGGCCTGGAACACCGTGAGACCGACCATGGCGAGGGTACAGAGCGCTTTGCGGAAGAGTTTCATTGTTGTCGTCTCCTGGGTTGTGGTGCTGGCCGGACGCATTGCCACGTCCGTTGCTTGTTCTTGGTTTTCTTGCACAACTTTCTGGCGGGGGTTTTCTGGCGCCCGACAAAGGCCTGGCAAAGAGCTAAAGCCCCCGCGAACACTGGCCTTGGGGCGAGATTCGCACGGGCTCAAGAGACGGTCAACGGAATTGTATTCTTTGTGTATACCTATGGAATTCAAAAAGAATTCATAAAAAATGCTATTTTCCCCAGTGTTTTCAGGGCTCTCAGGCTAGTAGAGCCAAGGAAAAAGCTGTCGTGGGTGGATATGGCGATGGCGGGATTTGATAAGAGTGTGTCTCGTGGATGCCATAGAGACCTGGCACTTGCATCGCCTGTCATGGCCTCATCGCTGGCAAGCCAGCTCCCACAAGGACCGGCGTACACCGTACCTGTGGGAGCTGGCTTGCCAGCGAGAGGCCCGAAAGCACAGCACAAAACCGGGGTCAGACCCTGTCACAGATACCCAGATAAGCAGGGAAACCGCTCATCGAAATATCTGTAGACACATTGTCTAATCCTCCCCTATAGTCGTTATACAAATTGTAGACACAACCTGATGAGTACAAAAAAGGCTCCCATGAAAGCCACCGCGGCTGTCTCCTCCACCCCTGCCGATGCCTCCCCGGATCGCAAGGCGCTTCTCGCCGAAGCGCTGCGCCGGCGCATCCTGAGCATGGAGCTGGCGCCCGGAGCGGTGGTGGATGAACTGGCGTTGTGTGATGAATTCGGTCTGTCCCGGCCGCCAGTGCGCGAGCTGCTGCGCCAGATCGCCGCCGAAGGCTATATCGAGCTGGAAGCCAACCGCGCTCCCCGGGTCGCGGCCATGAGTCATGAGTCATTGCGGGCGTTCTTCCTCGCGGCACCGCTGGTGTACATCGCCACCACGCAACTGGCAGCGACCCGCGCCACCGCGAGCGAAATCGAAGAACTGCGCCGGATCCAGGCCCTGTTCCGACAGGCGATCCGGGAGCAGCACGTGGAAAACCGCGTCATCTACAACGACGAGTTCCACCTCGAGATCGGCAAGATGGCGCGCAACGATTACCTGATGCCGAGCCTGCGCCGTGTGCTGATCGACCATGCGCGACTGGGCAAGATTTTCTACCGCCACCCGACCACCGTGGACATGCAGAAGGACCTCGAACTGGCCTGCGACCAGCACGACCAGATCATCGAGGCCATTGCCCGCCATGACACCGAGGCAGCGGGACAACTGATTCGCGAGCATATGGAACTGTCGCGCCGGCGCATGGCGGAATACGCCGCACCGGAAGGCATGGAGGTATCGCTCGCGCTTTGAAAGGCCCCGGAGCATGAAGATCTAGCGAGGTTTCGCTAGTCATTTCGGCCTGGGTGGCAACACCGGATCAAACAAGAACAGCCAGGTCCCTGAAATGACAAAAGTAACCTCGTTGCCAGCCGACGACAGTTCGTGCGGTTGGTATCACCTGAGCCCGAAGCGCACGCCGCGGCCCGCCCATTCGGGCACCAGCCATGCGCGCTGGGTGGTGCTGGGCGCTGGCTACGTCGGCCTCGCCGCCGCACGCCAGCTCGCGCTGAAGTTCCCCGATGAACAGATTCTCCTGGTCGAAGCCCAGGAAGTCGGCTTCGGCACCGCTGGCCGCAATGCCGGTTTCGCCATCGACCTGCCACACGATATCGGCGCCGAGGACTATATCGGCGACATCGGTATCGCCAGGACCTGCCTGCGCCTGAACCTCACCGGCCAGAACTATCTCGCGAACCTGGTCGCCGAACACGGCATCGATGCGCAGATGAAGTTCTGCGGCAAGTACCAGGCCGCCGTGGAAGATCGCGGTATCGCCGTGCTCGACGCCTACCGGCGCGGCCTGGAAAAGCTCGGCCAGCCCTTCGAAGTGATCGAAGGCGCGGACCTCCCCGAGCACATCGGCACGCACTTCTACCGCAAGGCGCTGTTCACCCCCGGCACCGCGCTGATCCAGCCATCGGCCATGGTCAAGGGCCTGGCGCAAAGCCTGCCGGCCAACGTTACGCTCTACGAAAACACTCCGATCCTCGACGTCGAGTACGGCAACAAGACCGTGCTGCGCCATGCACGCGGCAGCATCAGCGCCGACAAGCTGGTGTTGGCCAACAATGCCTTCGGCGGTCACTTCGGCTTCCTCAAGGGCGCCATGCTGCCGATCTTCACCTACGCCAGCCTGACCCGGCCGATGACCGAACAGGAACAGGCACGCCTGGGCGGCAAGCCCTACTGGGGCGTGATACCGGCGGACCCGTTCGGCACGACGGTGCGGCGCACCCCGGACAACCGTCTGCTGATCCGCAACAGCTTCAGCTTCAACCCGGACGGCCGCGCCAATCCCAAGTACCTGCAGCGCTACGTCGCCCGGCACAGGGCGTCGTTCGCCCGGCGCTTCCCGATGCTGCCGGACGTGGGTATCGAATACACCTGGGGCGGCGCCCTGGCCATGTCGCGCAACCACGAGAGCTTCTTCGGCCAATTGGCGCCGAACGTCTATGGCGCACTGTGCTGCAACGGCCTGGGCGTGACCCGCGGCACGGCCACTGGCAAGTTGCTGGCGGACTGGCTGGCGGGCGAAAAGAACGACCTGATCGACTTCCTCCTGAAGTCCCCGGGCCCGAATGCCAACCCGCCGCAGCCGTTCCTGTCGCTTGGGGTCAACGCCAACCTGACCTGGGGCCAGATGCGCGCCGGCAAGGAAAGCTAAACCCTTGCTCTTGTAGGAGCGTGGCTTGTCGGACCGCCGAACCGCCGCGATGAAGTGCGCAGTGCTCCCAAAGATCGCCCGGCAAGTTGCGGTAAAGAAGTAGCAAACAGTGTCGCGCCGGCCAGGCGCCAATCCCCGGACTGAAGTTCCCATTCAGATCCGCGGACCCGCTCGGCCGGAAAACAGATTCGATAGTGCAGGAAACAATAATGACAACTTCCAATCAATCCGTTGAAGACGTACCCCTCAATCGTTTCCACCAGTTGCTCACCGCCCGTTCCGGTGGTGGCTCATTCGTCGACGGCTATGTGCTCAGCATCATTGGCGTGGCCATGGTGCAGATGTCCGCAGGCCTGGGCCTGACCGCCTTCTGGCAGGGCATGATCGCCGCCTCGGCGCTGATCGGCATCTTCTTCGGCGGCTTCCTCGGCGGCGCGCTGACCGATCATTTCGGGCGCAAGCGCATCTTCTTCGTCGGCCCTACCCTGTTCATCCTCGGTTCCCTCGCCCAGTTCTGGGTCGAATCCGGGCCCATGCTGTTCGCCCTGCGCTTTCTGATCGGCGTCGCGGTCGGCATCGAATACCCGGTGGCCACCGCGTTGCTGGTGGAATTCCTGCCGAAGAAATACCGCGGCCCGCGCCTGGCCACCCTGACCATCCTGTGGTTCGCCGGTGCTGCCTTCGCCTATATCGTCGGCCACTTCCTCCTCGCGTCCGGCGGCGAAAATGCCTGGCGCCTGGTGCTGGCCAGCCCCGTGGTGATCGGCGCGATCCTCTTCGGCTTGCGCATGGGCACCCCGGAATCGCCCCGTTGGCTGCTGAACAAGGGCCGTGCGGCAGAAGCCGAGACGATCA
This sequence comes from Pseudomonas sp. GD04058, assembly GCF_029836855.1. Lineage (NCBI taxonomy): Bacteria > Pseudomonadati > Pseudomonadota > Gammaproteobacteria > Pseudomonadales > Pseudomonadaceae > Pseudomonas > Pseudomonas sp. GD04058. The sequence continues at coordinate 26,280 of NZ_JAOECN010000037.1, forward strand.
TCAAGCAGGTCTACGGCAAGGCCTTCTCGCTGAAGAACCTGCCGGAACAGCCAAAGGAACAGAAAGCCTCGCTGCTCAGCCTGCTGCACTCGGGCTACGGCAAACGCATGCTGTTCGTCAGCATGTTCTGGTCGTGCTCGGTGATCCCGGTGTTCGCCGTGTACTCCTTCGCCCCGAAGGTCCTCGAAGCGCTGCACCTCAAAGGTGACTGGGCGTCCTTCGGCTCGGTGGCGATCACCCTGCTGTTCGTGGTCGGCTGCATCATCGCCACCCGCCTGATCAACAGCATGGGCCGGCGCAGCATGCTGATCCACAGCTTCCTCTGGTCCGGCCTGGCCCTGCTCGGCCTGGCGGCCCTGCACGACGGCTCGCCAATGCTGGTCCTGGTGCTGTTCGGTGCCTACGCCCTGTTCATCGGCGGCGCACAAGTGCTGCAACTGGTGTACCCGAACGAGCTGTTCCCTACCGAGATACGCGCCGTCGCGGTCGGCATCGGCACCTCGCTGTCGCGGATCGGCGCTGCGGTCGGCACCTGGCTGGTGCCGATGTCGCTGCAATCCCTGGGCATCGCCCAGACCATGTACGCCGCCGCCATCGTGACCCTGATCGGTTTGCTCTTCGCCTGGGCCCTGGCCCCGGAAACCCGTTCCCTGACTCTGCAACAAGCCGCCTCGCTGAACTGAGCGCGGTCTGACATTCCTTGCGTCCCACTGGAGAGAAAAGCATGAAATTCGCAGGTATCTACACCCCCGCCGTGACCCCGCTGAACGCCGACGGCAGCATCGACAAGGCCGGCTTCGCCGCCGTCCTCGACTACCTGGTGGAGTCGAAGATCCACGGCATCATTATCGGCGGCTCGACCGGCGAGTACTACGCCCACACCGCCCAGGAGCGCATCGACCTGGCCGCCCAGGCCAAGGACGTGATCAACGGCCGCCTGCCGCTGATCATCGGGACCGGCGCGATCCGTACCGAAGACTCGGTGGCCTTCGCCAAGCATGCCAGGGAAATCAAGGCTGACGCGCTGCTGGTTGGCACCCCGCCCTACGCGTTGCCGACCCAGCAGGAAATCGCCGTGCACGTCAAAGCCGTGGACGCAGCAGCCGACCTGCCGATCATGCTCTACAACTACCCGGGCCGCATGAGCGTGAGCATGGGCCCTGAGTTCTTCGATGCCGTAGCCGATGTGAAGAACATCGTCGCCATCAAGGAAAGCTCGGGCGACATGAACCAGCTGCACCGCCTGGCCACAAAGTACCCGCACATCTCCCTGTCCTGTGGCTGGGACGACCAGGCCCTGGAATTCTTCGCCTGGGGTGCACAGAGCTGGGTCTGCGCCGGCTCCAACTTCATCCCGCACGAGCACGTGGCCTTGTACGAAGCCTGCGTGATCGAGAAGGACTTCAACAAAGGCCGACGCATCATGGCGGAGATGATGCCGCTGATGGACTTCCTCGAAGGCGGCAAGTTCGTCCAGTCGATCAAGCATGGCGTCAGCCTCAACGGCCTGAGCACCGGCGGCGTGCGCGCACCGCTGCAAGGCCTGGAGGCTGTCGAGCAGGCCGAGCTGACCAATGTGGTCGCCACCCTGAAGCGCAACATCGCGGCAATCGTCGAGGACAAATGACATGGCCGAACTGCTGAGCAAAGCCGAATACCAGGCCCTGGCTGCCAAGCTGCAGCCGCGCAACCAAGCCTTCATCGACGGCGAATTCCGCGACGCGATCAGCGGACGCACCTTCGTCACCACCAACCCGGCCACCGGCGAGAAGCTGGCTGAAGTGGCGGCCTGTGATGCGCAGGACGTCAACGTCGCCGTCGCCGCCGCCAAGGCGGCCTTCGAAGACGGTCGCTGGAGCGCGCTGACCCCGGGCGCGCGGAAAAAGGTCCTGCTGAAATTCGCCCGGTTGCTGGAAGACAACGCCCATGAACTGGCGGTACTGGAAGCCCTGGACAGCGGCAAGCCGGTCAGCGAATGCCAGAACGTCGACGTACCGGAGACCATCCACACCCTGCGCTGGCACGCCGAGCTGATCGACAAGATCTACGACGCTACCGCCCCGACCGGTTCCGCTGCGGTGACCATGGTCGTACGCGAGGCGATCGGTGTTGTCGGTCTGGTCCTGCCGTGGAACTTCCCGCTGCTGATGCTGGCCTGGAAGATCGGCCCGTCCCTGGCCGCCGGTTGCTCCATCGTGGTCAAGCCGGCCAAGGAAACCACCCTCACCGCCCTGCGCGTGGCCGAACTGGCCCACGAGGCCGGCATCCCGGCCGGCGTGTTCAATATCGTACCTGGCGGCGGCCGTGAGGCCGGCGAAGCCATCGGTCGGCATATGGACGTAGCCATGGTCAGCTTCACCGGTTCTACGGATACCGGTCGCCTGTTCCTCAAGTACGCTTCCGAATCCAACCTCAAGCGCGTGGTCCTGGAGCTGGGTGGCAAGAACCCGGCCGTGGTCATGAACGACTGCGAGGACCTCGACTCCGTGGCCCAGTTCGTCACCGCCGGTGCCTTCTGGAACATGGGCGAGAACTGCTCCGCGTCGTCGCGCCTGATCGTGCACAAGGATGTGAAGGACGAGCTGCTGAGCCTGATCTCCAAGCACGTCAAGGACTGGAAACTCGGCGATCCGCTGGACCCGGACAACCGTCTCGGTGCCATGGTCAGCAAGGCGCACTTCGAGAAGGTCCGTTCCTACCTGAAGTACGCCGCCGAGCAGAAACTCACCGTGGCCCTGGGTGGCGAGACCCAGGACGGCGTGTTCGTGCAGCCGACCATCATCGATGGCGTGGCCCGCGACAGCCGCCTGTTCGTCGAAGAAATCTTCGGCCCGGTACTGAGCGTGACCACCTTCGAAACCCTCGATGAAGCCATCGAACTGGCCAACGACACCATCTACGGCCTGGCGGCTTCGGCCTACACCGGCAGCCTGCGCAATGCCCTGCGCCTGTCGCGGGAAATCCGCGCTGGCGTGGTCACGGTCAACTGCTTCGGCGAAGGCGATGCCTCGACGCCGTTCGGAGGCTACAAGGAGTCCGGATTTGGCGGTCGCGACAAGTCGATCTGGGCCCATGATCAGTACACGGAGCTGAAAACCATCTGGATCGACGCTTCGTGAGCTGAAACCCGGGTGCTGTTCTGACGGAGTTCGGTACCCGACCCGGCCACCGCCCCACGCAGGCGGTGGCCACCCCCGTTTCCTTTCGCAGTACGGCGAACGAGCAGCACGGCCCGTGCAGGCCACTACAACGCTGCGGCGCCGACGGTTCCTGGATTTCGACCAGGCGGCCACCCAATCCAACTACCCAAAAACCCGTCCGCACGACCGCCGCAGAGCGCTCGCGTGCGAACACATGCACAGACTTTCCTACTGCCCATGCTCGCTTCGAACGTTTCAACCCATAGCTCCACCCTCGGTCACCGCAATGCGCTGATCGTGGCCCACATCGCCGCCGTGCTGTTCGGCCTGACCGGCATTCTCGGCGCCCTTATCCACTCGTCCGCCTCGGTCATCACTTTCGGTCGCGCGGCCTTTGCCGTGCTCGCCCTGGGTGCGGTGGCGCAACTGCAGAAACGTGGCGTGTTCCATCGCCTGAACACGCGCAAGTTCGCGGTCATGGCCCTGAGCGGGGTGATGCTGACCTCGCACTGGGTGAGTTTCTTCATTGCCATCAAGGTTGGTGGCGTGGCCGTGGCGACCCTCGGTTTCGCCAGCTTCCCGGCCTTTATCGCGATCCTCGACCTGTTGGTGTTCCGGGAGCGCATTCGTGCTGCCGAAGGCCTGCTGTTGCTGCTGGTCAGCCTCGGCCTGGTGCTGGTGGTGCCGTCCTTCGACCTGCTTGACCAGGGTACGGTCGGCTTGCTCTGGGGCCTGGGCTCGGGCCTGTCCTTCGCCCTGCTGGCGATCATCAACCGCCGCGGCCTGCAAGGAATGAATGCGGTGCAGGTGGCGTTCTGGCAGAACCTCACGGTGGCCGTACTGGTCGCGCCGTTCGCCTTCGACACCTTGCTGGTGCAGGGACTGAGTCACAGCGACTGGCTGTACCTGGCGCTCCTCGGGATCTTCTGCACCGGGCTGTCCCAATACCTGTTCGTCAAGAGCCTGGAAGGGCTGGAGGCGCGCAGCGCGGGGATGATCATCGCGCTGGAGCCGGTGTATGCGATCGCCTGTGCCTGGTGGCTGTTCGGTGAACAGCCGTCGCTGCGGATGGTGGCGGGTGCGGCGTTGATCATCCTGGCCACGGTGCTGTCGGCCTGGGGGAAACTGACGGCGGAGCAGGTGCACTGATCCGCCCCGGAAGCCTGTAGAGAACCCTGTGGGAGCTGCGGTTCGGCGCCCCGACTTGCCAGCGATGAGGCCGGCAATGACAAAGATGTTGTCAGGTCGGGCCAAATCGCTGGCAAGCCAGCTCCCACAGGTCCTGCACCCACAGGAAGATTGGTTTAGAGAGGCAAACTCCTGCGCACCACCTCGGCAAAATACTCCGCCCCGGTCTTCAGGATCCCGTCATTGAAGTCATAACAGGCGTTATGCAACGGCGTCCCGCCCGTCTCACCACTGGCCCCATTGCCGATAAACACGAAGTTCCCCGGCACCTGCTGAAGAAACGCGCCGAAATCCTCGGAAATCATCATCGGCATCACCTCCCCGTCCACCGCCGCCTCGCCGACCACGGCCCTTGCTGCCTCGACTGCCAACGCAGTGTTCTCCGCCCAGTTCACCGTCGGGGCGAACTCGTGGCTGTACTCAAACTCGCAACTCGCCCCGTTCGCCGCACAGATGCCCATGCAGATCTCGCGCATGCGGGTTTCCAGGAGCTTCTGCACCTCGGGGCTGTAGCTGCGGGTATCGCCCTTGATGGTCACATGGGTCGGAATCGCATTGCGGATGCCATCGGTCAGGAACTCCGTGCACGACACCACCGCCGACAACCCCGGATCGACATTGCGCGCCACCACGGTCTGCAGGGCGACGACGATCTGAGCGCCGGTCACCAGCGGGTCCACGCCCATATGCGGCCGCGCCGCGTGGGTGCCCCGGCCCTGGATGCGAATGACGAAATTGTCCTCGCTGGCCATGATCCCGCCCGCACGGGTGGCGATATGCCCGGCCGGCATCCCTGGCATGTTGTGCGCGCCATAGATGGCATCCACCGGGAAGCGCTGGAGCAGCCCGTCGGCCATCATCGCCTTGGCCCCGCAACCATGCTCCTCGGCCGGCTGGAAGATAAAGCGCACGGTGCCGTTGAAGTCGCGACGCTCGCAGAGCAACTGGGCCGCGCCGAGGATCATCGCCATATGCCCGTCATGCCCGCAGGCATGCATCTTGCCGTCGATCCGCGAAGCATGCTCGCGCTCCGGCACCTGCTCGGTGATGTTCAGCGCGTCCATATCGGCACGCAGGCCGATCACCCCGGCCCCCTCACCCACCTTCAGGCTGGCCACCAGCCCGGTGCCGCCGATTCCGCGATGCACCTCCAGGCCAAGGCCTTCGAGGATCCCGGCGACCCGGGCCGAGGTGTCGACTTCCTCGAAGCCGGTTTCCGGGTGGCGATGGAAGGCGTGGCGCCAGTCTTTCAGGCGTTGTTCGAATGGCGTGCTCATGCTCGCTGTCCCTCGGGGAATGAAGAAGTGGATAGGGTCTTGCTCGGGGCTCCACGCCACATCGCGCTTTCTTGCAGGTAGCGGGTGCGATAGCCGCTGCAGACACCGGCGTAGTAGAAAGCCAGGGCCAGCAATGCCACCACCAGCATGTCCCAGCCAGACGGAATCAGGCCGATACCGCCGAAGTCGCTGCTGCCCAGCCAGGACACCAGGGCCATGGCCGGCAGGAAGCCGATCAGCCACAGTGCCGCGTACAGGTCCTTGGCAAAACCGGTCCAGCCGGCCTTGGCCTGGAACCAGAAGAAGATCGGCAAGGCGCCCACCACCAGCAGGATCACCTGCCCGGTCAGCGGCCAGCGCGCCCAGTAAAGCACCAGCGAGGCGCAGACGAAGGCGAACGGCGCAATGACCCGCATGCCCTTGATCACCAATGGCCGCGGTACATCGGCGGCGGTGCTGCGCAGGGTCATCAGGCTCACCGGGCCGGTGAGGAAGGAGATGATCACCGCCACCGAGATCACCGCCGCCAGCGCGCCCCAGCCACGGAAGAAGAACAGGAAGACGAACGACACTGCCAGGTTCAGCCACATGGCTTCGCGAGGGATGCCGTACAGCGGGTGCAGACGGCCAAAGATCTTCGGCATGGTGTTGTTGCGTTCCATGGCGTAGATCATCCGCGCCGTGGTGGCAGTGTAGATCGAGCCGGTACCGGAGGGGCTGACGAAGGCATCCAAGTACAGGAGCATGGCCAGCCAGTTGAGGTTCAGGGCCAGGGCCAGCTGTGCCAGGGGCGAATCGAAGCTCAGGCTGTGCCAGCCGGCGGCGATGCTTTCGGGGCTGACGGCGCCGATAAAGGCCACCTGCAGCAGTACGTAGATCACCAGGGCGATCAGTACCGAAGTGATCAGCGCAAAGGGAATGCTGCGCCCAGGATCACGCGCCTCGCCGGCCAGGCTGACCGGGCTCTGGAAGCCGTTGAAGCTGAACACGATGCCACTGGCGGCCACGGCGGTGAACACGGCGGACCAGCCATACGGCGCGAAGCTGGCCTCGCTGCCATCGCCGAAGTTGGCGCCGTTGAAGCCGGCCCAGATCAGGGCGACGCCGGTCAGGGCCGGGACCACCAGTTTGAACAGGGTGATCGCGGTGTTGGTGCGTACGAACAGCTTCACGCCCCAATAGTTAAGGCCAAAATAGACCATGACCAGCGCCGCGCTGGCCCACAGGCCGGGGGTGGTCAGTTCGCCGTTGGCGACCATGGCCCGGGCCCAGGGGTAATCCCAGGAAGCCATGTACTGGATCGAGGCGATGGCTTCGATGGGGATCACCGAGACGATGGAAATCCAGTTGGCCCAAGCCGCCATGAAGCCCACCAGCGAGCCGTGGGAATAGCGCGCATAGCGCACCATGCCGCCGGACTCGGGGAACATCGCGCCCATTTCCGCATAGGTCAGGGCAATGGCCAGGACCACCACGGCACCGATCACCCAGGCCAGGATCGCGGCCGGACCGGCGATGGCCGAAGCGTGCCAGGCGCCGAACAGCCAGCCCGAGCCGATGATGGAACCCAGCCCGGTCAGCATCAGCGACCAGGGTCCGATATTGCGTTTGGTGGTGTGCATCTGAGTCTCCGTTGTTGTTTTTTTAGAGGAGTGCGCTAAAGAGGACCCGCCGCTAACCCTGTGGGAGCTGGCTTGCCAGCGATGAGGCCGGCAAGGGCACCTCTGTTGCCAGATAGGGCCCTATCGCTGGCAAGCCAGCTCCCACAGGGACCGCGCCGGATTCAGGCGCGGGCCAGCCACTCGCGCTGGCGGGCCAGGACCGACTCGGCGGACTCGCCCACCAGCTCGGCATACACACCCGGCGCCGTGGCGCCTTCGGTGCTGATCAGCAGCACGCGGGAATCCTTGTCCAGCCCCAGCTCGGCAGCCTGTTGCGGCGCCTTCGCCAGGCGCTGCAAGGCCGCCAGCCCGGCCACCGCCGACTCGCCGGACGCCAGCGGAATATCCCGCTCGCTGCCGGCAGCCAGGCGCCGCATCGCCAGCAGCGCCTCGTCGTCATGCAGGGTCATGAAGAAGTCGACGCTGTTCTCCAGGAACTTCCACGCCAGCGGCGAGGTTTCCCCGCAGGCCAGCCCCGCCATCACCGAGTCCACCGAGCCGCTGGCATTTGCCGCGCGCCCGGCCAGGGCGCTCTGGTACAGGCAGTCGGCCTGGGCCGGCTCGACCATGACCAAGGTCGGCCGCTGTGCACCGTGCAACTCCCACAGGTAACTGGCGATCCCGGCCGCCAGGCCACCGACCCCACCCTGCAGGAAGACATGGGTAAAGCCCTGGTCATAGGCCTCTACGATCTCCGCCGCGATGGTGCCGTAGCCCTGCATCACGTCCCGGGGAATCTCCTCGTAGCCGTCATAGGAGGTGTCGGACACCACCAGCCAACCATTGCGCAAGGCCAGGGCCGCAGCCTCCTCCACCGACTCGTCGTAGTTGCCGCTGATACGCACGATCTCGGCGTCATAGGCGGCGATCGCCTCTTCCCGTTCGACGCTGACATTGGCGTGCAGCACGATCACGCAGCGGCAGCCAAGGGTCTGTGCCGCAGCCGCCAGGGCGCGGCCGTGGTTGCCGTCGGTGGCGCTGATCACGGTGAAGCCGGCCAGGGCTTCGGCGTACTCGCCAGCGAGCAAGGTGCGGACATTGAAATTGTGCTCGGGGAAGCGCCGCAGGATCAGGCGCACCAGGGCAATCGGCGCGCCCAGGGCCTTGAAGCTGCCCAGTGGCGAGCGCTGCGACTCGTCCTTGACCAGCAACTGGCCCACGCCCAGCTCGGCGGCCAGGTCCGGCAGGCTGTACAGCGGCGTGGCGCCACGATTGAGGCCGGCCCAGTGCGCAAGCCAGTCACGACTCTGGCCGGCCCTGGCGATGCTCATGATCTCGCGCAGGTCTTCGGGGTACGGGATACGGCGGGCGTTGCGGTTGGCTAGCAGCATTGCAGTCTCCATCAGGCAAAGGGGTGCCGTCACCGATGGCGTGGGGCATCGGCGTTGGCGTTTGCAAAGGGGTCAGGCGAGTCGGCGGGCGACCACGTCCAGCAGGACTTCGGCGCCCATCACCAACTGCGCGTCATCGGTGTGCTCGCGAGGGTTGTGGCTGATGCCGCCACGGCTGGGCACGAAGATCATCGCCGCCGGGGCGATACGGGCGATCATCTGCGCGTCGTGGCCGGCACCGGAGGTCATGCGCCGGTGGCTCAGGCCCAGGCGCACGGCGCTGGCTTCGATCTGGTCGGCCAGGGTGGCGTCGAAGATCACCGGTTCGAAACGCACCAGGCGCTCGCTGGAAATCTTCACGCCCTCCTCTGCGGCGATCCGCTCGAGGAAAGCGGCAAAGCGTTGTTCGGCCTGTTGCAGGCGGGCTTCGTCAGGGTCACGTAGATCGACGGTGAACACCGCCCTGCGCGGAATCACGTTGATCACATTGGGTTCGAAGGCGATGCAGCCGGTGGTGGCCAGGGTGCTGCCGGCGTCGCGAGCGATGGCGCGCGCCTCGGCTACCGCGGCACAGGCTACGTAGCCGGCGTCATGGCGCAGTCGGGTCGGCGTGGTACCGGCATGATTGGCATTGCCCTGCACCGTCACCTGCTGCCAGGAAATGCCCTGGAGGTTTTCCACCACGCCGATCTGGATGCCCTCGGCCTCGAGGATCGGGCCCTGCTCGATATGCAACTCGAGGTATTCATGCGGCACGATGGCGCCGGGTTGCAGGTCGCCGGCGTAGCCGATGCGGGCCAGCTCGTCGCCCAGGCGGGTGCCGTCGGTGCCAAGGGTATCCAGCGCCACCTGCACCTCCAGGCCGCCGGCATACACCAAGGAGCCCATCATGTCCGGCTGATAGCGCACGCCCTCCTCGTTGGTGAAGGCACCGACGGTGATCGGCCGCGACGGCAGCACGCCGGCGTCACGGTAGGCGCGGATCACCGCGAGCCCGGCGAGCACGCCGTAGCAGCCATCGAGGGCGCCGGCATTGGTCACGGTGTCGATATGCGAGCCCATCATCAGTGGCGCCAGCGCCTCGCCGGAGGCAGCCGGCAAGGTGCCAAAGATATTGCCGATGCGGTCGATGCGCACCTCCAGGTCCAGCGCCTTCATCCAGGCCACCACCTGGTCGCGCCCGGCCTTTTCGGCATCGGTCAGGGCGATGCGGGTGCGGCCGCCCTGCACCGGGTCGGCGCCCAGTTCGCCAAGGATGCGGATCTGCTCCAGCAGCAGCGCGCCGTCGAGTTGAAGGTTCATCCAGGTACTCCAAGGGGTGTTCGTCGATGAGGGAAATGCTATTTCAATGCGATGGAGTTATTTCTTGATTTTCGCCCCGGAAATGAATTTTTATTCCGAATTCGCCTTCACTCAGGAAATCCACTGTCATGAGTCTGGATCCGTTCGACCTCGCCCTGCTCGACGCTGTGCAGCAGGACGCCACCACCTCGCAGCAGGACCTCGGCGCCCGGGTCAATCTCTCCCCCGCGGCGGTCAATCGTCGTCTGAAGAAGCTCAATGCCGAGGGCGTGGTGCGCAAGACGGTGTCGTTGGTGGACCCGGTGGCGGTCGGCTACGGCCTGACGGTGATCACCGAAGTGGAAGTCGAGAACGAACGCCTCGACCTGCTCGACGCCATGAAACGCACCTTCCTCGCCTGCCCGCAGGTGCAGCAGTGCTACTACGTGGCCGGGGAATGCGACTTCGTGCTGATCATGGCGGTGCGCAACATGGAGCAGTACACCGAGCTGACGCGGACGCTGTTCTTCGAAAGCAACAACGTCAAGCGCTTCAAGACTTTGGTGTCGATGAGCAATGTGAAGGTCGGGCTGGATGTACCGGTCACCTAGAGGAAGTGCGGCAGGGACTGGGCGATCAGCAGGATGCCGGCCAGTCCCAACAGCCCCAGGACCACGCGACGGAACCCGACATCACTGAAATGCCGGTACAGGCGCACGCCAAGCAGGGTCGGCAGCAGCACGCTGAGAATCACCACGGGGAACAGGCCCAGCGCCTCGGTGGTAATGGTCCCGGCCACCACGTAGGTCATCATCGTCAGCAGTTGCATGGCCAGGTTGAAGCCCTGGATCACCGAGCGCTGGGTATCCCGGTCCCAGCCCTTGAGCACCGCCCACAATGCCGTTGCCGGGCCGGTCAGGCCGCCGAGACCGCCCATGACTCCACCAACCACGCCTACTGCAGCATCCGCCCCGGCACCGCCGATGCGGATTCGCGGCAGGCTGGAAGAGAACAGCATCAGCGGGCACCACAGGGCCAGGACGATGCCCACCAGCAGGCGGAACAGCAGCGGGTCGATCTGGTGCAGCAGGAGGACGCCCACGGGCACGCCGATCAGGCCGCCGATCACCATGGGCAGCAGGTGCTCGCGTTTCAGGCCGCGGCGCAGGGTGCGGGCAGCGAGCAACTGGCCGGTGAGCGAGCCGCAGACCACCAGCGGCCCGGTCAATCCCGGCGGTACGGCCCAGGCCCACACGGCCATGGCCACCAGGCCGAAGTTGGAGCCGGACAGGCCCTGGACGAAGCCGGCGAGGATGGCGCCGAAGATGATGATGAGCCAGAGGGAGTCCATGGGTGCCCGAAGGTGCAAAAGGGCTGGAGGATAGGCTGTTGGGGGTGGTTGATAAAGGTCCAATCGGGGCCTGTGTGGGGGGGCCAAATCGTGCCCGGCTTTCGGGCCTCATCGCTGGCAGGCCAGCACCCACAGGGTCAGCACCACCCTTGAGAGCCCTGCAATACCTGTGGGAGCTGGCTTGCCAGCGATTGCTGTGGTGAATTCACCACAGCAACCCAAGTCAGGCCTTATCTAGACGCCCTGCGGCATCTCTCCCCGCGCCAGCCGGGCATTGATGTCCTCGATCACCGCCGGCAACCCGGCAATGGTGTCGATCAGGTAGTGCGGCCGCGAGCCTTCGAACATCCGCCCGATCCGCGCCCGCTGCGCTTCCAGTTGGTCAGCCGGCAGGTTCTGGTACTGCTCCCAGGTGAGCCCCAGCGCATTCCCCGAACAGGTCAGCGCCACCGTCCACATCCCGGCACTGCGCCCTTCGAGGATCCCCGGCCAGGTGTCGTCGACCTTGACGCAGGCGGCTACGTCATCGATGCCCAGGGCGATCACGTTGGCCAGGGACTGCGCCGGATACGGTCGGCCATTGGGCACTTCGTCGGTGGCCACCACATGATCCGGGCTGTAGCCGTTGGCCGCAGCCAGCTCCACGACCTTGGCCATGACCACCTTGGGGTAGCCGGAACAGGTACCGATCTTCAGGCCCTTGCCGCGCAGTTCGGCAATCGCCTCCAGCGCACCGGGGATCAGCGCCGAGTGCAGGCCGATCTTGTCGATCTGCAGCGGCATGAAGCGCTCGTAGATGGCCGTGACATCCTCGTCGCTCGGCGTACGGCCGAAGCGTGCCCGATAACGCTCGGCGATCGCCGGCTGGTCGCACAGGGTGCGGATATGGTCCCACTTGCCCATGCCCATGGGACCGCGGGCTTCTTCCAGGGACACCTCGACACCGAACTCGGCAAAGGCCTCGACGAAGATCTGGGTCGGGGCAAAGGAGCCGAAGTCGACGACGGTGCCGGCCCAGTCGAGGATCGCGGCTTGCAGGCGTTTGGGTTGCTGGTAGTTCATGCTGGATCTCCAGTGACAGTCAGGGAACGAATGAGGTTCAGGCCGGCGCGTCGAACAACTCGGCGATCATCGCGCGGTTGCGCCGCAGCGCCAGGCAACACAGGTGGTAATCGATATGGAACGGGTGATCGACGAAGGTGATTGGTCGCGTCCCCGGGGTTTCTGCGTATTCCACGGCAGAGACGAAACCGATGCCGATCCCCCGGGCGATTGCATGGACGATGGCTTCGCGGCTGTTGAGTTGCATGGCGCAGTCGAGCTCGATCCCGGCATGCCGGCAGGTTTCCTCGACCAGTTGTCGGGTGCGAGAAGACGGCTCGCGCAAGACCAGGCGCTCGCCGCGCAGTTGCTCGATATGCACCTGCTCCTGCTGCGCCCAGGGATGGTCGTCGCGGACCACGGCGATGATCGGATAGCGCCGGTACAATCGGGTATGCAGGCGCTGGTCGAACTCAGACAACGCGAGGATCGCCAGGTCGATATCGAAGCTGTACAGCCGCTCCAGGGTCTCGTGCTCCGGGGAGAACGAGGTTTCCAGCTTGATGTCCGGGTACTGCTGCATCAGTTCGTAGGTGAGGTTCATGGCGATCGGCGGCGACACCGCACCGATGCGCAGCAGCCCGGCCTTGCGCTCGCGGAAGCTGTGCAGCAACTGGATGGCTTCGTCTTCCTGGCCGAACAGGCCCTGGGTAATGCCATGCAACTGCCGCCCCGCCGCACTCAACTCTATAAAGCGCCCGCGGCGGTGGAACAGCTCGACGGCGAACATCTGCTCCAGTGCAGCAACCTGCTCGCTGACGGTCGGCTGACCGACGCTGAGGTATTCGGCAGCCTGGGTGAAACTGCCGGTGCAGGCCACGGCGTGAAACGAGCGCAGCCATTTGTGGTACTGGTACATGGGTTGGCCTTTTCCAGGGTCGGGACGGATCAACGGCGCACGAACAGCGCCACCACGGCACTGCCTACGCAGGCACTGGCCACCACGATGAAAATCAGCGAGGTATTGCCGGTGCTGTCCAGCAGGCTGCCGATCAAGGGCTCGCAGAGCCCGGCGAACAGGTACGAAGAGAAGTTCATCACCCCGGTCGCAGTCCCGGCGCGGCGGGCGCCGACCAGGTCGGGACACAGCGCCCAGAAGCTCGAGGCCGGGCCGTAGACGAAGAAGCCGCAGAGGAACAAGGCCGCCAGGCCAGTGCCGCTATGGGCCGGCAGGCTCCACATCCACAGGCTGGTGGCAGCGCCGAGAACCATGTAGAGCATGATCGCCAGGTAACGTTTGGAGCCGAACAGCCTGTCCGAGATCCAGCCATTGCTCAGCGCACCCACGGCCATGCCCACCGGCAGGGCCACGGTGATCCACTTCGGATCGATCCAGCCATCGCCGTGCTTCCAGTCGGCGCCGAGGAAGTGCACCGGAACCCAGACGATCAGGCCGTAGCGCGCCGCATTCTGGAAGCCCAGGGACACGGCGGCGATCAGCAGGCGTACGTTCTTGAGCACCGCCTTGTAGCGTTGCGCAGCCGTTTCCTGTGCGTCGCTGGCGACTTCATGGCCCTTGTCGTCGGCGTTGGCCACACCGGTGTCGGCCAAGGGCTCGAAGCCGAGGTCCTGCGGGCGGTCACGGGCAATCAGGTAGAACAGGATACCGCCGGCCAGCATCAGCAAGACCGGCAAGCGGAAGATCCAGCGCCACTCCAGGTGCAGGACCTCCAGCACCACCATCGAGGTGACATAGGACAGGATCGACGCGCAGCCGGCGGCGAATACATAGAAGCCATAGACCTTGCCGCGCTCGGACACGCCCCACCAGTTCGACAGCAGCCGACTGCCCGGCGCCCAGCCCAGGGCCTGAAGGTAGCCGTTCAGGGCCCAGGGCAGGATCAGGCTGATGAAGCCGGTGGCGAAGCTGGTGAGCCAGTTGGCCGCGCAGGACAGCACCGCGCCGAGGCTCATGATGCGCCGACCACCGTAGCTGTCGGCGAGACTGCCATTGATCGCCTGGCCGATGGCGTAGGCCCAGAGCATGGCGGCGGAGATCCAGCCGAGGGTTTCCTTGCTCAGGCCGAACTCGGCCTGGATCCCGGGGATGGCGAAACCGAAGGTCTGTCGGCCGGTATAGAAGAACAGGTAGCAGAACATTGCGGCCAGGAGCATGCGCCACTGGGCCAGGCGAAAGGACGAATGGGCAGGCACGGCAGGAGCAGACAGGGATTGCGCACGGTTCATGAGGCTTTTTCCTTGTTGTTATGCGCCCGCGGCGTCGCCGCCGCAAGCTGGCATTCTCGTGGGTGCGACAAAAGCAGCAAAAAAGGCGTGTCAGGCGGCCTGCGAACCGATGAAGTTCTTGCCCCGGGCGCCCTGCAGGGCGTGGCGGATCATGGCCTGGGCCTGCTCCTCGCTCACCCCGTAGTCGGCGAACTCGGTCTTGACCCCGAGGCTGTGCAGAAAGTCGCGCAGGCGGGCCTGGGCCTGGTCGAGGTCGGCGCCGAACACCCGTTGCAGGGTCTGGTCGCGCGCCGCATCGCGCCCCCAGGCCAGGCCCAGGACACGGGGCAAGGTGAAGGAACAGGCGATGCCGTGGGGCAAGCCGTGGCGCAGGGTCATCTCGTAGGAAATGGAATGGGCCAGCGCGGTCTTGGTGTTGGAAAAAGCCATCCCGGCCTTCAGCGCAGCCAGGGCCATGCGCGCGCGCAGATCAGGGTTCTCCAGGTCGCCGCGCAGACGCGGCAGGCAGTCGAGGATGTCCTCGATGGCCGAGATGGCAAAGGTGTCGGAAAGCGGGTTGGCGTTGACGTTCCAGATCGCTTCCAGGGCATGGGACAGCGCATCGAGGCCGGTGGACACGGTGACCCCGGCCGGCACCGTGAGCATCAGTTCGGGGTCGATCAGCGCCACCTGCGGCCAGGTGCAGTCCAGATGCAGGGAGTATTTTTTCTGGGCCCCTGCGTCCCATAGGGTTGCCCAGGGCGTGACCTCGCTGCCGGTGCCGGCGGTGGTCGGCGCGGCGATCAGGGTCTTGCAGCGTGGCGGGGTGAAGGGCTTGCCGGCGGCCAGCAGGCCGAGCAGTTCGTCGAAGCGCCCGGACGCGGTACCGACCATCAGCGCCTTGGCGGTGTCGATGGCACTGCCGCCACCGACCGCCAGCACCGTTTCGCAGTCGGCGGCTTCGCGCCAGAAAGTCTCATAGGTCGCGCGCAGATGAGCCACGTCGGGGTTGGGCTGGACATCCTCGACGACATGCACCAGGCGCTCTCCCAGCAGCGCTTCGATCCGCGCCAGCAGGCCGAGGGCACGGGCTTCGGGGAAGATCACCAGGGCCACGGTCTGGCCCTCGGTCAGTTCGACGATGCGGTTCAGGCTACCGGCGCCGAAATGACTGGCGACCGGGTTGTGGAAGTAGGCAGGCATGGTGTCTCCGTTCTTGTTGTGGGTGCGTGGGCACATCTTCGGTGCCCAGCGGGACCCACTCCAATCGATTGATCCTGGGTAAGCATCGGCCTGGCCGATAGCGGGCGCCGGCTCAGTGCCGGCCGTTGTCCTGGATGGCCCGGCGCAGGCGGCTGGACAGCAGGTCGGCGGCGATCACCATAAGCGTGATGACGATGATGCAGGTGGCGGTTTCCTGGTACTTGAACAGCTTCAGGCTACTGACCAGTTCAAAGCCCAGGCCGCCGGCGCCGACCATGCCCAGCACCGTGGCCGAACGCAGGTTGACCTCGAAGCGATACAGGACCACGGCGATCCAGGCGGTGATCACCTGGGGCAGCACGCCGAAGACGATGACCTGCAATGGCCGCGCCCCGGTGGCACGCAGGGCTTCCAGCGGCCCCTGGTCGATTTCCTCGATGCTTTCGGCGAAGAATTTTCCGAGCATGCCCACACCATGCACCGCCAGGGCCAGCACACCGGGGAACGGCCCCAGGCCGACAGCCGACACGAAGACCAGGGCGAGGATCAGTTCGTTGATGCTGCGAATCACGTTCAGGCCCTGGCGGGTGCCTTGGTACAGCCAGCGATTGCCATGCAGGTTGCGCGCAGCCAGGAACGCCAGGGGCACGGCGCAAATGATCGCCAGCAAGGTGCCCCAGATCGCGATTTGCACGGTTTCCAGGGCCGGCGCCAGCAGGCGCGGCAGGACCGCCGGATCCGGCGGCAGCGAACGGCTGATGAAATCGCCGATCTGCGGCATGCCTGCCGCCAGTTCGCCCCAACTGAGCTGGGCACCGCCGGCGCTCCAGTGCAGCAGGACCAGCAGCGCCAGCACAAGGCCAGTGCCGAGTGACCAGCCACGCAGGCTGTGCGGTGTCTTGACCATCCAGCGGTAATCGCGGGTCGTCATTTCAACCTCCCAGGCCATTGGCATAGTGCAGGGTGGCCGGGACGGCGAGGCGGTTCGAGGCGCCCTCCTCCGTCGTCGGGTAGATACGTTGCAAGGCTGCGTCATCGAGCCCACCGGCATCACCGTCATAGACGAGCCGGCCGTGGGCCAGGCCAACGATGCGGTCGCCGAACTCCCGGGCGAAATCCACCTGGTGCAGGTTGCACAGCACGGTGATACCCAGCTCGCGGCTGGCGTCGCGCAGGTACTGCATGACCAGGCGCGCGGTCTTCGGGTCGAGGCTCGCTACCGGTTCGTCGGCGAGAATCACCCGCGGTTGCTGGGCCAGGGCCCGGGCAATGCCGACCCGCTGCATCTGCCCGCCGGACAGGGCGTCGGTGCGGGCCGCGGCCTTGTGTTCCAGTTCGACCCGGGCCAGGCATTGCCGGGCCAGATCGACATCGGCGCGGCGGAACAACTGCAGCGACGACGCCAGGGTGGAAACGGCGCCGAGGCGCCCGGTCAGCACGTTCTTCAGCACCGACAGGCGCGGCACCACATTGTGATGCTGGAAAATCATCGCCACCTGGCGGCGCAGGGCACGCTCGTCGCGAGCCTGCATCGCGTCGATGCCGGCCACCTGCAACTCACCGCCGTCGGCCCGGGCCAGACGGTTCATGCAGCGCAACAAGGTCGATTTGCCGGCGCCGGACTGGCCCAGTACCACAACGAACTGGCCGGCACCGATATCCAGGTCGATGCCGCGCAGCACAGGGTTGTCGCCGTACTGCTTGGTGAGCTGGCGGACGCGGATCATTTCATTTTCCCCAGGTCGAGATCGAGCACCGTGGCGGTGTCGCGGACCACGTCGTAGGCGGCGTCGGTCGTCGGCTGGAAACCGTCGAGCATGCCCTGGTCGCCCCATGGCACATCCTTGACGTTGGCCAGGGCGGCGGCGAGTTTCTGCTTCAGCGCAGGGTCCAGGTCCTTGCGCCAGACCATGGGCGACTCGGGGATATCCGGAGAGGTCCAGACCACCTTCAGCTCGCCCTGCTTCACCGAGCCCTGGGCCAGGGCAGTGGCGAGGATGCGGTCGGCCACGGCTGCGGCGTCCACCTTGCGATTGGCCACGGCGAGAATGCTGGCGTCATGGGAGCCGGAGAAGATCATCCGTGAGAAGGTCGTCTCCGGTGTGTACCCCGCCTGTTCCAGGCCGGCCTTGGGGAACAGGTGGCCGGAGGCCGAGCTGGGGTCGACGAAAGCGAAGGTATGGCCCTTGAGGTCGGCCAGGCTTTTTATCGGGCTGTCGGCGCGACTGATGATCAAGCTGTGGTACGCGCTTTTGCCGGTCTTGCGGGTCACCGCCACGGCGAAGGCTTCGGCGCCGGCGACCTGGTTCGCCAATACGTAGGAGAACGGGCCGAGGTAGGCGACATCGAGCTTCCTGGAGCGCAGCGCCTCGATCACCCCGTTGTAGTCGGTGGCGACGAAGGGCTTGACCGGCATGCCCAGTTGCGCCTGCAACTGGTCGAGTACCTGCTGGCTGCTCTCGATCATCGACTGGGCGTCTTCGGAAGGGATCAGGCCGATGCGCAGCGCCTCTTCGGCGTGGATGGAAAGGCTGGTGAACAACGGCAGGGAAAGGCTGGCGGCACACAGCAACTGGCGAAGGCGATTCATGGGCGGTTCCGGGTCGTGGTGGAGATGGGCCCATCCTCGCCTTGTAATGTGACGGTCATGCCATCGATTCAATATGGCTTTTCTCGAAAAAGTATTGAAAGGATCAATATGTCCAACAGCAAGCTGCGCGCCTTTCTCGCTGTGGCGCGGCATGGCAGCTTCAGCGCCGGGGCCCGGGCCCTGGGGCTGAGCCAGCCGACCATCACCACCCAGGTGCAGGCCTTGGAGCGCTCGCACAATCTGGAGCTGTTCCATCGGCGTGGACGACGGGCGGAGTTGTCCACGGTGGGTCGGCAGCTGTTGCCGATTGCCCAGCAGTTGCTGGCCCTGGAGGCTGAGGCCGAGGGGCTGCTGAAGGACTCCGGCAGCCTGGTGCGCGGGCAGTTGCGCCTGGGCGCGGTGGGCCCGTTCCATGTGATCGAGATGGTCGATGCCTACCAGCGCGAGTATCCGCAGATCGAGCTGTCGATCCGGGTCGGCAATTCGGCCTCGGTGCTGGCCGACCTGGAGAACTATGTGATCGATGTCGGTGTGCTGGCCGGCCTGCATGACGATCCGGCCTTTCACGCCACGCTGTACGCCCGGCATCCGGTAATCGTCTTCGCTCACCACCAGCATCCGCTGGCCAGGCGCGACAGCGTGCGGCTGGAGGAGCTCCAGGGACAGCCCATGCTGCGCCGGGAACAGGGCTCGACCACCCGCCTGAACTTCGAAAAGACCCTGGCCGAGCGCGAGGTGACACCGCGCATGCTGATGGAGATCGGCAGCCGGGAAGCCCTGCGCGAGGCGGTGGTGCGCGGGATCGGGCTGGGGGTGGTGTCGGAGGCGGAGTTCATTCCGGGGCCGCAGTTGAAGGCGATCAGGATCGAGGGGGACCCGGTGTTTACCGAGACCTACCTGTATTGCCTGGCGGAGCGGCGGACGAGCCAGGTGGTGGAGACATTTCTGCGGTGTGCGGATCAGGCTCGGCTGAGGAGATGATGGTGTCAGTCCG
>NZ_JAOECN010000038.1:0-43755 GCF_029836855.1 Pseudomonas sp. GD04058
AATGAGGCCGGCACTGACAAAGATGTTGTCAGCTCTGGCCCTATCGCTGGCAAGCCAGCTCCCACAGAGATCTCCGCAAGTCTCTACAACTTCTATTAATACCCACCGGCTATAGCCAAAACCAATCACCAACATCATTTTTGCCAATGAGCATTGATCGGCTCTATTGGCTAGGATTCCTCCATCAAGTTTTTCCAACCCTGAAGGAGCGATACCGATGCCAATCATCAACAGCCAGGTCAAACCGTTCACCGCAACCGCTTACCACAACGGCAACTTCGTTCAGGTTTCCGACGCCGATCTGAAAGGCAAGTGGTCCGTAGTGTTCTTCTACCCAGCCGACTTCACCTTCGTGTGCCCGACCGAGCTGGGCGACCTGGCCGACAACTACGCCGAGTTCCAGAAGCTGGGCGTGGAAATCTACGGTGTGTCCACCGACACTCACTTCACCCACAAAGCCTGGCATGACACTTCCGAAACCATCGGCAAGATCCAGTACCCGCTGATCGGTGACCCGACCCACCTCATCTCGCGCAACTTCGACGTGCTGATCGAAGAAGCCGGCCTGGCTGACCGCGGTACCTTCGTGATCAACCCTGAAGGCCAGATCAAGATCGTCGAACTGAACGACGGCGGTGTCGGCCGCGATGCCAGCGAGCTGCTGCGCAAGGTCAAGGCTGCCCAGTACGTCGCTGCCCACCCAGGCGAAGTCTGCCCGGCCAAGTGGAAAGAAGGCGAAGCCACCCTGGCCCCATCGCTGGACCTGGTCGGCAAGATCTAAGCCGGTCATGACGAAGTCGAGGGCGGTCATCCGCACCTGATTGCAGTACCCGCCCCGCACAAACGCCCGGGCGCTTTCGCCCGGGCGTTTGCATTTACACCGATTGAAAAAAGGAATCGCCCGTATGTTGGACGCCACGCTTAAAACTCAGTTGAAAGCCTACCTGGAGCGGGTCACCCAGCCGATCGAGATCGTCGCTTCTCTCGATGACGGCGCGAAGTCCCGCGAACTCCACGACCTGCTGCGCGAAATTGCCAGCCTGTCGAGCCTCATTACCCTGCGCGAGGACGGCACTGACGCCCGCGTCCCGTCGTTCTCGCTCAATCGCCCCAATGGTGAAATCAGCCTGCGCTTCGCCGGCATCCCCATGGGCCACGAATTCACCTCCCTGGTCCTCGCCCTGCTGCAGGTCGGCGGGCACCCGTCCAAGGCCAGCGCCGAGCTGATCGAACAGATCGCCGGGCTGGAAGGGGAGTTCAACTTCGAAACCTACTTCTCGCTGTCGTGCCAGAACTGCCCGGACGTGGTCCAGGCGCTGAACCTGATGGCGGTGCTCAACCCCAACGTGCGTCATGTCGCCATCGACGGTGCGCTGTTCCAGGCCGAAGTGGAATCGCGCCAGGTGATGGCGGTGCCGAGCGTGTACCTCAACGGTGAAGTCTTCGGCCAGGGCCGCATGGGCCTGGAAGAAATCGTCGCCAAGCTGGACACCGGCTCCAGCGCCCGCCAGGCGGACAAGCTGAACGCCAAGGACGCCTTCGATGTGCTGGTGATCGGTGGTGGTCCCGCAGGTGCGGCGGCGGCGATCTATGCAGCGCGCAAGGGCATCCGCACCGGTGTCGCGGCCGAGCGTTTCGGCGGCCAGGTGCTGGACACCATGGCCATCGAGAACTTCATCTCGGTGCAGGAAACCGAAGGTCCGAAACTGGCCACGGCGCTGGAGGAACACGTCAAGCAGTATGACGTCGACATCATGAACCTGCAGCGTGCCGACGCCTTGCTGCCCGCCACCGACGGCGGCCTGCACCAGGTGCGTATGAACAGCGGCGCGACCCTCAAGGCGAAAACCGTGATCCTCGCCACTGGTGCCCGTTGGCGCGAAATGAACGTACCGGGCGAGAAGGAATACCGCAGCCGCGGCGTGGCCTACTGCCCGCACTGCGACGGCCCGCTGTTCAAGGGCAAGCGCGTGGCGGTGATCGGCGGGGGCAACTCCGGCGTGGAAGCGGCCATCGACCTGGCCGGTATCGTCGCCCAGGTGACCCTGATCGAGTTCGACAGCCAGTTGCGCGCCGATGCCGTGCTGCAACGCAAGCTGCACAGCCTGCCCAACGTCAAGGTCATCACCAGCGCCCTGACCACCGAGGTGCTGGGTGATGGGCAGAAGGTCAACGGCCTGCGCTACAAGGACCGCACCAGCGATGCCGAGCACGAACTGGCGCTGGAAGGGATCTTCGTGCAGATCGGCCTGCTGCCGAATACCGACTGGCTGAAAGGCACTGTCGAGTTGACCCCGCGTGGCGAGATCATCGTCGATGCCAAGGGCCAGACCAACATCCCGGGTGTGTTCGCAGCGGGTGACGTGACGACCGTCCCGTACAAGCAGATCGTGATTGCGGTGGGCGAGGGGGCCAAGGCTTCGTTGGCGGCGTTCGATCACCTGATCCGCACCTCTGCGCCAGCCTGACTGGCCTCATCGCTGGCAAGCCAGCTCCCACAGGGACCGCGTGCACCGCAGAACCTGTGGGAGTTGGCCTGCCAGCGATGATCTCCCAGACAATAAAA
Organism: Pseudomonas sp. GD04058; assembly: GCF_029836855.1. Classification (NCBI taxonomy): domain Bacteria; kingdom Pseudomonadati; phylum Pseudomonadota; class Gammaproteobacteria; order Pseudomonadales; family Pseudomonadaceae; genus Pseudomonas; species Pseudomonas sp. GD04058. The sequence goes on from NZ_JAOECN010000038.1 coordinate 2,567, forward strand.
ATCCCGGCCAATGGACCGGGATTTTTTCATTCAACGCCGCTTTTAATGTGCCTTGGCGGCCTTGTTAAGATCACCCTCCACACACAGGTATCCGCCCTCCCACAGCGACCGCGTGCACCGCTGAACCTGTGGGAGCTGGCTTGCCAGCGATGATCTCCCAGCCAATAAAAATCCCGGCCATTGGAGCGGGATTTTTCATTCATCGCTGCTTCAATGTGCCCCGGCAGCCTTGTTCAGATCACTCTCCTGCCACTCGGTATACACACAGGCATCCGCCACGGCCCAGCGCACTTTCACCTCGTCGCCCGGCTTCATCGACATGCCGGCCGCCGACAGGGCCTTCACCGTCATTTGCGTGCCGCCAGCCGTTACCACGGAGCAGGTCTGGCTCTCGCCGAGGAACAGCACCTCGCCGACCTTCGCCGTCACTTCGTTCCAGCCCGCTGGGAGTGCTTCCTGGGCAGCCTGCTCACCACTCAGGGCCAGCGCTTTTTCGGGCCGAACCATCAGCAACACTTCCTGCCCATCGCCCACACCCGAGGTCAGACGCATCGCCACCGGTTGCCCTTCGAAGCTCGCCGCTCCATTCCCATGGGCCTGCACCCGCAGGAAATTCGAGTTGCCGAGGAACGACGCCACGAAGGCATTCGGCGGATTCTGGTACAGGTCAAACCCGGTCCCCAGGCCGACGATCCTGCCGTGGCTGAAGATCGCGATGCGCTGTGAAAGACGCATGGCTTCTTCCTGGTCGTGGGTCACGTAGACGATGGTGATGCCCAGGCGCCGGTGCAACTGGCGCAGTTCATCCTGCAGGTCTTCGCGCAGCTTCTTGTCCAGCGCCCCCAGTGGCTCGTCCATCAGCAGGATGCGTGGCTCGTACACCAGCGCCCGGGCGATCGCCACGCGCTGTTGCTGGCCTCCGGAGAGTTGCGCCGGGCGCCGGTGGGCGAACTTCTCCAGTTGCACCAGCTTGAGCATCGCGTCCACCTGCTTGTCGCGTTCGGCGGCGCTGCGCTTGCGAATGGCCAGGGGGAAGGCGATGTTGTCGCGCACCGAAAGATGCGGGAACAGCGAATAACGCTGGAACACCATGCCGATGTCACGCTTGTGCGGCGGCACGTTGACCAGCGATTGCCCGCCGACCAGGATTTCGCCGCTGCTCGGCGTCTCGAAACCGGCCAGCATCGACAGGGTGGTACTTTTGCCCGAACCGCTGGAGCCGAGGAAGGTCAGGAACTCGCCGTCCTGGATGTCCAGGCTGATGTTGTCGACCGCTGCGAAATCGCCGTAATGCTTGTTCAGGTTGCGCAGGCTGACGAGGGTACGGGCCTGGGCGGTATCTTTGATCACTGCACTCATCGTTGTTCTCCAGGCGCTCAGGCGCTGACTTCGTTGCGCCGGCGCAGGGCGGCGGCGATCACCATGACCAGCACCGACAGGCCGATCAGCAGCGTCGAGGCGACGGCAATCACGGGCGTCAGGTCCTGGCGCAGGGTGGTCCACATTTTCACGGGAAGGGTCTGCAGGTTGGGGCTGGCCATCATCACGCTCAGCACCACCTCGTCCCACGACACGAGGAAGGCGAACAGCGCGCCGGCAATCATCCCTGGACGAATGGCGGGGAAGGTCACCTTGAACACCGCCTGCAGGCGCGAGGCGCCGCAGATCACCGCGGCGTCCTCGATCGACTGGTCGAACAGCTTCAGCGAGTTGATGATCGAGATGATGGTGAAGGGCAGGGCGACGATCACGTGGCTGACCACGAAGGAAAACAGGGTTCCGGTCCAGCCCAGCTTGAGGAACAGTGCGTACACCGCCACGGCGATGATCACCAGCGGTACGATCATCGGCAGGGTGAACAGACCGTAGAGCATCTCGCGGCCAGGGAAGCGCCCGCGCACCAGGGCGAAGGCCGTAGGCAAGCCCAGGGCCACGGCGCAGACGGTGGTCAGCACGGCGACCTTGAGACTGGCCAGGGCCGCGTCCATCCACTCGGCATTGGAGAAGAACTGGCCGTACCACTTGAGCGTCCAGCCTGGCGGCGGGAATACCAGCCACTGGGAAGAGCCGAACGACAACAGCACGATGAACACGATCGGCAGCAGCAGGAACAGCGCGATCAGCCCGGTCGTGGCATAGAGCCCGAAGCGCAGGCGCCGGCCCATGGCATTGGGAGTCAGGAGCATGGTCGCTTACCTCGCGTTGCCAACCGGGGATTCCGGTTGCAGCTTCAGATAGAAGTAGAACAGCACCAGGGTGATGACGATCAGCAACGCTGCGGCGGCGCTGGCCAGGCCCCAGTTAAGGAACGACTGCACCTGCTGGACGATGAACTCCGGCAGCATCATGTTCTGGGCGCCGCCGAGCAGGGCCGGGGTCACGTAGTAGCCCAGGGACATTACGAAGACCATCAAGGCTCCGGAGAACAGGCCCGAACGGCACAGCGGCAGGAATACCTTGAAGAAGTTGGTCCAGGGGCTGGCGCCGCAGATCGAACCTGCCTGCAGCACCATCGGGTCGATGGCCTGCATGGTCGCCTGCAGCGGCAGGACGATGAACGGAATCATGATGTAGCTCATGCCGATCACCACGCCCGTCAGGTTATGCACCATCTCCAGCGGGGCATCGATGATGCCCACGGCCATCAACGCCTTGTTGATCACACCCGATGCCTGCAGCAGCACCAGCCAGGAGTAGGTTCGCGCCAGCAGGCTGGTCCACATCGACAGCAGCACGATGTTCAGCAGCCAGCGGCCCCAGCCGCGGGGCACCAGGGTGATCGCCCAGGCCAGGGGAAAGCCGAGCAGCACGCTGATCAGGGTGACCAGGCCGGCCACCGAGAAGGTGTTGAACAGCACCCGGGCATAGGCCGAGTTGGCGAACAGTTGCTCGTAGTTGCCCAGCCCCGGCACCGGTTCCAGCACGCCGCGCAGCAGCAGGCCGACCAGTGGCGCGAAGAAGAACAGGCCGAGGAACAGCAGGGCCGGCAGCAGGTTGCGGCTACCGCGCCAGCGCTGGCGCAGGGTGGGCGAAAGGCTCATGGCCGCTCCCTGGGCGCCGGTACCGCTGGCACCGGTCGCCGATTGCAAGGCGTTGATGGCGACTTTCATTTGACCAGCCACTCATTCCAGCGGGTAGCAATTGCCGGACCGTTCTTCGCCCAGTAGGCGAAATCCAGTGTGACCTGATCCTGAGCGTAGGCGGTGGGCAGGTTCGGTGCGAGTTCGGGCTTGAGCAGGCTGACCGAGTCCAGGTTAACCGGGGCGTAGGCAGTCTGGTTGGCGAACTCGGCCTGGCCCTTGGCGCTGGCGGCGTTGGCCAGGAACTTCATGGCCGCATCCTTGTTTTTCGCGCCCTTGGGCACCACGAGGAAATCGGCCATGACCAGGTTTTGTTTCCAGCTCACGCCCACCGGTGCGCCGTCCTGTTGCAGGGCGTAGACGCGCCCGTTCCAGAACTGGCCGAGGCTCGCCTCGCCGGAAGCCAGCAGTTGCTGGGACTGGGCGCCGCCGCCCCACCAGACGATGTCCTTCTTGATGGTGTCGAGTTTCTTGAAGGCGCGATCCAGATCCAGCGGGTACAGCTTGTCGGCCGGCACGCCATCGGCCAGCAGGGCCAGTTCGAGCACGCCAGGGCTTGGCCACTTGTACAGGGCGCGTTTGCCCGGGTAGGTCTTGGTATCGAACAGCGCGCTCCAGTCCTGGGGCTTGTTGCCGCCGAGCTTGCCTTCGTTGAAACCGAGCACGAAGGAGAAGAAGAACGAGCCTACGCCGTGGTCGGAGACGAAGCGGGGGTCGATGCGGTCGCGCTGGATGGTGTTGAAATCCAGGGGTTCGAGCAGGCCTTCGGCGGCGGCGCGCAGGGCGAAGTCGGCTTCGACGTCGACCACGTCCCACTGCACGTTGCCGCTTTCCACCATGGCCTTGAGCTTGCCGTAGTCGGTAGGGCCGTCCTGCACGACCTTGATGCTGGTGCTCCTGCTGAAGGGCTCGGCCCAGGCGGCTTTCTGCGCATCCTGGGTAGTACCGCCCCAACTGACGAAGTTCAGGCTGTCGGCTGCCTGGACGACCTGGCATGCCAGGGTCAGCAGGCTGGCGGACAGCACTGCGGTTACACGTTTGTTCAACAGCATGGTTACGCCCTCGTTGCTTTTGTTATTCGAGGCGGGCTTTCTGTCGCCCGCCAATCAGTTCGGGGAGCAGCTTTTCCAAAGTGTCGGTTGGCCGTTTGTGATTGTAGGTGCCGGCCCTGCAGCTTTAAGGTCTACGGGATATCATATTATGGTATTCCAAGCTTTTCGCAAGAGGGACGGAGCGACCGGCCATCACTCGGGGGGTGTTTTCTGGTTCGAGGGTCTTGGGGGGAGTTGATGGCCTCATCGCTGGCAAGTCAGCTCCCCCAGGTTCTGGGAGCTGACTTGCCAGCGATGGGTGGCGTTCACGCCGGCTCAGGGGAACAGCGTCTCCCGGCCAGGCATCGGCAGGGCGACCAGTGATCTGCTTTCGGTTTCGCTGTCAGTCGCGGGCATGAATTTCTGAATGAGCACATTGGGCCCCGAGTTGGCGTCCAGTGTGTAACCGAGCAGGTCGAACAGCGAATCATCGAACTGGCGGATGGTGCCCTTGAACAGCTTGCGGCCGGTATCAGCCGCTTCCTGCAGGAGGGTGATGCCTGAGCCGGTGCCTTGTACCAGACCACCGACAGTCCCGGCAGCGTCATTGTTGAGGTAGGCCGCCTTGAACGCGTCGAAGCTCCCCGCCGCCTTTGCTTCGTCCGCGTGCTTGATCAACTGGGTCAGCGCTCTGCTGCGGGCTTCCTGGGCGATGCGCAGCTCGCTGGCGACCGTGTTGGGCCATTTCACCGGGAAACGCGTCGATGGCCCGCCACGCACGCGGAACCAGTTGCGCGGAAAGCTCTTGAGACCGTTTACGCCCATGCCAATCCCGGCCACCGCGCTGGCCACGCCGAAGGCCTGCCCCCAGCTTTCCAGGGTCCTCGACAGATCCGGATCGCTTTCCGAGATGATGATGGAGGCCAGGTCGAAGGCGAAGGACAGCGCCGCCAGCATCGTTGTGGCCACCGCCAGGAGCATGGATGTCCCCGCCGTGAAGGGCGCCAACAGCACACCCACCGCACCAACCACGATGCGGAACGCGGTGCTCTGGATAATCGCCGTGCCGAGCCAGCGCGAGTACTGGGCGATGACCTCGCGCCCGCTGGGGTCCGCATGGTTGACCGGGTCGGCATTGCCGAACACGTACCCCGCCACACCGCCCACACCGAACGGGCTCTTGGCGTCCCGGGAGAGGAAGTGCCCCCAGGCCGGGTCGTAGAGGCGATGGCCATTGCCCAGGTAATACAGGCCCATGCTGTTCAGCGGCTCACCCTTGAAGCCCAGCCAGTTATCCGCCTTGGCCCCTGAGTGCCGCTTGCCATAAGGCTCGTAGCGGAAGTAGGTGATGGCCTTGGTGACCAGGTCTATGCTCGCGAAGACCGTGCCGTTGGCGTCGCGCAGTTCGAAGGAGCGGCTTTCCCTTTTGTCGGTGATGGCGTCCTGCATCAGGCAGGCGCGGCTTTCATTGCGCAGCACCAGCGTGCGCTCGGCGAAGGCCGCGCCCTGGGCGGTATCATATTGGACCAGGGCATGCACGCAGTTGCCGCGGTAGTGATAGAACTCGGTCAGGGTGCCGTTACTGCCGCCGCGCACCCGACCATCGCTGTCATAACTGAACGTGTACAGGGTCGTGTCGCCATCGGTGGAATACGTATTGACCTGGCCGTTGTCGTGGTAACTCAGGCGCCGGTTCCCGTCGATGGTCAGGCTGCCCTTGGTGTCGTACGTGTTCGCCGTACCCGGTGCAGTGTCCGGAACCTTGTCGGTGGTTTTCTGGGTGAGCACCTGGCTGACCATGCCGGGCTTGCCATCGACGTAGTAGAACAGGTCGGATTTGCCGCTGGACGAGTTGGTATGGCTGATCGTGCTGCCGAGCAGGTCGTAGCTGTAGGTATCTGTCCGGCTGGAGGATTCCACCCATTTCTTCAGGCGCAGGCAGTCGTCGTATTCGTAGCTGTCGGCGGATTTCTCCGTACCATTTTCCTTGATGACGCTCTTGCTCAGGCGTCCATCCCCACGCAGGGTGCGCTCCACGCTGATCTCCACCCCCGTGCAAGTGAAGGTGCGCTTGATCTCCTGGCCGAGCCCGTCGTAGGCGTACTCCACCTTCATCACGAGATCGGAGGCTTTTACCGCCTTGACGGTTTCGCTGATGAGCAGGCCATTGTCGGCGTAGGTCCAACTGCACACACAGTGTTCATTCTCCGACCCGACCAGACGATCGAAGAAGTCATACTCATAGGTGGTAACCGCTTTGGTAAGGTCGGTAAAGCTGATCACCCGTCCTCCAAGGCTGAAACACAGCGACGAGCTCGTGTTTTGCATATACAGGTACTGGGTATGCTTGCAAACGTTCTGGTAGATGACGGATTCGTACCCCTTCATTGGGGGCGGTGCGGTATCGGGTGTCGTGCGTGTGCCCTTGGTCGACGCACCGCTGTAGCTGAACGAAACCGTGTTGTCTCCGGCACACTGCTCGGTGACGCGGCCGAGGAAGTCCACGCTCTGGGAGCCGAGCTTGACCTCCGTGGCGGTGTCACTCTTGACCCAGCCGCCGTTGGCGGCGGCCGCCAGGTTGCCCTGGCTATACGAGTTGCGCAGCACCACACCATCACGCGTGCTGGTCAGCAGACGCCCCGAAGCATCGTAGGTGTAGCTGGAGGCCGCTCCGATCTTGGGCGCAACCTTGGTCAGCTGGGCGTATTTGTCGTAGGTGAAGTCGATTTTGTCCTGCTCGGTTTCCTTGGTGGCGGACTCGACCCTGAGATAGCGCACCGACTTCATCAGCCCCTCGGGGGTCATGCTTCGCTCGATCTTGCAGCCCTCGCCACCGGTCAGTGAATACTGCTCCGTCATCAGGTGCTGGCTGGCATCGAACTGCCGATCGATGCGGAATTTGCCCTGGGTAAAGCTCTCGCCCCTGGCGTCGGGGGTGCGTTTGCGGATCACCTTGTCCAGTTCCTTGCCCGTGCTGTCCTTGAGCAGGTGGGTCGTGGTGACGGTGCCACTGGCGTCATAGCTCCATTGGGTCTCGCGATCGACAAGCTTTTTACTGAGCCCGTCGTAGTCGGTTTCCACCAGGCTGGCGCTGCGGCCAAGCTTGTCGTAGGCCCAGCGGTGGGTTTCCACATAGGTGTCACGCCCCTTCGGCCTGGCTGCCTGGGAGATCCTGCGCCCGATGGCATCGCGCTCGACCCGGGTAGTGGCATGGTGCTCAGTCATCTCGTACTGCCAGACCAGATTGCGTGCCAGGGTGCAGGTGGTCTTGCGCATATCCACGCCGTCCAGGCTGATGGTTTCGCTGAGCAGGTTGCCCAGGGGGTCGTAGCTGCGGACGGTCTTGTAGCCTTCGCTGTCGGTGCTTTCCAATAGCCGTCCGGTCAACCGCGAGCGTGTCTGGCTGGTGGTAACGGACCCCTTGCTGGCGTTATCGGTGACGGTAGTCTCGATGATGAGCTTGTCGCTATCGGCGGTATCCAGGCTGTAGGCATAGCGGCTGGTGGTGCCTATGGTGTCGCTGGCACCCTTGTCATCGACGAAACTGTGCTTGCAGGAAGCGACCATGCCGTAGCCTGGCTTGGTCTTGTCGATGTGGTAAGCGTAGGTTTCCAGGGTCATACCGGTCGTCTTCTTGCTGTTCAGCTTGAAGCTCTGGCTGTTGGCCTTGCTCTGCTCCTCGACGCTCTTGTTCAGGTCCTTCAGCATCTCCTCGTAACCGGGCTTTTCCTGCGGGTCCGCCGAACTGATCTGTTCTTTCAGGCTCTTGACGAAGGGGGCCGCGGCCTTGGTCGCCACGGCCAATTGCTCAGCGGTCACGTCCACCGAGCTGCAGTCGGGCTGGAGAATGGTCAGTTTCTGTTTGGCGCGGACGTGCCCGTCGAAGTTGCCATAGCCGAAGAAGGTCAGGCGCTGCGGCACTTCCTTGCCGTCGATCCTGCGGCTGACCAGTTCCGACTCCACGTCGCCGGAAAATGGTCGGTCACTGCCACAGTGGACGATATCCACCGGCAGGTCGAAGGCCTTTTTCGCATAGTCGTTGACGGCCGGCAGCATTTCGACCGTGGTATCCAGGCGGGTCCCCCAGGTCATGCCGCTGGAGCTGCCAACGGCAAAGACCGCGCCGAGGACGTTGGCATAGTCGATGACCTTGAACAGGCAGGCGAAGAAGCTCCAATCCTCGACGTAGGTCTCGGTTTCCGTGACCCGGAACTGCTGGTAATTGTTGTAGTAGGTCCATTGGGTGATTTCATCATTGTTGTCGCGTCGCGTCGGATTGCCGATGCCGTCCAGCGCAAGGGTCTGCTGGTCTACCAGCACATCGCCCTCCCAGGTTCGGCTCTGCGACACCAGCCACTTCTTCCGGGTATCCAGCATATGGGTCCGTTGCTTGCAGACCGGCGCGGTCTCGCTGCCATAGCTTTCCACGCAGCTCTGTTGGTTGTTGAAGTCGTGATGGCGCACGAACGCGGCGCGGGGTACTGCGTTTTTGTAGTAACCGACCAGAGTGGTCCTGGTATCTGAATAGCCATAGTCGTGTACCAGATCGTCCATGCCGCCTCCCGGAGACACCACATGGCGGGTGATCCTGTTGTCACCGTCGTACTCCAGGGTTTCGCGGTGCATGGCCTTGTCGACTGCAGTGTCGAATGCGTGCTGATGTTCGGCCTCGAAGCTGGTCAGGTTGCCTGCCCGGTCTCGCTTGATCAGGTACTGGACCTTGCCCGAGGTGGCGAAACCGTCCCCATGCAGGCTGGTTTGCTGACCGTTGCAACTTGCCCTGACGAAGGTGAATGTTCTTTTTTCAATCTTGCTGTCAGGGAAGATCACGATGGTTTTGGGCAGCCGCCACATGCCGGAGTCCTTGAGGTCCTCGAATGAATGCCAATCGACCTTCATCAGCACCTGCTCACCTTTGGTGACTTGCTCCAGCCCGAAGAAGTTGTATTTCAAATCCAGGCACAGGCCGGACGGCAGCCTGTACTGGGTCCAGTTCACCTGATGTTCACCTGCGGTCTGGATGAAGAATCTGAAGGTGTCACGGCTGCCATCCTTGTAGGTGACCACATAGCCCGCCGTAACTGATTGAACGCCATTGGACTCGGTCGCCACCTCCTCGCTGAATGGCCGGATGATGAAATCCCCGCCATTGAGCGAAATCGTGCCAAGGTTGACGCCGACAACCCGCCCATCCCTCAAGGTGATTTGCGCCTCGGTCCCCTCGGTACCGGTGACCAGTTTCACCCGATTCAAGAAACTGCCCACCTGCACATGCAAGCCGTTGGTCTTTTCGTATGAAAGACTGATCGCCAGAGGATTCTTCAGGCTGTCATCGGCGAACAACTCTGCCAGGGGGATGCGCAATACTCCCTCTCCGGTCCTGGCATCGACCGTTACATGCTTGCGCGACTCCATGCATTGCTCGAACAACTGCACTGTCTCGCTGCTCATTCCCGGCAACGGCTTGGCGATATCCTGAAGTGTCTGCATCTCTACTTCCAGCCCCGAGCCCTTTGGCGTCCAGAAGGTGTTCGCGTCCTTCTGGTGCCACGGCTCGATCTTGTCGTCCGTGGTGTTTTCCCGACCGGCACGGATGAACTTGCTGGTCTTGTTGATCATGCTGGCGAAATCCTTGGGCCACAGCGTCTGCGTCAAACGGTCTGCCTTGGGCGTGAACGCCAGCGTTTCCAGGATCCGCCCGCTCTTCTTGCCCTTGATGTTGACGACGACCTGTTCGTTCTCGACCAGATCGTGGTCGCCGATGACGGCCCCCTGGTCCCAGTTGCCCAGGCTGAGCATGGTATGGAATGCTCGCACCGTACTTGCACAGCCCCAGATCTTGTTCTGATAGCTGCTCCACGTCGGCACTGGAACGGCATCGCCGACTTTGTGTCCTGCAACCACGAGTTCCGTAGCCTTGTCGATCGCGGCGGCAAAGTCATGCGCCTCCGAATACTGTTCAGCGCGCCCGGCCGTTGGTGTGTAGGCGATTTCACGCAGGATCACATCGGTCTCGTCGTCCATCACATAGACATAGCTCTTCTCGCCCACCGCCAGGTCGTGATGCAAGGATATCGGCGCCAGCTCCCTGAGTTGGGTTTTCTCGAAGGTCACCGTGAGCATCGAATCCTGGGGTATCCAGATCACGTTGCTGCTGGCGTGCTCGGTCGGGACGATGGTCTTCTTCGTACTGTCCTTGACCCCGGCCTTGAGGTAAAGGCTGTGCTCGTTGATATAGGCCGCCAGGTCCTTGGCCCATTGGGTCGCGGCCAGGCGGGCGGGATCGGGGGTGAAGGTTACCGCTTCGCAGAAATTTCTCCGCGCCTGTGTCGCCACCTTGACCACGATACGGTCGGCGGCCGTCAGCGCGGCAGTGGCCGCGATCGTGGTGTCCTGGACCCAGTTGTCCAGGTGCAGGGCGGTGCTGAACAGGCGGAGATCGGCGTATTTCTGGCTGATCGCGGTGGCCGTGGCCGAGGCATGGGCGGACGAGTCGTTGATCAGCTTGGCCAGGGCGGCCGGCCACTTGTCTTTCGCCAGGGTATTGGCACTGGCCCGGGCGGTCAGGACGATATGCTCAAGGAAGTAGTTGGCATCCTTGTCGAAGGCGAAGAAGGTGATGCGCTCGCCTTCCAGTGCATCGCGGTCAGCGCTGATCTTGCAAGCCTCCGTCACCGCATCGGTCGTCCAGGATGCGCTGTAGTTGGCATTGGCAGGGATCCAGATGAGGTTCGAGCCCGGCGTCAGGTCAGGCTGGATCAGGCCAGGGTTGTCCGGGCTCTGCGCACCTGCACGGAGAAAATGGCTGGTGTTGTTGATGTGGCTCGCGAAATCATGGCCGCACGGCCCGGCAGCAGTACGGCCGGCAGCCGGGGTGAAGGTGATGGTTTCAAGCAGGCGGCGGAACTTGTTGCGCACATTGACGCGCAGCACCGCATCCGCGCCAACTGCCTGGGTGATGTTGATAGTCGGGTGGTGAATGCCATCCCAGTTGTCGACATGCGCCACCGTGGTGATGACCTCGAGCTCGCTCCGGGACCAGGTCCAGTATTTGTTCACGGCGTCGCCGAGCAGGATGTCCCAGTTGCCAGTGGCGTCTTGGGCGCCGGCGCGGATTAGCTTGAGGTTGCCGTTGACGTGCCGGCACAGGTCCGTCAACCAGATGTACTGGCTCAGGCGACCGGGCGTTGGCACGAACGTGGTCTGCTCCAGTACGGTGTCCGTAGCCTTGTCGAAGACGTTGACGGTGACCCGCTCACCCTCGGTCAGGTTGCGGCCCGCGCGGACGTCGCCCAGTTCGGTCCAGGTGCTTGACAGGTCGATCGACCAGTCCTCGTCGTGCTCGGTTGCGTGCGACGGGTCGATCGACCAGCTCACCCAGAGATCGGCGTTGAACGGCACCCAGATCCAGTTCTCTCCAAGCTGCAGGACGGGGTCGATCTGGTCTGCGGAGTTGAAGCCGGCCCGCACATACAGGCTGGTGCGGTTGATCTCGGCGGCGAAATCCCTGGCACACAAACCCCGGGTGCAGCGCCCCGCGACGGATTGGAAACTGAGGGATTCGAGCACTTGGCCCTGCGAATTGCGCACCTTGAGCTGGAGGGTGGAGCCGGCCTTGACGTCCTCGGTGAGATTGAGGTGAACCCGCTTGTCGGTAGCCCAGTTGTTCTCGCTGGCGGTCGTGGTAATGACCTGCAGTGCAAGGCCAGTGATGCCCCAGAATCTGTTGAGATAGCAACTGCCCGGAATCTCCAGCTTGTCGCCCCTGGGAACGCCGGCCCGGATCAGCTTCAACTCGGCATTGACCTGCTTGCACAGGTCCATCACCCAAGTGTATTGACCCAGACGTCCTGCCTTGGCGACGAAGGTAGCCTGTTCCAGCATCGTCTGCGTGGCGCTGTCGAGCACGCTGATCGTGACACGCTCCCCCACATCCAAGTCACGGCCCGACCAGACCTGACCGAGGTCCGTCCAGTTGCTCGGCGCGGCGAGCGAGTAGGGCACGGCCGCCTGCTCCGTCTGGGTAGTCTGGTTGGGGACCGGCGAGGCGCTCGACTGGTCGATCGAGAAGGTCACGGTGAGCTCGGCATTGAACGGAATCCAGACCCAGTTCCCCGTGATGTGCAAAGCGGGAGCAATCTGGTTTGCGCACTTGAAGCCAGCCCGGACATAGAGGCTGGTGCGGTTGATCTCGGTGGCGAAGTCCATGGCGCACAAGCCGCGGGTGCAGCGGCCTGCGACTGACTTGAAGCTGATGGTTTCGAGCTCCTGTCCCTTGGAGTTGCAGACCTTGAGCTGGAGGGTGGAGCCGGCCTTGACGTCCTCGCTGAGGTGGAGGTCGATCCGTTTGTTCGCAGTCCAGTTGTTCTCGCTGGCGGTCGTGGTGATGACCTGCACGTTGCGGTCAGTGATGCCCCAGAATTTATTGAGATAGCAACTGCCCGGGATCTCCAACTCGTCGCCCTTCGGAACGCCGGCACGGATCAGTTGCAACTGGGCATTGACGTGCTTGCACAGGTCCATCACCCAGGTGTATTGACCCAGGCGGCCAGCTTTGGAGACGAAGGTGGCCTGCTCCAGCAGCGTCTGCGTAGCCTTGTCGAGCACGCTGACCGTGACCCGTTCACCCTCATCCAGATCGCGGCCCGACCAGACCTGACCCAGTTCCACCCAATTGTTCGCCATTGCGCAAGCTCCTCGGATGAGCATCGGAGGACGGTTGCGGACATCGTCGGACCGACGCGAAAACCACAAGAAACGGAGAGATGCGCTTAACGGTAATGAGCGGGGGTTGGCGGCACAACTGACAGAAATATCAGGTGGATGGTTATCCACTGCCCGGGCTGGAGGGGCCTCCTTGCGGCGGCAAGAACGCCCTGGAGGGCCGTGGGGGCTGGCAAGGTCAGCCCACCATCCCTTCTTCAAACGGAATGCTCTGCACCACCTCCAGGTCATACCCGGTCAAGCCAGCATATTTCAGCGGCGGGCCGAGATGGCGCAGCTTGCCTACGCCCAGGTCCTGCAGGATCTGGGCCCCGGTGCCCACTTCGGAGTAGGTTCTGCTCGTGCCGCGCTGGTACGGCCGTGGCGGCTGGGTCAGGTGCGGTACCCGCTCCAGCAGGGCTTGCGACGATTCATGGTTGGCAAGAATGACCACCACCCCGGTGCCTTCGGCCGCGACCTTCTGCAACGCTGCCCATAAGGTCCAGTTCGCCGGCCCGGCGTACTCGGCTCCGACCAGGTCGCGCAGTGGATCGATCACATGCACCCGCACCAAGGTCGGCTGTTCGCGGCGGATGTCGCCCATGACCATGGCCATGTGCACACCACCTTCGATGCGGTCTTCGTAGGTCACCAGGCGGAACGTGCCATGCACCGTCGGCAGTTCCCGCTCGCCAATGCGCTTGACCGTCTGTTCGGTGCTCAAGCGGTAATGGATCAGGTCGGCAATGGTTCCGATCTTGATGCCATGCCTGGCTGCGAAGATCTCCAGGTCCGGACGCCGGGCCATGCTGCCGTCATCGTTCAATACCTCGACGATCACCGAAGCGGGGGAGAAGCCGGCCAGCCGTGCAAGGTCGCAACCGGCCTCGGTATGCCCGGCCCGGGTCAGCACGCCGCCTTCTCGCGCGCGCAGGGGAAAGATATGCCCGGGCTGGACCAGGTCGTTGGCGGTCGCACCCGGGGCGACCGCAGCCGCTACCGTGCAGGCACGATCGGCAGCGGAAATGCCGGTGGTGACCCCGCGCGCCGCTTCGATCGATACGGTAAAGGCCGTGCTGAATGCACTGCCATTGGCCGGCACCATCTGCTCCAGCCCCAGGCGCTGGCAGTGCTCGTCGGTCAGGGTCAGGCAGATCAGGCCGCGCGCCTCGCGGGCCATGAAGCTGATCGCGCCGGCGTCGCAACGCTCGGCGGCAATCAGCAGGTCGCCTTCGTTTTCACGGTCCTCATCGTCAACCAGCAGGACCATCCTGCCCTGGCGGTAATCTTCAAGGATTTCTTCGATGCTGTTGAAAGCCATTGCCGCGCGCTCACTGTGGTTCGTAAAAAATTATGGTATACCATAATACTAATATATTCCGCCAAGAGGAGCTTGACCCATGAAGGCCTACTGGATCGCCCACGTCGATGTAACGGATCCACAGCAGTACCAGCAGTACACCCAGCGCGCACCGGCGGCTTTCGCGGCATTCGGTGGCAAGTTGCTGGCCCGGGGCGGGCGCAGCGAGGCGATGGAGGGACGAGCGACCCCGCAGCGCAGCGTGGTGATCGAGTTCGACTCGTATGAGCAGGCCGTGGCGTGCTATCGCTCGGCGCAGTATCAGGAAGCCTGCAGCCACCGGCAGGGGGTGGCCAAGGCGGAAGTGATCATCGTGGAAGGCTACGAGCCCTGACTCTCCAGGGCTCGTAGTGATGCGGCTCAGGCCATTCCAGGCAGTTCGTGCGGTCGCAGGTCGAATACCAGCACTTCGGCATCCTCGCCATCGCGCAGTTCGAGGATCTGCTCGTGACGCAGGCGCACGCCGTCGCCTTCGTTCAGTTGCAGGCCGTTGAGCACCACGCTGCCTCGGGCCACATGGACGTAGGCATTGCGCTCGGCCGGCAGTTTCAGGGTGGCGCTTTCCTGGCCATCGAACAGGCCGGCATAGACCCGCGCGTCCTGGCGGATCTGCAGCGAACCGTCGGCGCCGTCCGGCGAGATAATCAGCTTCAGCCGACCGCGTTTTTCCTCGGCGCCGTAGTGCGCTTGCTGGTAGCGCGGTTCGGCACCCACCACCGCCGGAACGATCCAGATCTGCAGGAAGTGCACTGGCTCGTCATGGGAGTGGTTGAACTCGCTGTGGGTGACGCCACGGCCCGCGCTCATCAGTTGCACGTCGCCCGGGCGGATCACCGAGCCGGTCCCCATGCTGTCCTTGTGCTCCAGCGCGCCTTCGAGCACGTAGGAGAAAATCTCCATGTCGCGGTGCGGGTGCTGGCCGAAACCCTTGCCTTCGCTGACCCGGTCGTCGTTGATTACCAGCAGGTCGGAAAAGCCTTGCTCGGCCGGGTTACGGTAGTGAGCGAAGGAGAAGGTGTGGAAGGACTTCAGCCAGCCATGGTTGGCCAGGCCGCGGTCGGAAGCTTTGCGCAGGGTCAGCATGATGTATCTCCTTGTCAGGTCGGGGTTGCGAAAGAGCAACCGCGTTTTGATGGAGGTAGATTACTGTTTACCTCGGCGAGCAATAAGTAGGTTGAGATGGAATTACTGTCCTCTCATGGTGGACAATCTTTCGCCGTTTTTCGATCCGTCTGCAGGAAAGGTCATAATGCGTCGCACTGTTCTCCTGATCTGCGGTGACTTGTTTCGATGAAAAGCGTGGCCATGGTGTTATTCCCGGATTTTCTCCTGCTCGACATGGCGGGGCCGCTGGAGGTGTTCTCCATTGCCAACCGCTACCTCAAGCCCGAGGACCATTACCGGATCACCACCCTCGGGGCCGTGCCGGGGGCGATCCGTGCTTCGAACGGCATCAGTGTGCTGTCGGATGCCGTGATCGATCCCCGGCAAGGGCAGTGGGACCTATTGCTGGTTCCCGGTGGGCCGGGGGCCTACAACGAGATCTGTCCACCGCTGAGCCTGTGGCTGAAGGATGTGGCCACGCGTGCCCGGTGCTATGGATCGATCTGCACTGGTGCCTTCATTCTCGGGCATGCCGGGCTGCTCGACGGCTACCGCTCGACCACTCACTGGCACTACACCGAGCGGTTGATCAGGGCGTTTCCGAAAACCCGGGTGGAAACCGACCAGATCTTCGTGCGTGATCGCCAGTTGGTCACCTCCGGTGGGGTTACGGCGGGTATTGACCTGGCCCTGGCGGTGGTTGCCGAGGATCACGGCAAGAAGGTCGCCCAGGACGTGGCCAAGGTATTGCTGGTGGTGATGAAGCGCCAGGGTGGCCAGGCGCGTTTCAGCCCACTGGCGGGGGAGGTGGCCAAGGAAGAGACGCCGATCACCCGGGTCCAGAACCATGTACTGGCCCATCTCGACGAACCGTTCGGCATCGCGCGCATGGCGGCGCTGGCGGCTATGAGCCCGCGGCATTTTTCCCGGGTGTTCATGCGCGAGGTCAACATGACGCCGATGGCCTTCCTGCAGAACGCCCGCATCGACCGGGCCCGGGAGTTGCTGGAAAGCGAGGACCTGCCACTGAAGACCGTGGCCTGGCGCAGCGGCTTTGGCAGCGTGCGCTACATGCGCCAGGTGTTCAGCGAAAGGCTGGGCGTGACCCCCAGCGAATACCGTGAGCAATTCGGCTAGGACGAGTATCAAGAGCCGATCGCGGACCCTGTGGGAGCTGGCTTGCCAGCGATTACGATGGTGAATTCACTACAGCTATCGCTGGCAAGCCAGCTCCCACAGGGTTCCGTGTCAGTCCTGAGAGATTCATAACGAAAAAGGGGCGCCTTCTCAGGCGCCCCTCTTTTTTACGCAGCGGACTCTATCAAGCCCACGGGCGATCGCCGTTCTCGTCCTTGACCCGGGTCGGCAGACCCATCACGTCAAGGGCGTGCAGGAACGGTTCGGCCGGCAGTTCCTCGACGTTGACCATGCGCTGCACGTCCCACTGGCCGCGGGCGACCAGCAGGGCCGCCGCCACTGGCGGTACGCCGGCAGTGTAGGAAATGCCCTGGCTGTCGGTCTCGGCGTAGGCTTCCTCGTGGTCGGCCACGTTGTAGATGAAGACCTCGCGCGGCTGGCCATCCTTGGTGCCCTTGACCAGGTCGCCGATGCAGGTCTTGCCGGTGTAGCCGGGGGCCAGCGAGGCCGGATCCGGCAACACGGCCTTGACCACTTTCAATGGCACCACTTCCAGGCCTTCGGCGGTTTTCACCGGCTGTTCGGAGAGCAGGCCGAGGTTCTTCAGTACGGTGAACACATTGATGTAATGCTCGCCGAAGCTCATCCAGAAACGCACGTTGGGCACGTCGAGGTTCTTCGACAGCGAGTGCACTTCATCGTGGCCGGTGAGATAGAGGTTCTGCGAGCCGACTACCGGCAGGTCGTCGGTACGCTTCACTTCGAACATGGTGTTGCTGGTCCACTGGCTGTTCTGCCAGCTCCATACCTGTCCGGTGAATTCACGGAAGTTGATTTCCGGATCGAAGTTGGTGGCGAAGTACTTGCCGTGCGACCCGGCATTGACGTCGAGAATGTCGATCGAGTCGATGCGGTCGAAGTACTGTTGCTTCGCCAGCGCCGCGTAGGCGTTGACCACACCCGGGTCGAAGCCGACACCGAGAATGGCGGTAATGTTCTTCTGCTGGCATTCCTCGAGGTGTTTCCACTCGTAGTTGCCATACCAGGGCGGGGTTTCGCAGATCTTGCCCGGTTCTTCGTGGATTGCGGTGTCCAGGTAGGCGACACCGGTATCGATGCAGGCACGCAGCACCGACATGTTGAGGAAGGCGGAGCCGACGTTGATCACGATCTGCGATTCGGTCTCGCGGATCAGCGCCTTGGTCGCCTCGACATCCAGGGCATTGAGCGAAAAGGCCTGGATGTCGGCGGGTACCTTGAGGCTACCCTTGGCCTTGACGCTGTCGATGATGGCCTGGCATTTGGAGATGTTCCGCGACGCAATTGCAATACGACCGAGTTCGTCGTTGTGCTGCGCGCACTTGTGGGCCACCACCTTGGCGACACCTCCTGCACCAATGATAAGAACGTTCTTCTTCAATTCTCTATCTCTCCTTATCTGCCAGCTCAGGAAAGGCTGGACAGGTAGTCTTCGAAACCGAACTCACGAACCACCTCGACGCTACCGTCGAGTTGTTTCACTACGATGGACGGCATTTTCAGGCCGTTGAACCAGTTTTTCTTGACCATGGTGTAGCCAGCGGCGTCGATGAACGACAGCCGATCGCCGATGGTCAGCGGACGATCGAATTGGTACTCGCCGAAGATGTCGCCGGCCAGGCACGATTTACCGCAGACCATCCAGGTGTGCTCGCCATCGTTGGGGGCCATCTTGGCGTTGAGGCGGTAGATCAGCAGGTCGAGCATGTGCGCTTCGATCGAGCTGTCGACCACGGCCAGGTGCTTGCCGTTGTAAAGGGTGTCGAGCACGGTCACTTCCAGCGAGGCGCTGTTGGTGATCGCCGCTTCGCCCGGCTCCAGGTAGACCTGCACGCCGTAGGTTTCGGAGAACGACTTCAGGCGCGCGCAGAACGCATCCAGGGCGTAGCCCTCGCCGGTGAAGTGGATGCCGCCGCCCAGGCTGACCCACTCGACCTGGTGCAACAGGTGGCCGAAGCGCTCCTCGATGGTGCCGAGCATCTTGTCGAACAGGTCGAAATCGCCGTTCTCGCAATTATTGTGGAACATGAAGCCGGAGATCTGCTCGATCACGCCTTCGACCTTGACCGGATCCCATTCGCCGAGGCGGCTGAACGGGCGCGCCGGGTCGGCCAGCAGGTAGTCGGAGCTGCTCACCTGCGGATTGACCCGCAGACCGCGGACCTTGCCCTCGGACGCCTCGGCAAAGCGCTGCAACTGGCCGATGGAGTTGAAGATGATCTTGTCGCAGTTGACCAGCATCTCGTCGATCTCGTCGTCCGCCCAGGCCACGCTGTAGGCGTGGGTCTCGCCGACGAACTTCTGGCGGCCGAGCTTGAGCTCGTAGAGCGAGGACGAAGTGGTGCCGTCCATGTACTGCTGCATCAGGTCGAACACCGACCAGGTGGCGAAGCACTTCAGCGCAAGCAGGGCCTTGGCCCCGGATTTCTCGCGCACATAGGCGATCTTCTCCAGGTTGCCCAGCAGCTTTTGTTTGTCGATGAGGTAGTACGGGGTCTTGATCACTTCGAGGCTCCGGGTAGGCCAGCCAAAAAAAGAGCCGCATTGTGCCCGTACTCGATACATATCGAAAGGGCGGGATGCGCTTTTGCCGGTATCGATGGCCGGGAAGCGCACGGCGATGGCGTTTTGCTGAATAAGGGGTTGCGAAATGTTACGCGAGGTCTGAGGCGGGTGGGATGACCGTCGGGAAGTTCGCCGGGGTCTGTCTTAATCCCACCTTCGCAATTGCGGATAGCCCTGCAAGCGCGTTGCCATAAAGTGTTCAGGCTTCCGATGGAAGCTTGACCTGGCGATAGCTCAAGGGGAGCCCGAGCGTCTTCGAGAGGAAGTCGAGATAGCTACTGTCGGCTGCGTCGAGCGACGTTCTGCCTACTGCCACCAGTCGGGTGTTCCGATCAGCATGCGGCTCCCAGTACCAGGCGTACTCCAGCAACTGACCGATTGCCAGGCGCAATACGCGACGGGTCGACAAGTCCGACTTGACTTCAAACAGGATACGCTCGCTGGCGGTGACGACCGTGACGTCCACGTAGTTCTCTTCGCAAACGATCTTCGCGTCTGGATATTCCCGTTCGAGCTCCTGACACAGTGCGCTGCGAATCATGTCGTGTTCGGGCGAGCATTCGCGCCCCTCCGACCCGTTCCTGAAATAGTTACGCTGCTGCGGGGGGACGCTCACGCCAATCCTGACAGGACGTTTAACACCCGTTTCAGGCACCACATAGTCCTGATCCGGCGCGATCAATTGGTAACGATTCCAGTGCAGGACCGGATCACTGGATGTCGCGAGGGTATCCTCGGGAAACCATTCGACATCTTCCGGGCGAAAGCGGACATTCAGCATGTAACGGGCCCAGTTGGTATTTCCCAGGCTTTCCTTGACACCTTCGACCTTGTCGATCTCCTTCAACATCTGCTTGAACCAGCCATTCCTTTTATAGATTTCCAGCGCGGCATTGCTTTGCGCTTCGTCCAGGAACTCGATATGCCTGATTCTGGCTACGTAACGACGTCCGCGGGGAGTGATCGTGAAAAGAACCACTTCTCCAGCACGTTCTCCAGACTTGAGCCGGGTTTTACGCCCCTTGTTCACACCCTGAAGAAATCCGTACTGCCAACCGCCAATCTGCCACTCGAAGCGGAACAGCCATTCCTCGTGACCGTAACGATGCCGGGAGTAATAAGTCGTCCTGGCCTCCGTTGCGCTCCCGGTTGGATGCTGCCAGTTGGATTCGTTGTAACAAATTCGCGTTATGTAGGTCATTCGGGATATCGTCTGCGGTGATGGCTATTAGACATCGTCGCAGGATGGCAGAACCCAAACGATCAAGCGAGTAGGCGAAAGCCTGATTTCTACCGCGGAGTCCTGCCGTGTTTCTGGTCTGGCTCATGGTTTCTGTTCTGCACAGGCCGTCGTCTTTCAAGCAGCAACAAGCGCAAGGCCTTCGCCACCAAGGCCCCGAGAATGCACCCCGCCGCCGTA
Source organism: Pseudomonas sp. GD04058 (assembly GCF_029836855.1). Classification (NCBI taxonomy): domain Bacteria; kingdom Pseudomonadati; phylum Pseudomonadota; class Gammaproteobacteria; order Pseudomonadales; family Pseudomonadaceae; genus Pseudomonas; species Pseudomonas sp. GD04058. The sequence goes on from NZ_JAOECN010000038.1 coordinate 23,006, forward strand.
CCGATGCCTTGCAGCAGCAGCCCCAGCCCTCTGGCCAGACTCGGGTCTCCGATGAAATGACCCAGCTCCGGCCACAACGCCAGCCACAGGGCGATAAAGCCCAGCACCAGGTCGTACCAACGCCCGCTTACGCCCGTCGGTCGATAACTTCGTACGAACAAAATGAACGCGCTGAAGGCCATGGCCAGCAGCACCAGGCCGAAGATCTGATGAAGCGCATCGGGGCCGGACATCAATCACGCCCTCCGTTTGCGCCGCGCAAGCGCAGGCACTGATGCCGGTGCAGCCCAAGGCACAGCTCGTCGAGCAGTGCCTCGGCACAGTCCAGCGCCCGTCGGGCCTCGCTGCCGATGGTCGTGGCCTCGCCACTGAAATCATCGACCCGCAACCCGGCTGCCAATGGCGGCATCTCCACCAGCGTCCAGTCCAGTCCGCTGGCGTCCAGGCTGCGCCGCAGCCCCGCACCCAGGGCTTCGTCGCCGCTGTCGTCGGAGTCCACCAGCCATTCCCAGCGGCCAACCAGGAACAACCCCGGCGCGCCGGCATCACCGAGGGCGAGCGCCCCGTCGATCAGGCAACCACAGTGCGCCGGCAGGTCTTCCTGGCGTTCCCCGCCAAGGCAGGCGAATACCCCATCCAGCCCGGCAATCGCCTGCTTGACCGTCTCCACCGACTCCAGGCTGCCCAGCTTGCAGCGCAAGCCGGGACGCGCGGTGATGCCGTTGAGATCGTCGAGCAGCGCGCTCACTTCGTGCTGGCGATGCAGCGCGGCGGCGATCAGCGCCTGGCCGAGGCTGTCCAGCGGATTGAACACGCCCAGCTTCAGGCGCGGGGTTTCGAGGTTATGCATCGGGTGCCTCCTGGCGAAGCGGCTGTCGATATGAGATTCGAAATACCGCGCCGGAGCAGAGTTCCACCGGCTTGACGGGCGTCAAGCCCGGAGTGCCGCGGCACGGTTAGTCTGGCCGGCACAATGAGGCCCCGCCATGATCTATCCCGTTCTGCTGACCCTGCACCTGTTCGCTGCCATCGTCTTTATCGGCACCGTGTTCTTCGAAGTGCTGTTTCTCGGCGGGATCCGTCGCCAGTTGCCCGATCGCATGATGATGATGCTCGAACACGCTGTCGGCCAACGCGCCCGGCGGCTGATGCCCTGGGTGTTGCTGGTGTTGTTCGGTGCCGGGGCCGGCATGGTCCGCGAGCGCTACATGGCGCAGTTGGCAACGCCCTGGACGTCGCCCTTAGGCACCTTGCTGGGAGTGAAGATCCTTGTCGCAGTCAGCGTGCTCGGGCACTTCTTCACCGCGCTGTGGCTGATGCGCAGCGGGCGCATGACGGCGCAGGCGGTTCGCTTCATCCATGCCAGTGTCTTTACTCATCTGTTGCTGATCGTGGTGCTGGCCAAGGGCATGTTCTATTTGAGCTGGTAAAGCAAAAACGACCTTTTCCAATCGGAACCGACCAGGAAGCGCTCAACAAACTGGCGCAATTCAGAATGCCGTGATTCTATTTGGCTATCACTGCTCACATGGATGTCGGCATGTCTGTTACTCGTACTCTTGTTATCGTCCTCATGGGGCTTTCGTTGACCGCTTGCTCATTCAGGAACCTGAAAGAGCCGGACTATATTGATCTCACGCCTGCGTTCGACAATAAGGAGCTCTTCAAGCAGCCGCAGCCGTTGTTTGCCATCCAGAGCCTGAAAGACCATTACCTCCCTTACATCAACGGTGCCGCGACCAACAGAAGTACCTTGAGCGCCCTGGCTTTGTTCGGGGCCGCCACGGCGGCGGTCGGCGCTGCCACCCACTCCGGATCCGACCTCTACAAATCCTCCGCAGCAATTATCGCCACCGCTTTCGGTCTGGAGGAGTGGGGAAACTACAAGGAGCAACGCAAGATCTACAAGGATGCGGTGGACTATTTGTCATGTGCGCAGAGGACTTCTCAGGTAATCCTTGCTTACGCGCCGAAGGGGGAGGCCGTCCAAGGGCTGTTGTCGCAAAAGGCCAAGCTTGCCGGGGAGCAGGAGACGCTGGTCGCCAGTTTCAGCACGAACCTTGCTCTCATCAAGGGTCTGCCCAAAAAGAATCGGCCGCAGGAACCGTCTCCAAAATTGATGATGATGGCCATGCACCAGATGCAAGCCGAGCAGGCTGATATCGAGGAAGCGCTCAAGCTGGCCAGCAAGCATAAACAGCGCGTGCTTGGCGATGTGGTCAAGCTGCAGTCGAACGTCAGCGACGCCATCACCAAGAGTTCGTTCGACACTCGCAAGGCGGTCGAGGCCCTGGTGCGCAAACAAGCAAGCGAATCAACGGACAAGACGTCGGAAAACATCATGCCGGGTACCGACATGACCGCGCTCGCCGCCGCGCATGCCGTCATCGATGCACACAATGAATATGCAACCTGCTGGGCCAGCACGGTCCAGCCCGCTACCGACTGATCGCGCACGACCGACAACAGGCCCTTGCACTCCGGTCGATCTCGAAATACTGTATGGATATTCAGTATTCGGGAAAGGCTCCCCATGCAACTCATCGCCAAGCTCGGCATCCTCGCCGATGCCGCCAAGTACGACGCGTCATGCGCCAGCAGTGGCGCCCCCAAGCGCAGCTCGAAGGGCAGCGACGGGCTTGGCGCGACCAATGGCATGGGCATCTGCCACAGCTATACGCCGGATGGGCGCTGCGTGTCGCTGCTCAAGGTGCTGCTCACCAACTTCTGCCTGTACGACTGCCAATATTGTGTAAACCGCCGTTCCAGCAACGTGCCGCGGGCGCGCTTCACGCCCGAGGAAGTGGTGCGCTTGACCCTGGATTTCTACCGGCGCAACTGCATCAGCGGGCTGTTTCTCAGCTCGGGCATCATCCGCTCGGCGGACTACACCATGGAGCAATTGGTCCGGGTGGCCCGCCTGCTGCGCGAGGAGCACGACTTCCGCGGCTATATCCACCTGAAGACCATTCCCGACGCCGACCCGCTGCTGATCGAGGAAGCCGGACGCCTGGCCGACCGCCTCAGCGTCAATATCGAGCTGCCCAGCGATGCCAGCCTCAAGCGCCTGGCTCCGGAAAAGCAGGTAGCCACCATCCGCCAGGCCATGGGCACCATCCATCGCGGGCAGCAGGCGGTGGCCGGCGAGGCGAGGGCGCCGCGTTTCACGCCGGCCGGGCAGAGCACGCAGATGATCGTCGGTGCCGACACCTCGGACGACCGCACCATCCTGCGCAATGCCGAATCGCTTTATCAGGGCTACGGCCTCAAGCGCGTGTACTACTCCGCCTTCAGCCCGATCCCCGACAGCCCCGATAGCGTGCCCCTGGCCGCACCACCACTGTTGCGCGAGCACCGCCTGTACCAGGCCGACTTCCTGATGCGAGGCTACGGCTACAAGGCCGGCGAGCTGCTCAGCGAGGCGAGCAACCTTGCCCTGGACATCGACCCCAAGCTGGCCTGGGCGCTGTCCAACCGCGAGGTGTTCCCGGTGGATATCAACCGTGCCGAGCCGGCCCTGCTGGCGCGTATCCCGGGTATCGGCCTGCGCAGCGTACAGCGCCTGGTTGCGCTGCGTCGCGAGCGACGGGTGCGCTACGACGACCTGATCCAGTTGCGCTGCGTGCTGGACAAGGCCAGGCCGTTCATCGTTACCAGCGACTACCGCCCGGCCCTGGCGGAAACCCGCAGCGGCCTGCTGCGTGCCCGCCTGCGTGACCCGGTGGCGCCGGTGCAGATGGGGTTGTGGGGATGATCGCCCTCGACTGCGATGATGACTTCGCCATCTGGCGCGATCAGGCGCGGGTGCTGCTTGGCCATGGCATCGATCCGGCGCAGGTGAACTGGGGGCAGGGCCCGATCCAGGATTTGCTCGCCGTGGCCGATGGCTTGCCCGACGGCCCCGGGCCGTTCCGGGCGAAGGTGCCGGCGGAACTGTTGGCGCAGTTGCAACTGGCCGCCCGCTATCACGGCGAGCAGCGCTGGAACCTGCTCTACGAAGTGCTCTGGCGGGTGGCCCACGGCGACCGCACCGCCATGCTCGCCGGCGATCGCCTGGGCAGTGAACTGCAACGGCGGATCAAGCAGGTTACCCGCGAGGCGCACCACCTGCATGCCTTCGTCCGTTTCGTGCCGTTGCCGGCGGCGGTTGCAGAACAGCTGCAACTGGACCTGGTGGCCTTCCATGAACCTGCCCATGACATTCTCCAAACCGCCAGCGGGCATTTTGCCGAGCGCCTGGGCCGCCAGCGCTGGTTGATCGCCACCTCACGCGATGGCATCCGCTACGACGGCAAGGATTTCGACTACCGCCGCCAGTGTCCGCCTGAATGGCGGCAGTGGGCGGAGCAGGCCGATGACCCTGATGCGGACCTGTGGCTGACCTATTACCGCCACACGTTCAACCCGGCGCGGGTCAATCCCGATGCCTTGCGCATGCATATGCCGGGACGCTTCTGGCGGCATCTGCCGGAAGGACCGTTGATTCCCCGGCTGGTGGGGCTGGCCAGGCAGGGCAAGCAGCGCGACGGACAGGCCCAGGAAGTGGCGGAGCAGGGTGGGAAAAGGATTTCGGTGGTGACCCGTTAGCGGGTGTCGTTGCTGAGGGCCGCACCGCAGCGATGAGGCCCGTAAGGACAACAGAAAAGCTCTTGATTCAACACGGACACGAGGTACCTCACATGCACAAGGCCGACCGCCTGTTCCAACTGGTGAACCTGATCCGCGTTCACCAGCCGATCACCGCCGAGCGCCTGGCCGAACGGGTCGGCGTGTCTGTGCGCTCCATCTACCGCTATATCGACGACCTGTCCCTGAGCGGCGTACCGGTCTATGGCACCACGGGTGTCGGCTACGCCCTCGACGCCGCTTTCGAGATGCCGCCACTGCGCCTGAGCCGCATCGAGGTGGACGCCCTGACCCTGGGCATGGAAATGCTCGCCGGCAGCGCCGACAACGAGCTCTCCAGTGCCGCCCGCACCTTGCTAAGCAAGGTCGCGGCCAGCGCGCCGCAACAAACCAGCGATCCGCAACAGAGCCCGACCCGCGCGCTGAACAGCAGCACCGCGGTGACCCGCGGTCACCTCAGCACCCTGCGCCAGGCCATCGAGCACAAGCGGGTATTGCAGATCACCTACACCAGCCTTGACGGTGCGGTCTCGCGACGCCTGATCCAGCCCATCGGCCTGTTCTACTGGGATGGCAAGTGGACGGTTGGCAGTTGGTGCAACACCCGCGCGGCCTACCGCGATTTCCGTGTCGACCGCATTGCCGCGATTCTCACCAGCGAAGAACCCTGGCGCGGTAGCCCGCAGATCGCTCTGCGCACCTATATGCGCCATCAGTCCACGGCGTCGCGTACGGACAGCTCGTTGTCACGATGATCTGCTTCCCCACGGATGCAACGTCCCCGACCAATGCCCCGCAACCCTGCTGTTATCAACGTTTCTGGCAGCTAGTATCAACAGTCCTGATACTCCGATTGCACATGCTGTTTCCCTGAATATGCAGCCGTACACTCGATCGTAATCCGGTCACAAACACCGGTCCCCACAACTAGAACAACAGGTGGAGATACGAATGAGCCAGGTAGCGTTCGAAGACCTTCCGTTGAGCCGTTTTCATATTCGAACGGTGTTCAGCGGAACAGGAGGGCAGTTCAGCGATGGATTCGTGTTGGGCATCATCGGCATCGCCGTGAGCATGGCGGCGGGGCCTTTGCAATTGACCGCGCTATGGATGGGGCTGCTCGGCGCGGCGTCGCTGGCCGGCTTGTTCATAGGCAGTCTGTTCGCCGGTCCGCTGGCCGACAGGTTCGGTCGGCGCACCATCTTCGCCTGGGACATGCTGCTGTTCGCGATAATCTCCGCGTCGCAGTTCTTCGTCACTTCTCCTGAGCAGTTGCTCGCCTTGCGCTTGTTGCTGGGCCTGGTGCTTGGCTTCGACTATGTCGTGTCCAAGTCGCTGGTCACCGAGTTTGCCCCACGACGTTATCGCGGACGTTTGCTAAGTGTGCTGGCGGCAGCCTGGGCGGCGGGTTACGTCGCGGCTTACCTGGTGGGCTTCGCCATACGCGATATCGGCCCGGATGCCTGGCGCCTGATGCTGGCGTTGAGCGGCGTACCGGCCTTGCTGGTCCTGCCGCTGCGCATGGGCGTGCCCGAATCGCCGATCTGGCTGATGGCCAAGGGGCGTAGCGCCGAAGCGCTGGCGATCATCCATGCCAGGTTCGGTCCTCACGTGACCTTGCCCGCCGCAGCGCCTGCCATGGCGAAGAAACGCGGTAGCCTCGGCGAACTGATGAGCAAGCGCTGGCGCCGCAATACCCTGGTCGGCTGTGTGTTCTACACCTGTCAGGTGATCCCGTTCTTCGCCCTCGGTACCTTCTCGCCCCGGGTGCTTGAAGCGCTGGATGTGCAGGACAAATTCGTCGGCGGCCTGGTTTACAACGTGCTGTTGATGATCGGCGCTCTGCTCGGCCTGCTGATCATCGATCGGATTTCCCGTCGCGCCTTCCTCGTCGGCACCTTCTACCTCAGCGCCATCGGTCTCGCCGTGCTGGCCTATGGCGGATTCGGCCCCCTGGGCACCATCCTGGCCTTCGGTTTCTTCGCCTGCGTACTGGCGGCGGCCGTGAACCTGGAATTCGTCTACCCACCGGAGCTGTTCCCGACCCACCTGCGCGCCTCGGGCATCGGCCTGGCGGTGGCCGCCAGCCGCTTCGGCTCGGCCTTCGCCACGTTCCTGCTACCGATTGCCGTGCAGCACCTGGGCATTCATGCCGCTCTGGGCGTATGTGTCGCGGTGCTGTTGTTCGGGGGAGTGTTCTGCCATCTGTTCGCCCCGGAAACCAGCCAGGAAGCCTTGGCTGCAGTGAGCCCGGAAGGCGAGGGCGAGCCCGCCCCGCTGGGCTTCGCCGACACCAAGTAACCCGAGAGGAGATGCCCATGCCAGCCGGCAAGCTTATCGATATGTACGCGGTGCAGGTGTTCGTCGCCGTGACCGAGGAGGGCAGCATGTCGGGGGCGGCAAGCCGCATGGGGATTTCCCAGTCGGGGGTGTCGCAGATGGTCCGGCAACTGGAGGACGATCTCGGCGTGATCCTGGTCGATCGCACCACCCGGCCGCTGACCCTGACGCCGTTCGGCCTGGCCTTGCGCAACCGCGGCGCGATCCTTAGCGAGGAGCTGTGCAACCTCAAGGCACAGGTGCTCGACGCCGGGCGCGGGGTCAAGCCCGACCTGCGCATCGGCCTGGTGGACTCCTTCGCCGCCACCTGCGGTTCGGCCTTTACCCGGCAGATGCTGGGAAGGGTCACGCAACTGTCGGTACGCACCGGCCTCAGCCCGCAACAGGGCGAGTCGCTGCTGCGCCGTGACCTCGACCTGATCATCACCAGCGATCCGCTGATGGACGCCAACGACGTGGTGCGCTACCGGTTGTTCACCGAGCGCTACTTCGTCATCACCCCGAAGGCACTGGACAAACCGCTGCAGGGTCTCGACGACCTGCGCGCCCTGGCCAACGTGCTGCCGGTGGTGCGCTTCAACCGCCTGTCCCAGGTCGGCCTGCAGATCGAACGGCATATGCGTGGGCTCGGCGTGCGCATGCCCAACCGCCTGGAACTGGACAACGCCGACGCCCTGACCGCCATGGTCGCCGATGGCATCGGCTGGGCCGTGACCAGCCCCATGTGTTTCCTCCAGGCCTGCACCTGGGTGGAAAACGTCACCGCCCACCTGGTGCCGCAATTGAGCCTGGAGCGCTCGCTGTACCTGGTGGCCCGTCGCAACGAATACAGCGCCTTCTTCGCCGATGCCTGCGAGACGGCGCGCAACGTAATCCTGGACACCTTCCTGCCGCGGCTGAGCGCCTTGGGCAAAGGTGTCGAAACACTGGTAACCATCGATGAGGAAGATTCCCGTGAGTATTTTTGAAAGCGTCGGCGAGCGGATCGAGCAAGACTACGTCGGCGAAGTGCGGATCCCCGCTGGCAAGCTGTACGGCGTCAACACCGTGCGCGGCTTCGACAATCTCAGCGTTTCGCCGCTGAGCATTGCTCATTACCCGGCGTTCCGCGATGCCTTTGCCCAATGCAAATGGGCCGCCGCCCTGGCCAACCTGGACTGCGGGGTGATTTCCCCGGAGCAGAGCGAGGCCATCGTCCTCGCCTGCCAGGACATCATCGCCGGCAACTGCGATGACTCGCTGATCGTCGACCTGCTGGAGGGCTCCGGCGGTACCTCGACCAACATGAACTTCAACGAGGTGGTGGCCAACCGTGCCCAGTTATTCATGGGCCACGCCACGGGCCGCTATGACATCGTCCATCCCAACGACCAGGTCAATGCCTCGCAATCGACCAACGATGTCTACCCGGCGGCGTTGAAGATCGCTACTCACACCATGCTCGGAGGCCTGATCGACGAGGTCCGCCAGCTTGCCGCGCAGTTCGACGCCAAGGCCGTGCAGTTCGCCGACGTACTCCACCTTGGCCGCACCTGCCTGCAGGATGCCCAGCCGATGCGCCTGGGGCAGTTGTTCTCCGGCTACGCCTCGCTCACCCATCGCCTGGCCGAAGAGCTGGTCGCGGTGCGTGCCAAGCTGCATACCCTGCCATTGGGCGGTACCGCCATCGGTACCGGCTTCGGCGCTCCGGCCGCCTATCGAGGTGCGGTGTATCGCCATCTGGGCGAGGTCACCGGCGTGGCTTACCGGGCCCCGGAAAACGCCTTCGATGCCATGCAGAACATGGACGTGTTCTCCCGCGTTTCCGCCGAGCTGCGCACCTGCGCGGCGGCCCTGGCGAAGATCGCCGGCGACCTGACCAAGCTGTCTTCCGGCCCCGTCGGCGGAGTCGGGGAACTGAAGCTGCCGGAAGCCCAGGCCGGCTCGTCGATCATGCCGGGCAAGGTCAACCCGGTACTGCCGATGGCGATGATCCAGCTCAGCTTCGCGGTGATCGGCAACGATGTCGCCGTGGCCCAGGCGGTGCAGGCCGGCGAACTGGAGATCAACCATTTCGAGCCGGTGGTGGCCTCGCGGGTGTTCGACAGCATCACCTTGCTTACCCAGGGGATCCAGCGCTTTCGCGAAAAATGCATCGCCGGTATCCAGGCCGATGAGGCGCGCAACCTGGCCCATCTCACCGACTCCATGGCCGTCGCCACCGCGCTGGTGCCGCGCCTGGGCTATGCCAAGGTCAGCAAGCTGGCGCGGCAGTCGGTCAATGAGGGACGCTCGTTGCTGGCGATCATGGCCGAGAGCGGAGTGATGGGCGAAGCCGAGGCCATGGCGGCGATCGAGAAGGCATCGCGGCCGGTGTTTGAAAGCTGAACGCGGAGGTTCTGCTTGGAAGGCGTTTTGCCGGGCACCGCTGATGCGGTGCTTTTTTTGCCCGAGCATTTTCCAGGTTGGCTGCGAGCCTCTCCCTCCTGCTTTTTCAGCCTTCCCCACTCCTTTGGGTAGTTACCTCCCGCGCGCCGATTGAATCAAATCCTTACCGACCCCGGAGCATTCCGGACGGTGTTTCTCCGGGGCGCCTTGCAGGCCTTATTGCCACGAGAAAAGGAGGATTCATGGCCATCAGCATGTTCATTACCGCGGCCCCGGTTGGTGCCGTACCCCGCTTCGTATCCTCTGTCGAACCGAAGTTTCTTGCCGACTCCAGCCTCGACGATGCCCGCGGCTTGTCCACGCAGGCACTCACCGAGGCCGGCTGGGAGGCGACCGGCGCCGGCGGTTTGCTCCTGAGCCCGGCAGCCAGCGAGAGCGCCACTGTGCCCTTCGCCTGGATCCGGCAGTTGGGATCGCGCCAACTGCAACAGGATATCGTCCAGGTCCTGACCGGTTCGGGCTGGACGGCCGACGACTCCGAGGCGCTGACCCAGACCGACCCGGCGCAATTGCCCTTTCTGCCACCGTCCCTGGTCCGGGCCATCGAGGCTGACCACTGCGAATTGCTGACGGCGCTGGCCGGGCGCGGCTGGCACCGTGTCGGCAGTGGCTGGTGGAATCCGTTGCGCGCGGCGTCGCCGTATGTGCCGGTGACCCCACAGGCAATCATCGATGCCGCTCGTGAGGCGGTGATCGAGGGTGCGGCCATCGTTCACCTGCATACTCGCGACCTGTCCGATTTCCGGCAACTGCCGATAGGGCCGATGGCCGGTACCCTTGCCACCGGCCGGCAACGCAACCTGATCGATGCGCAGCAATACGATGAAATCGTCCGTGCCCTGCATCAGCAGGTGCCGGTCGCAGTGCTCAACCTGTCCACCAGCGTGCGCGGCGGCAGCGACTACGACAGCCCGCTGCGCCGCGAACACCTGCGCGACTATGGCGCCGCGCAACGGGGCGCGGAGATGGCCTCGCTGAGCCCTGGCCCGGTGATCTTCCAGGCCGGTGGCAGCTACGACAACACGCCAGGGTTCCTCGACGCGCAATTGCGCCATTTCGCCACGGCGGGAGTCAGGCCGGAGATCGAGGTGTTCAATCGCGGCATCCTCGACAGCGCCCTCGGCGATTACGCGCCGCGCCTGCGCGAAACCGGCGAGCCGGTGCTGTTCATGCTGGTGGCTGGGGTCGATCAGTACCGGCGTGCCGTCGATGGCAGCCTGCACGACGACTCGCTGATTCCCGCTGCGGTGCGAAAGTCCGTCATTACCCAGGTGATCGACGGCAGCCCGGCGGCGCTGGCGCAGGCTATTGCCAGTACTGTGGAGTACCTGGGACCGCTGGTCCGGCGAATTCGCCAACAGCTGCCGGGTGCGCAGATTTCTGCCCTGCTGCCGGGGCCGCTGTTGCGCATCCTGCCCGAGGTGGCCGTGCATCTTGGGCTGGATGGTGTACGGGTCGGTCTGGAAGACGCGCTCACTGTGCCCGATGAACAGGTACCCGGCGGGGTGCGCAAGGCAACCACTGCCGAGCAGGTGCGTTATGCACGGCGGCGGCTAGAAGCCTTGGGCGTACAGGTGCTGACGGCGGAACAGACTCGCGAGCGCCTGCACATGCCCTTGCCCGAGGTGGCGCTGTTCCGCGCCGTGGCTGCGGCCCTCAAGCCGTTCGCCAGCAGTGCGCCGCCCAACGCTCCGCGGGCCCTGGCAGAACAAGTGCTGGAAGCGTTGACGCCTTTTCGCCAGGACTATCTGGCGCGCGAGCGGCGGTTGCTCGACGCCCTCGATGTACACCTCGCTGGCCAGGCAGTACCGCCATCCGACTGGCTTGGCGAACTAGCCGTGCGGGCCATCGCCGACGCTGGCCTGCATGTGCGCTATTTCATTGAGGAGCGCGACCGTTATCCCCGGCCGCTGGCCAATTTCGGCAAGCGGCTCTATGCATTGCAGGCCATCAATTTCGTCCGCGAACTGCTGGTCGAGGCGGGTCGTCCGACCCTGGCCTGGGACGAGGCCCTGGCGACGCTGGCCGCCAGCGATGGTCTGCCGCCCGACAGCTATCGGGTCGAGCGCAGCCAGTTCAAGGGCGCGGATCTGCGCCTGCTCGAATACCTGGCCTCGATCCCTTGCCGCTACAACCGCTCGCGCACCCTGGCGGTGAATACCGAACTGCGTTTCGACGCCGACTACAGCAGCACCATGGCAATTCTGTTCGAGACCATTCATGAGCATTTCAGTGCCTTGCGCCGGCGTGCCGGCAGCGATGTCGAAGCCAAGCAGGCCGGTACCCGGCTGTACCGGGTGCGTACGGTCGAGGTCGAGGAGGTCGAGCAGGGGCGCTTGCCCGCCGAGCTGGAGCAGCATGCCTGGGTCGTGCTGCCGAGCACGCCGACCACCAACTATCCCGAGGGCATTGCCTTGGGCAAGGGGCTGACCGCGACCTTCGGGCGCTTTCTCGCCGAGGTCGCCGGGCGCCCGGTCGGTGTGGCCGGGCTGATCCACTCCGGCATCGACGGCCAGGGCAATGCGGTGGTCGAGGCGACCATGCTGCACAATCGCTTTGCCCTCAATACTCCTTGGCATGAGCAGATCATTGGCCACAGCGCCGGGCTGATCTACGACCAGCTCCTGCTGCCGCGCATCGTCGAGCATGGCCAGCACCTGGCCCGTGATGCCAGCGGTGCGGTGCGGCGCGACAGCACCGGCTTGCCCTTGTTGGACGATGGCCGGATAGCCAAGCGCCTGTCATTCCAGGGCATCGACGACCTGCCGCGTCTGCACCTGCTGGCTCATAGCTCCGGTATTTCCACCCTTCAGCAACTGGACAACGCCTTGCGCCGCGACATGCAGGCCCTGGGCTATTCGGCTATCGAGCAGGAGGAGATCTTCAACCGGGCAGTGGGAATCTCCTTCGGCTCGGCCAGCGATATCAACCTGGAACTGCCGGGAACGCCGGTGGTGGACATCACCGCGTACAACGATATCCGCAGCCTGGCCGGTACCACCACGGCGGATTACCTGCCGAAAACCGATGCCGAACGGGATGCCACGGTCTACCGCCTGCATGCCGGCCTTGGCGGCGCTCATCGCTATTGCCATGGTCGCTGGGTGCATTACCGCAAGGGGCCGGCACGCCGGGTGTTGCGCCTGAAGGGGGTCGTGCTGCGGGAGGACCCGGTACGCCTGCACGACGGCCACTCGATCCGACGCTATCTGGAGGGTGCGCCGACATCGCTGATCGAACTGATCCAGAGCTTTCTCGGGGCGCCCGGCAATATCCGCGCCGACATGATCATGCGCGAATTCCATGGCGCCTGCCGTAGCGGCGCCTGAGGCGCGCAGACCCAACAGGGAGTTTGATATGAACATCGCACTCATCGGCGGCGGTTGCAGCGCCGTACTGATTTGCAAGGCGCTGGCCGCCCAGGCTGACCAACTCGCAGGTAGCGAAGTGGTCATCTACGAGCAGAGCGGCCGTTTTGGCCCGGGTATTCCCTATGGCCAGGACAGCACCATCGACGACTTCATCCTCAACATGGCCAGCTTCACCTTGGGCACCGAACCCGATGTGCCCGACGGTTTCGCTCGCTGGCTGCAGCGCCAGCCCGGGCAGTTGGTGGAGCAGCGCGCCGGCTACGTCGGCCGGCGCCTGATGGGCCAGTACCTGACGGAGGAGTTGGCGGCCGCCAGCAGGGTTCTGGCGCGGCACGGTGTACGGGTCAGGACGCAGGCCGAGACGGTGCACGGCATCGATAGGATCGGCGAGGTTTACCGGGTACGCAGCGACGCGAGCCAGGCAGCGTTCGGCAAAGTGATCCTGGCGGTTGGCCATGTGCCCAAGCGTGACCACTTCGCCGAGGTGCCGGGCTGTTTCAGCAACCCCTATCACGATCTCGAACGTCTGAAGGCGAGCATCCGGCCGGGAGCCCATGTCGGCATCCTTGGTTCCAAGCTGACCGCCATCGACATGGCCTTGCTCGCCGACCGGCTGGGGGCAGGGCATATCTCCCTGTATTCCAATTCTGGCCGGCTGCCCTTGGTGCGCGGGGTGGTCGACGAGCAGCAGGCCGAGGCGCCACCGGGCGAGCCGCGGGTCAGCAGCCTGGCTGGTTTCCTCGCCTGGTTCCGCCAGGCGCGGAACTGGGCGGGCGAATACCCGGGGCTGCTGGCACCGATGGCGCCGTTGCAACGGTTGCGGGCGGAGATCGCCAGTGCCGGCCAGCGGCGTGACTGGCAGATCGCGCTGGATGCCACCAAGGGCATGATCGACGGGTTCTGGACGCGCCTGGACAGCAGCGAGAAGCGCCGGTTCTTCCGCAAGTACCAAGGCTTGTGGATGAGTTACCGGCACCCGATGCCGTTGCATAACGCGCGCCGTATCGAAACGTTGCTGGCCAAGGGGCGCCTGAGTATCCATCGCGGCTACCGGTCCACGCGGATCGCGGCGGACGGGCGGATTCTGGTCGACCTGGGTGAACAGACCCTGAGTCCAGACTGCGCTATCGATGCCACCGGCTTTTCCGGCAACCTGGCGCGCCTGGCGTCGCCCCTGATCGAGCAACTACTCGATGCCGGGATCGTCCGCCAGCATCGCCATGGCGGCATTGCGGTGGCGCCCGAGACCCATGAGGTCGAGGGCCAGCATGGGTTTTACGCGATCGGGCCGCTGACCCAGGGCAGCCTGTTCTACGTGTCGGCCATCGAGCGCCTGGTGGTCCATGCGCGGGAGATCGTCGGCCATCTGCTGGAGGCGCAAGCGCGGCAGGCGCGGCTAGTCGAAGGAGGGCTCAGGGCAGGCAGCCAAGCGTGAGGGCCAGGGCTACTGCCGCGGTCATGTTCCGTGCACCCAGTTTGAGCAGGGTGTTGCGGACATGAAACTTGACCGTGTTGATCGAGATGCCGAGGGATCTGGCGATTTCCTTGGCGGTCTTGCCGGCAGCCACTTCGCCCAGGACTTCACGTTCCCGTGCGGTCAGGGGGGCGGGTGGCGCCGGGTTCATCGAGGGGGAGATCATGCTCCGCTGCGCGGAGGCATTCCAGTGCAGGTGCTCGCCGTCCATGAGGTGTTCTGCTCCATGTGGGTTCCTGTGGGCATGGCCTTGCCGCCCCTTGCGGCAGAGGGAGATGCGAAAGCGTGGGCAGGCCAGGCGCGCGACGACGCCTGGCGCCGGGATCAGGCCAGCAGGTTGGGCAGTGAAGAACTCAGCAGGGCGATGCCGGAGGCGGTCAGCAGGCTCAGCACCACCTGGCGGAAGCGCACGTCGCTGATGCCGAAGTAGAGACGGGTCCCGAGGAAGGTCGGGATCAGCATGGCCGGGGCGACGATGGCGAACATCGGCCACATGTCGCGGGTAACGATGCCCGAGCCCAGGTAGGTGGCCATGGTCACCAGCAGCATCGACAGGTTGAAGTTCTGGATTATCGAGCGTTGTGTATCTCGATCATAACCGCGCAGGGTGCACCAGAGGGTCGGCAGGGTGCCGGTGAAGCCGCCCAGGCCGCCCATGATCCCGCCGGCAAAGCCGACCCCGCCGTTGGCCACCCGGCCGCCGAAGGCAATCACTGGCAGGTGCTTGGACATCAGCATGATCGGGCACCACAGTACCAGCAGGGTGCCGAGAATTGCCTTGAACCAGTCCATGTTCAGTTGCGGCAGCAGCGCTACGCCAAGGGGAATGCCGAGTAGGCCGCCGAGGACGAAAGGTGCCAGTTGCTTGATATCAAAGCCACGGCGTACCGAAATGGCCGCGACCAGTTGCCCGAGCAGGGCACCGAATACCGCAAGGGTTGCCGCCAGCTTGGGATCCAGCACCCAGGCCCAGAACGACATGGCCACCAGGCCGAAGGCAAACCCGGAAAGCCCCTGCACGAATCCGGCGACCACGGCACCGAGGGCGACAACCAGATAAATCGAATCCATTCCTTGCTCTCCTGAGTAATTGCACCAATAAGGTGCGTTTCCTGGCTCCATTATGGTGTGGCTGCGCACAAAGGGGGAAATTCGAACTTGTGATCAGCTCATACCAAAAAACTTATCCGCACGCCCCGAAATAGACGCGCTTCCCGGATTCACTGGGTGGTCAGGGCGATTTCCTGGGCGGCGATCTTCAGCGCCGTGGCGAAAAGCTGCTGTTCCTCGTACTGTGCTCCGCTGACGCGCTGGAACAGGCTTACCGGGGGAAGGGTCCAGCCGAAGCGATGGCGCAGGATCGCCACCCCGGCGATGCGTGCCAGCTCCTCGGCGACGTCTGCGGGCACGATGGACACCGCCGATTCGTTGGCCGCCACCAGTTCGCCGATCACTTTCGCCGACAGGCTCTCGACGATCGGCACGGGTGGCGTAACCCCGGCGCGCATGAAGAAGTCGGTGATCTGTTCGCGCATCGGCGTCTGCCGGGCGCCAAGTACCCAGTCCAGTTCAGCCAGGGCATGCCAGCGCAGTGGCTTGTCGGCCAGACGCGTGGCCAGCTGGCGATGGGCGATCAGGCGCGGCTCCTGCTGGTAGAGCACATCGTGGCGCAGCTCGGTCATGTCCAGTACCGCCGACGCGCGTCCGATCACGCAATCGAGCTCGTGATTACGCAGGCGTTCAAGCAGGTGGTCGCTGGTGTCTTCCTGCAGGGTGACGGTGATTCGCCGGCCATGGGGACGGGTGCGGTTGATCGCCATGGCCAACAGGCGACCCGGCAGGAAGGGAATCACCCCGACCTGCAAGTGGGTCGCACGGCCCTGGTTGAGCGCCTCGATATCCCGGGCCCAATGGCCGAGGTCGGCAATCATCGCCTGGGCCCGGGCCAGCACCAGCCGGCCCAGCTCGGTGGGCAGCATGCCGCGCGGGGAGCGTTCGAACAGCGGGCCGCCAAACAGCAGCTCCAGGTCGGCGAGCATCTGGGTCACGGCGGGCTGGCTGGTCGCCATGTGCTGGGCGACCTGAGTCAGTGAACGGTGTTCTTCGATCGCCTGGAGGATCAACAGGTGACGCATGCGCAGGCGCTGCGCAAGTTTCTGCGAAAGCGTGGTTTCGACCACGGTGGAGGGTGGGGTTCTGCTCATTGCAAGGCTCTTATTACTTATTACTTATGGGTTTTTATCGGATGTATTAGATTTCCTTATGTTAGCGATAGTTCGCGGATTGGCAGCCGTCGCAAGCAGAATGATGGCTGAAGGCGCGATTAGCCGATGATGGTCAGCGCGCGAAAGCCAGGAGCCAGTTTCAGGATTTCAAGAGTGGATATTGGGAGTGACGGCGATCATCGGGCCTCGCCCGGTAGCGGGCTGGAGGAGGGCGAGAGCTTTCGCGACCCTGATGAAGGTGGTCATGGGCTATGGGCGTGTGGCGGATGCCAGGTGGATTCGTTGGTGATCGTTCAGGCCTCATCGCTGGCAAGCCAGCTCCCACGGGGTTCAGCGGCACCGCGGCCCCTGTGGGAGCTGGCTTGCCAGCGATGAGGCCCTTCAGGTCGCCGCCATCCTCAGGGTCTTGACCAGCAACCCCTGCAACCGGTCCACCGGCTGCGAGCCCTGCGATGCGCGGCTGCGATACACCGCCACTTCCATCGGCTCCAGCGGCCCCAGACCATGTTCGGCGCCCAGGATCTCCAGGTGTTCCGGCACACTGCAGCGGGTCAGCACCGCTACCGCCAGGCCACTTTCCACCGCGGCGATCTGCCCGGCCAGGCTCGAGCTGTTGTACACCACCCGGTAATCCCGGCCCTGCAAGGCCAGCGAGTTGATCGCACAACGCCGTGCCAGGCTGGTGCTTTCGTAGGTGGCGATGGGTAGCGGGTCGCGACGCCAGATGTCGAACTGCGGCGAGCCGACCCAAACCATCGGCTCGTGGAACAGCAGGGTCCCGCGCCGAGGGTGGTCGCGGGAGATCAGCGCCAGGTCCAGGTCGCCCTGTTCGATCCGCGGGATCAGCAAGGTCGATTGTTCGCAGTCCAGCTCGATCTGCACCGCGCCATAGCGCAGGGCGAAACGCTTGAGCACCGGGGTCAGGTAACGCGCGGCGTAGTCGTCCGGTACGCCGAGACGCACCCGCCCGGTCAGTTCGGCGCCGTGGAATGCCTGCTGTGCATCGCTGTGCAGGTCGAGGATGCGCCGGGCGTAACCCAGCAGCACCTGGCCGTCCGGGGTGAGCTGCTGCTGCCGTGCATCGCGCACCAGCAACTGCCGGCCCACGGCAGCTTCGAGCTTCTTCAACTGCATGCTCACCGCCGATTGCGAACGATGGACTTCCGGCGCGGCATTGGACAGCGAGCCGGTATCGACCACCGCCACAAAGCATTTCAGCCAGTCGATTTGCAGGTCCTGCATGGGCATGTACTCCGTTGCATTCGATAAGCGAATGGGTTGCCCGCGTAATATGCGCTTTTCGCGATGACGTGTCTGCCGGATAGTGGCCGGCGTCCGTACATGCACGATTGAAAAACAGGAGAGTGTTTGTGTTATCGGTAGCCAAAGGCTCCACGCAGCTGGGGTACAACGAGATCCGCGACGGCTTCCGGCTGTTGTTGCCGATCTCCCTGTTCGTGGTGGTGTTCGGCCTGGCCTTCGGCCTCGCCGCTGCCCAGGTCGGCCTCGACCAAAGCACCATCCTGTGGATGAGCACCCTGGTCTTCGCCGGCGCCTCGCAGTTCGCCGCCCTTGACCTGTGGGGCGCACAGGTGCCGCTGGTGCCGTTGATCGTCACCGTGTTCGCCATCAACGCCCGCCACCTGCTGATGGGCGCGACCCTGTATCCCTGGCTGCGTGAGCTGCCGGTCGCGCGGCGCTTCGGGATCATGCTGGTGGTTTCCGACGCCAACTGGGCGATGTCGATGCAGGCGCTGTCCGCCGGCAAGCCGGGGCTCGGCATCCTCTTTGGTGGCGGCCTGGCGCTGTGGTCGACCTGGATCCTCGGCACCTGGCTCGGCCTGTACTTCGGCAACCTGGTAGCCGACCCGGTGAGCTGGGGCCTGGACATGGTCATGGGCTGCTTCCTGCTGTCCATGGTGGTGGGCGGCAAGAAAGACCTGCGCATGCTGCTGATCTGGGGCGTGGCCGCCGGCTCGGCACTGCTCGCCTACCGCTACCTGCCGGAAAACAGCCACGTGGTGGTCGGCGCCCTGGCCGGCGGAATCGTCGGTGCGATCTGGATGGAGAAGCACAAATGACTATCGAAACCGCGGGCCATGGCCCGCTGATCCTGGTCCTGATCATGGCCGTCGTGACCCTGGCCACCCGCTGGGGCGGGGTCTTCGTGATGTCCTTCGTACCGATCAGCTACCGCGTGCAGCATTTCATCGGCGCCATGTCCGGCTCGGTGCTGGTAGCGGTGCTGACGCCCCTGGCGGTGAGCGGCGACAACGGTGCCCGGCTAGCCCTGGCGAGCACCGCGGTGGTCATGCTGCTGGTGAAGAAGCCACTGCCGGCGATCGCCGCAGGAATCATCGCTGCCGCCGTATTCCGCCACCTTTGAACCGTCCGGCGCCCTTATGCGAAGGCGCTGGATTTCCGCCAGCGGCCTATTACGCTTAAACCTGCGTGCAACGCGAGGCCGTCCGCCTGTTCCCCCAGGCCCGGCGCAGTCCGTGATCCGATGTCATCAGCCTTTTGAATGGCCAGAGTGCGTATGGATTTATCAGCGGGATGCTCCGGCCTACAAGAACAATACGGAGAACGTTATGGCGGTCACTTACGGCACTTCAACGCCCACGCCGGGCAGCACGTCCGGCAAAGGCATCACCCAGGACGAGCGCAAGGTGATCTTCGCCTCGTCGCTGGGCACGGTCTTCGAATGGTACGACTTCTACCTGTACGGCTCCCTAGCGGCGATCATCGCCAAGCACTTCTTTGCCGGGGTCAATGAAACCACCGCGTTCATCTTCGCCTTGCTGGCCTTCGCCGCAGGCTTTGCGGTGCGCCCGTTCGGTGCCATCGTGTTCGGCCGCCTGGGCGACATGATCGGGCGCAAGCACACCTTCCTCATCACCATCATCATCATGGGCGTGTCCACTGCCATCGTCGGCCTGCTGCCCAGCTACGCCGCCATCGGGGTGGCGGCGCCGATCATCCTTATCACCCTGCGCCTGTTGCAGGGCCTGGCCCTGGGCGGCGAATACGGCGGCGCGGCGACCTACGTGGCGGAACATGCGCCACCCGGCAAGCGCGGCTTCTTCACCTCGTGGATCCAGACCACCGCGACCCTCGGCCTGTTCCTCTCGTTGCTGGTGATCCTCGCCTGCCGCACTGCCCTGGGCACCGAAGCCTTCGAGGCATGGGGTTGGCGGATTCCGTTCCTGCTGTCGATCCTGTTGCTGGCGGTATCGGTGTATATCCGCCTGCAACTGCATGAGTCGCCGGTGTTCAACCGGATGAAGGCCGAAGGCAAGGCGTCCAAGGCGCCCCTGACCGAATCCTTCGCCCGCTGGGACAACCTCAAGGTGGTGATCATGTCGCTTCTCGGCGGCACCGCCGGCCAGGCGGTGGTCTGGTACACCGGGCAGTTCTATGCGCTGTTCTTCCTGTTGCAGACCCTGAAGATCGACCCGCAGACCGCCAATCTGCTGATTGCAGGTTCCTTGCTGATCGGTACACCGTTCTTCGTGATCTTCGGCAGCCTGTCCGACCGTATCGGCCGCAAGAAAATCATCATGGCCGGGTGCATCCTGGCCGCGCTGACCTACTTCCCGATCTTCAAGGGCCTTACCGAGTTCGGCAACCCGGATATCTACACGGCGCAGCAGCAGAATCCGGTGACGGTGATCGCGGATCCTGCGCAGTGCTCGTTCCAGTTCGACCCGGTGGGCAAGGCGCGCTTCACCAGTTCCTGTGATGTGGCCAAGAGCCTGCTGGCGAAACGGGCGATCCCCTATCAGAACGAGGTAGGCGAGCCGGGTGCGGTGGCGCAGATCCGCATCGGCAGCAAGATGATGCCGAGCTTCGAAGGCAGCAGCCTGCCGGCGGCAGAATTCAAGGCCGCCAACGACGGCTTCACCGCATCCCTGGGCGCTGCGCTGAAGGAAGCCGGCTACCCGGAAAAAGCCGACCCGGCCAAGACCAACTATCCGATGGTGCTGCTGCTCCTGACCATCCTGGTGATCTACGTGACCATGGTCTACGGCCCGATCGCCGCCTGGCTGGTGGAGCTGTTCCCGGCGCGGATCCGCTACACCTCGATGTCGTTGCCGTACCACATCGGCAACGGCTGGTTCGGCGGTTTCCTGCCGACGGTGGCCTTCGCCATGGTCGCGGCGACCGGTGACATCTACTACGGGCTCTGGTACCCGATCGTCATCGCGGTGATGACTGCGGTGCTGGGGATCTTCTTCATGCCCGAGACCAAGGATCGGGATATCAGTCATACCTGATGTGTTTTTG
>NZ_JAOECN010000039.1:0-42757 GCF_029836855.1 Pseudomonas sp. GD04058
GTTCCCGCGCCCCGAAGTACATCGCCGTCAGCACCCCGACCAGGCCCATCGCCGCGCAGAACGCCACGCATACCCACGGGCTCCATGGCATCAGCGCAATCAGCATCAGCGGCGTGGTACTCGCCCACAGCGCGTAGGCGACGTTGTAGGTAAAGGAAATCCCCGACACGCGGATCCGCGCCGGGAACAACCCGACCATCACCGAGGGCACCACGCCGACCACACCACAGGCCAGGCCGGCCAGGGCATAAGCGATACCGACGCTGTCCCAGCCCGCCACCAGGCTGCCATACAAGGCACCGATCCCCAACGGCAGCAACAGCGAATAGAGGATCAGTGCCCGCCAGGCACCGATGCGATCCACCAGCATCCCGGCCAGCACGCAGCCGATATTGAGGAAGACGATGCCAATGCTGCTCAGGGCGAAGGTATGCCCCGCGCTCATGCCGAAACGTTGCTGCATCACGGTCGGGGTGATCACCACCAGCACCACCACCGCCGAGGTCAGCACGCAGGTCAGCAAGGCGGCGGGCACCAGCGCGCGGCGATGCTCGCGCAGCACCGCGCGCAGGGGAAACTCCACCGGCCTGTCGCTGCGCTGGCGTTCCAGGGCCAGGAAGATCGGCGTCTCGCTCAACCAGCGGCGCAACCACACGCCGATCACGCCGAACACCCCGCCGAGCAGGAACGGATAGCGCCAGGCGAAATCGAGGATCTCCTGCGGGGTGAAGACTTTTGCCAGCAGGGTCGCGGTCAGCGCGCCGAGCAGGTAGCCGAAGGTCAGCCCGGCCTGGAGGAAGCCCAGGGCGTAGCCGCGCCGGCCGACCGGCGCATGTTCGGCAACGAAGGTCCAGGCACTCGGTACCTCGCCGCCGACCGCCGCCCCCTGCAGGATGCGCAGCGCCAGCAGGATCAGCGGCGCGGCATAGCCGATGTCCGCATAGGTCGGCATTACCCCGATCAGCAGGCAAGGCAGTGCCATCATCAGGATGCTCAGGCTGAACACCTTCTTGCGCCCCAGGTGGTCGGCGAAGTGCGCCATAAGGATGCCACCCAGCGGACGCGCCAGGTAACCGGTGACGAAGATCCCGAAGCTTTGCAGCAGGCGCAGCCACTCGGGCATTTCCGGCGGGAAGAACAGCTGGCTCAGGGTCAGGGCGAAGAATACGAAGATGATGAAATCGTAGATTTCCAGCGCACCGCCCAGGGCCGCCAGGCCAAGGGTCTTGTGATCGCCACGGGATAGCCGCGTGGAGTCGTTGGCAGTCATAGGGATTTCCGCAGCAATGGACAGGGTCGCGCGAACGAGCGGCAGAGCATATCAAAAATGCGCAGGCGTGCTGGCGTCTCAGGAGGATCGGGAAAACACCGTCTGCCCAAGGTTCTGCAAGCGTTTGGCCGGCCCGCGCAGGCCTGGCTTGCCCGGCGGTCGCAACTGGCCGATCACCCGCGGTGTGTCCACCAGCGCCATGAAGGCCTGCAGGGTCTCGTCATCGGGCACCCTGGGCAGGCTGATGTTCAGGG
This sequence comes from Pseudomonas sp. GD04058, assembly GCF_029836855.1. Classification (NCBI taxonomy): domain Bacteria; kingdom Pseudomonadati; phylum Pseudomonadota; class Gammaproteobacteria; order Pseudomonadales; family Pseudomonadaceae; genus Pseudomonas; species Pseudomonas sp. GD04058. The sequence continues at coordinate 1,525 of NZ_JAOECN010000039.1, forward strand.
CCTGGCGCTGGCCCGGCGGCACTGCCGGTATCTTCAGGTGCTGGGACTCGTAGAGCAGCGCATGCTGGATCTGCACATTGACCCGGCAGAAGCGTTCCAGGTCCACCCCGGCATGGCTGGCAAGATCGATGTTGCCGATCAGCAGGTTGAAGGGCAGCAGCGCGTTGTGCACCAGATGCTGCAGGTCGTCGAAGGACTGCACCGGGGCGATGCGGAAATAGCCCATGCCATTGAGCATCTTCTCCAGTTGCAGAAGTTGCATCGGATGCGCGTCGGCGAGGAGGATTCGCAAGGACTTGTCGGGCATCGTCGGTGACCAAGGGCAGTGGTTGAGGGTGAACGATCCTTGGTCGATTCGCCGCAGGAAGCGGCTTTCCCTGGCAGCTTTCCTTGATAGTTGACGGGAAACCGTCGGAAATCAAGGAAGCGTCAATATATTGTTTAAACGGCGTCCGCGTTTCGACCTGCGTACTCGCGTGCACGGGGTAAATAAGCGCACAAGTGCTTCGTCTACCTGGGAGCCCCTCCCCGCGCTGTCGCCCCTGTGCGCGGGCCGAACCCTTCGGCTGGAACCCGCCATGAGACGTCCCGCATTCAAATACCGCCTGCTGCTCTGCGCCCTTGGCCTGGCCAGCCTCGGCGCTCTGGCCGCCTGGAAGACCCTGCCCGGCCAGGACACGCTGAACACCGTCACGGTCACCCGCAACACTATCGAAAGCAGCGTTACCGCCCTCGGTACCCTGCAACCGCGCCGCTACGTGGATGTCGGCGCCCAGGCCTCGGGACAGATCCGCAAGCTGCACGTCGAACCCGGGGACCAGGTCGAGGAAGGCCAGCTGCTGGTGGAAATCGATCCCTCTACCCAGCAGGCCAAGCTCGACGCCGGGCGTTACTCCATCGACAACCTCAAGGCCCAACTGGCCGAGCAGCAGGCCGAGTACCGGCTCGCCGAACAGCAGCTCAAGCGCCAGCAAAGCCTCGCCACAGGCGGCGCTACCCGCGAGGAAGACGTGCAGACCGCGCAAGCGCGGCTCAAGGTGACCCAGGCACGCATCGACATGTACCGCGCGCAGATCCTCCAGGCCCAGGCCAGCCTGCGCAGCGATGAAGCGGAGCTGGGCTATACGCGGATCTATGCGCCGATGTCCGGCACCGTGGTCGCGGTGGACGCCCGCGAAGGCCAGACCCTCAATGCCCAGCAGCAGACGCCGCTGATCCTGCGCATCGCCAGGTTGTCGCCGATGACCGTCTGGGCCCAGGTATCGGAAGCCGACATAGGCCATGTCAAACCGGGTATGCAGGCCTGGTTCACCACCCTCGCCGGCGGCAAGCGACGCTGGGTCAGCACGGTACGGCAAATCCTGCCAATCCCGCCCAAGCCCCTCGACCCGTCGATGCAGAGCAGCGGCGGCAGCGTTACAGGCAGCAGCGGCAGCAGTGGTGGCAAGGTGGTGCTCTATACCGTGCTGCTCGACGTGGACAACCCGGACAACAGCCTGATGGCGGAAATGACCGCCCAGGTGTTCTTCGTGGCCGGCCAGGCCAGCAATGTTCTGACCGCGCCCCTGGCGGCACTTGAAGAAGACGGCGACCAGCCCGACCAGCGCCTGGCCCAGGTGCTGGGGCGCGACGGCCAGGTGCAGCAGCGCCATGTGCGTACCGGCATCAGCGACCGCCTGCGGGTGCAGATCCTCGACGGCCTGGCCGAAGGCGAGCGCCTGCTGATCGGCGCGCCTGTCGCCAGCGGGGGTTGAATGAGCATCCCGCTGATCGAACTGCGCGACATCCGCAAATCCTACGGCGGCGTCGACACCCCCAAGGTCGAGGTGGTGCGCGGCATCGACCTGGCCATCCACCCGGGTGAATTCGTCGCTATCGTCGGCGCCTCCGGTTCCGGTAAATCGACGCTGATGAACATCCTCGGCTGCCTCGACCGTCCCACCAGCGGCCAGTACCTGTTCGCCGGCCGGGATGTCGCCGGGCTGGACAGCGACGAACTGGCCTGGCTGCGCCGCGAGGCCTTCGGTTTCGTGTTCCAGGGCTACCACCTGATCGCCTCCGGCTCGGCCCGGGAGAACGTCGAAATGCCGGCAATCTACGCCGGCCTTCCGGCCGAGGAGCGCCATGCCCGTGCCACCGCCCTGCTGGAGCGCCTGGGCCTCGGCGAGCGCACCGGCAACCGCCCGCACCAGCTCTCGGGCGGCCAGCAGCAACGGGTGTCCATCGCCCGCGCGCTGATGAACGGCGGCCATATCATCCTCGCCGACGAACCCACCGGTGCCCTCGACAGCCAGAGCGGTGCCGAGGTCATGGCCTTGCTCGACGAACTGGCCAGCCAGGGCCACGTGATCATCCTCATCACCCACGACCGCCAGGTGGCCGCCCGCGCCCGGCGCGTGATCGAGATCCGCGACGGCCTGGTGATCAGCGACTCGATCAACCCGCAAGGCGAGCGCGAACCCGCCAGGGCCGGCGCCCAGGCCGAGGAGTTGCGCCAGCACCTGGACCGCGGCGCCACCCAGACCGGCGCCTGGAAGGGCGAGTTGCTGGAAGCCTTGCAGGCGGCCTGGCGAGTCATGTGGATCAACCGCTTCCGCACCGCCCTGACCCTGCTCGGCATCGTCATCGGCGTTGCCTCGGTGGTGGTCATGCTCGCCGTCGGCGAGGGCAGCAAGCGCCAGGTCGTCGCGCAGATGGCCGCCTTCGGCTCGAACATCCTTTACCTCAGTGCCAAGTCCGCGAGCCTTCACGAACCGGCAGGCATCGTCACCCTCGACGATGTCGAGGCGCTGTCCGGGCTGCCGCAGGTGAAGAAGATCATGCCGGTGATCGGCAGCGAGCTGACCGTGCGCTATGGCAATGCCAGCCACAGCTTCTATGTCGGCGGCAACAACACCTATTTCCCGGGGATCTTCAACTGGCCGGTGGTGGAAGGCAGCTTCTTCACCGACGCCGACGAACGCAGCGCTGCCGCCGTGGCGGTGATCGGGCAGAAGGTCCGGGAAAAGCTGTTCGCCGAGCGCAACCCCATCGGCCAGTACATCCTGATCGGCAAGGTGCCGTTCCAGGTGCTCGGCATCCTTGCCGCCAAGGGCGCCAGTTCCGGCGACACCGACAGCGACGGGCGCATCGTGGTGCCCTACTCCGCCGCCTCGATCCGCCTGTTCGGCAGCCGCGATCCGGAATACGTGACCATCGCCGCAGTCGATTCGGCCCGGGTCAAGGAAACCGAAGCGGCCATCGACCACCTGATGCGCAAGCTGCACCACGGCAAGCAGGACTACGAACTGACCAACTTCGCCGCACTGATCCAGGCCGAAGCGCGCACGCAGAACACCCTGTCGCTGATGCTCGGGGCGATCGCCGCGATCTCCCTGCTGGTCGGCGGCATCGGGGTGATGAACATCATGCTCATGACCGTGCGCGAACGCACCCGTGAAATCGGCATACGCATGGCCACCGGGGCACGGCAACGCGACATCCTGCGCCAGTTCCTCACCGAGGCGGTGCTGCTGTCGATGGTCGGCGGGGTCACCGGCATCGTGCTTGCCGCACTGATCGGCGGTGGCCTGATGCTGGCGGACATCGCCGTGGCCTTCTCCCTCGGCGCCGTGCTCGGCGCCTTTACCTGCGCCGTGATGACCGGCGTGGTATTCGGCTTCATGCCGGCCCGCAAGGCGGCCCGGCTCGATCCGGTCAAAGCCCTGACAAGCGAATAAACGATGAACGCCAGCCGCCTCAGTCTTCTCACCCTTGGTTTGCTCCTCGCCGCGTGCTCCAGCCCCCGGCCGGACAACGCACTGCCTGTGGTGCCGGCCCACTGGCAAGGCCCGGTGCAGGCCAGCCCGGCGATCGCCGATGGCCCTTGGTGGCACGCCTTCGCCAGCCCACAACTGGATGCCCTGATCGAACAGGCGAAGGTCAACAGCTTCGATCTTGCCGCCGCCATGGCCCGGGTCCGCCAGGCCCAGGCCAGTGCGGTGATCGCCGGTGCTCCGCTGCTGCCGCAGGTGAAGTACGGTCTCGATGCCAGCCGCCAGCGCCTGCTGCACGGCAAGGGCTACAACGGCATCGACGCCAACGACGGCGATCGCACCTACAGCTCGTATGGCACGGCATTGAGCGCCAGCTATGAAGTGGACTTCTGGGGCGGCAAGGCAGCGGCCCGGGACAGTGCCCGCTACAGTCTCGATGCCAGCCGCTTCGACCGGCAGACCGTGGAGCTGACCCTGTTCAGCGGGGTCGCCGGCAGTTACCTGCAAAGCCTGGCCCTGGTCGAACAACTGCAGATCGCCCGGCTCAACCTGGCCAACGCCAAGGACGTGCTCAAGGTGGTGCAGACCCGTCATGCCGCAGGTTCGGCCACGGCCCTGGAACTGGCCCAGCAGCGCAGCCTGGTGGCGGCCCAGGAACGGCAGGTGCCGTTGCTGGAGCAGCAATTGCAGGAAACCCGCATCACCCTGGCGACCCTGCTTGGCGAGCCGGTGCAACGATTGCCGGCCACTGGCGAACGCTTCGAAGCCATTCGCTGGCCGGACATCGGCGCCGGCGTGCCCAGCGACCTGCTCGGCCGACGGCCCGACATCGCAGCAGCCGAGGCCAGGCTGGCAGCGGCGCAGGCCAACGTGCAGGTGGCCCGGGCGGCGATGCTGCCGAGCCTGACCCTGGGCGCCAATCTCGGCTCGGGGGCGCAGGTGTTCGATCAACTGCTGCGCAGCCCCTATTACAGCCTCACCGCCGGGCTGGCAGCGCCGATCTTCGACAATGGACGACTGGGTGCCGAGCGCGACAGGGCCGTGGCCCAGCGCGAAGAACTGCTGGCGACCTATCGCGGCAGCATCGTTTCGGCCTTCGCCGATGTGGAAAAGGCCCTGAACGGAATTGACGGGGTGGATCGCCAGCGTGAATGGCAGGATGAGGAGGTGCGTCAGGCACGCACGGCGTTCGAGCTGGCGCAGAGTCGCTACCGGGCCGGAGCAGAGACGCTGCTGACCGTGCTGGAGACGCAGCGGACTTTGTACCAGGCGCAGGATCAGCAGGTGCAGTTGCGGTTGGCGCGGGTGCAGGGGAGCGTGGCGCTGTACAAGGCTCTAGGGGGTGGTTGGCAGGTAGCTTCTCGCTAGGCTTCAGGGCCTCATCGCTGGCAAGCCAGCTCCCACAGGGTTCGGCAGCGCCGCAGCGATGAGGCCATCAGGCAATCCCTTTCATCGACAGGTGCCGCGCATACCAGGGCCGCTGCGGTACCCGCTTGAACAGCGGCTCCAGCCCATCATCCTTGGCAAACACGATGCGCAGCGCCAGTTTCATGGTCTCGACATCCATTTCCACGGACTTGCCCGGGAACATCCCCGGCGTGGTGCTGCAGCCATGGGTGTCGGGCCCCAGCCAAGGGTCTTCCACTTCGTTCCAGCGGCCCTTGGCGAACCACTCCACGCCGTTGACCTGCAAGCGTCGCACCTGCCCGGGATTGTGCCGCTCATGGGCGCGGTACCAGTCTTCGATACGGTCGTCGATCCAGCCGTGGAAGCCCCAGAACACCGGGTTCACATGGGAGGAAAACGGGTCGCCGAGGAAATCGTTTTCCGGCCCGTACCAGCGTGCGGCGAAGTCCGAAGGATCGCGGGCGAACGGCACCGGCGCGCCGTTGGAGGGATCACGCGGCACCGATGCCCAGCACATGTGCAGCCAGTCATGCAGGTTCATCTCAAGTTCCGAACCCAGCTCGCCCAGGGTCATTTTCGACAGGTACAGCGGGTCCTGGTATTGCGACTCCCAGACCTGGAAGTTGGAGCAGAAGGTTTCCTGCGCCTTGATCGCCGCGACCCATTGGGTGTAGTCGCTGTCCCCCGGCGCGCGCCAGGTCGGCGGGACGCTGTAGCCGTCATGGTTGTCGAAGTAGCGGGCGAAGCCGTGGCGGTCGTATTCCACGTTCGGCTGCGGCAAGGGGAAATGCGGCCAGGACGGCAATGGCTGGATGGCCCGGGCGGCATCGAGCATGTGCCGGTGCATGAACAGGAAGTCCACGCCCGAACCGTTGCGGTGCTTTTTCGGCCCCCGGGCATCGCGCTCCTGGCCACGCGGGCCAGGTTGCCAGCCAAGGCCGCGCAGCGCGCCGTGGCGCTCTTCGGAAAGGCGATGCCATTTGTCCCGGGTCGCATGCCAGAGCTGGTGGAACAGCCGGTGTTCGGGGCTGATCAGCCAGGCGCGCAGCTCCGGGGTATAGACGATGCGCTCGCGGGCTTCGGGGAACATCCGCTTGACCGCGACGAAATGGCTGTCCTGGACGGGCAGCGCCATGGAGCGGTCGAGGGGCTGCATGCGCCCGGAGAGGGTGCCGCTGCCGGCATTGCCGTACTCGCCCCAGACTTCGTCCAGGGTGGCAATGCACTCGAAGCCGGGACCGCCCTGGTTGCTCAACAGGCGCCAGCGCACCTGGGCGCTGGAGGCACCGACCAGGTCACCGAGTACGCGATACATGGCGGGGCCGGGCTGCTCGAGGTTTTCCCGAGTGCCCAGCACGCCACGCAGGCCTCGGCCCTTGGCGGAGATGTCGAGGTAGAGCGGGATGCCCTCGCGGGGCAAACCCGGCAAACCGCCGTCGGCACCGGTGAAACGAATATCCCAGACGCCGCGCAGTTGGTTGGCCAGTTGCTGGCCGGCACTGTCGGCCAGCTCGACGCTAGCTTCGCCGGGGGTGACGATATCGTCCTCGGGGTCGTGGGTCAGCTTCTTGTGGGCGTAATACACCGCCGGCACCGCCGCGCCCGTCACCGCCAGACCTGCCAGGAACCCCCTGCGCGATATCGTCATTCCCCACCCGTGTCAGCCATGGAAACTGCTTATGTCCAAGCTAGAACGTTGGGTTGGAGGAAAAATTTAGGCGGGAGAACACAATAGCCGCAACACCACAAAACCTGTGGGAGCTGGCTTGCCAGCGATAGGGCCGGCACGGGCAATGATGTTGCCTGGTCTGGCCTCATCGCTGGCAAGCCAGCTCCCACAGGGGCCAGTCTCACAGGGAGATCCGGCTCAGGTGGATGCTTTAAGCGGCATCCTCAGCAACACCCGTAGCCCGTCGCTGCGGCTGTAGAAGTCGAGCGAACAGGCGCAGCGCTGCACGATGGCCTGGACGATCGCCAGCCCCAGTCCGCTGCCCTCGCTGTGCCCGTTGCGCCAGAAACGCTGGGTAAGATGTTGCAGGTCCTGCTCGGGAATGCCCGGGCCGTGATCGCGGACAAGGAAGCCGACGCCCGCTTCTTCCACCCGCACTTCAAGCTCCACCGGCGCTTCGCCGCTGCTATGGCGCAGGGCGTTGTCCAGCAGGTTGCGCAACGCCGCCACCGCCAGTGCACCGGGCATGTCCAACTGTGCCTTGGCCGCCTGCAACGGAGCATTGAGCACGATCCGACGATCATCACCGGTGTCCTGGATCGCCTGGCGCGCCACCTGGTCGGCACTGCACTGCACGCCATCGTCGAACGACAGGCTACCCTCGACCCGCGCCAGCAGCAGCAACTGCTCCAGGGTCCGGTGCAGGCGGTCGGCGCCTTCCTCGGCGTGGGCCAGGGCTTGCTCGCGCACCAGGCCATCGGTCATCCGCGCCACCTGCAGATGGGTCTTGATCGCCGTCAGCGGGCTGCGCAGTTCGTGGGCGGCGTCGCCGGTCAGGCGGCGCTCGCGCTCGATGGTCTGGCCGATGCGCTGCAACAGCTGGTTCTGGGTATCCAGCAAGGGCTGCAGCTCGCTGGGCACCGCCTTGATCTGCAGCGGCTCGACCGAGTCAGGGCTGCGTCTGCGCAAGGCTTCGCGCATCCAGTTCAGCGGCGCCAGGCCCTTGCCGATACCGATCCACAGCAGCCCGAGACTGCCGAGCAGCGCCACCAGCACCGGCGCCGAGGCCGCCAGCAGGATCGAGCGGTTGAGCGCCTCGCGTTCCAGGTGGCGGTCCGCGGTGGTGATGCGGATGTCGCCATGGGCGAAGGTGAAGCTGCGCCAGCGCGCACCGTCGATCATCTGGTCGTGGAAGCCGCCACGACCGTCATCCAGGTGCTGGTCGGCATTCTGATGGCTGCGCGCAAGGATCTCGCCACGCAGGGAAGTGACCTGGCAGGCCATGCCGTCCGGTACGCTGAGCTGGTCGGCGCTGAGGTGGGTGCCCTCGCCCTTGCTGGTCAGGGGTTGCGGCAACTGGTCGATCAGGCCGGCAACCATGCGGGCCGAAGCCACCAGACGCTGGTCGAGGGAGAACATCATCTGCTGGCGCAGGTCGCGCAGCATCCAGGCGGCGGCCAGCGCCCAGATCAGGACGAAGGCGGTGCCCAGGATCAGGCTCAGGCGCAGGCGCAGGCTCATTGCCCGGCCTCCCCGGGCAGGCGCGCCGGGCCAAGACGGTAGCCCAGGCCGCGCACGGTCTCGACGATGCCGTTGCCCAGCTTGCGCCGCAGGTGGTGGATATGCACGTTGAGCGCGTTGCTCTCCACCTCGTCGCTGAAACCGTAGACGCTGTCCTTGAGCTGTTCGCTGGACAGCACCCGCCCCGGATTGTTGAGCAGTGCCTGCAGCAGCGCCTGTTCGCGACGGGAAAGATCGACCGGCTGCCCGCCAAGGCTGACCTCGCAGTTGCTCGGATCGAAACTCAGCGGCCCGTGCTCGATGATGTTCACGCAACGCCCGGCAGTACGCCGCACCAGGGTGTGCAGGCGTGCGGCCAGTTCGCGCAGGTCGAAGGGCTTGAGCAGGTAATCGTCGGCCCCCGCCTGCAGGCCATCGACCCGGTCGGTCACCGCATCGCGGGCGGTCAGGATCAGCACCGGCAGGCTGTGGCCCTGCTGGCGCAGGCGCTGAAGGAGCTTGAGGCCGTCTTCGTCGGGCAGGCCGAGGTCGAGCACCATCACGTCGAAATGCGCGGCCTGGAGCATGGCCCGCGCCGCGCTGGCGTTGGCCACCCGGTCCACGTTCAGGCCCTGGGCGCTAAGCCCGGCAATGATGCCGCTGGCGATCAGGTCGTCGTCTTCACAGAGCAGTACATGCATGGGTGCGATTCGGTCATGGGCGGGGAAGCCCGTATTGGGCCACGGCAGGATTAACCGGGGATTATGCCCTGCCCCACGGGCCCCGTCGCCTGCCGGCCGACGGCTTAACCTTGCTTTAATCCGCCCGGGTCAGCCTTGGCCGCTCATGACATCCAAGGCTTCGACATGCGTGCATTGATCCTGGCGTTTCTCTGCCTGTTCGGCTCCCTGAGCCAGGCGCAGGACTTCGCCAATCCCTTCGCCCAGGGCGACTTCCTCCCGGTGGAAAAGGCTTTCGTCTTTACCAGCCAGCGCCTGCCTTCGGGAGAAATCCGCCTGCACTGGGCAATCACCGAGGGTTACTACCTTTATCAGAAACGCCTGAAATTCGATGGCCTGACGCCGGAACAGACGCCGCCGCTGCCTCCTGCCGTCGATCATCACGACGAATTCTTCGGCAACCAGCCGGTGTATCGCGGTGCCCTGGAACTGATCCTGCCTGCCTCGGCCAAGGGTACGTTGCGCATGGGCTGGCAAGGCTGTGCCGATGCCGGGCTGTGCTACCCGCCGCAAACCTCCGTGGTCGACCTGGGTGGCGCGGCCGCGAGCGCGGCGCAGGCCGACGACCAGGCCCTGGCCGGCACCCTGCAACAGGGCCGACTGGCCTGGGGCCTGCTGGTGTTCTTCGGCCTGGGCCTGCTGCTGGCGTTCACCCCTTGTTCGCTGCCGATGTTGCCGATCCTCGCCGGGCTGGTGATGGGCAGCAATGTCAGCAGTCGCCGTGGCTGGGTTCTGGCCGGCACCTATGTGCTGAGCATGGCGCTGGTGTATGCCGCCCTCGGGGTGATCGCCGCACTGCTCGGTGCCAATCTCCAGGCCTGGCTGCAACAGCCATGGCTGCTCGGCAGCCTGGCCGCGCTGTTCGTCTTGCTGGCGCTGCCGATGTTCGGCGCTTTCGAACTGCAATTGCCGATGGCCCTGCGTGATCGCCTGGAACGTGCCGGCAGCAAGACACGCGGCGGCAACCTGGTCGGCGCCGCCGTGCTCGGCGCGCTGTCCGGCCTGTTGATGGGCCCGTGCATGACCGCGCCACTGGCCGGCGCCCTGCTGTACATCGCCCAGAGCGGCAACGCCGTGCATGGCGGCCTGGTGCTGTTCAGCCTCGGCCTGGGCATGGGCCTGCCGCTGCTGTTGCTGGTCACCGTGGGCAATCGCTACCTGCCGCGCCCCGGCGCCTGGATGAACCTGGTCAAGGGCCTGTTCGGCTTCGTATTCCTCGGCATGGCCCTGTACACCCTGCGCGTGGTCCTGGCGCCGAGCCTGTGGCTGGCGCTGGCCGGCGCCTGGCTGCTGACCCTGGCGTGGAGTGCCTGGCCAGCCCTGAAGCACTTGCGTGCGCTGCAGCCGGTGATGCTGGTCGCCGGCTTGTGGGGCGTGCTGGCGCTGCTCGGTGCAGCGGGTGGCGGTAGCGATCCGTGGCGCCCGCTCGCGCCGTTCAACGGCGCAGGCGCCAAGGTCGTGGCCGACGAAGATGCTTTCACCACGGTGAGCACCCCGCAAGCCTTGCAGGCCGAACTGGACGCCGCGCGCAGCCAGGGCCAGTGGGTATTCCTCGACTACTATGCGGACTGGTGCGTGTCCTGCAAAGTCATGGAAAAGCAGGTGTTCGCCCGTCCTGACGTCCTCGCGGCACTGGCCGGGGTCCGCCTGGTGCGCCTGGATGTCACCGCCGACGCCGCCCCCGCCCGCGAGCTGCTCAAGCGCTACCAGGTCCCGGGCCCGCCGAGCATGCTGTGGATCGGCCCCGATGGCGAGGAACGCCGTGCCCGGCGCATCGTCGGCGAAGTGGACGCCACCACCTTCCTGCAACACTGGAACAGCACCCGGAGCGACGGCTGATGTTGACGGTGAATATCGGCCCGGTCGCCCTGGCCCTCGACCACCTGCTGCTGCTTCTGGCCCTGGGCCTGGCGACCCTGGTCGGCTGGCGCGTGGCCAGGCGCGACGGCGACAACCCCGAGTCGTCGCTGTTCAACCTGTTCATCGCCGGGCTGCTCTGCGCGCGGATCGGTTTCGTCGCTGCCTACTGGCCGCTGTACCGTGACGACCTGCTGCAGATCGTCGATATCCGCGACGGCGGCTTCCTGCCCTGGACCGGCGCCCTCGCCGTGCTGATCGGTGCACTGTGGATCGCCTGGCGCAAGCCGGGCCGGCGCCGTCCGCTGGGCTGGGGCCTGGCCAGCGGAGCGCTGTTCTGGCTGCTGGCCAGCTGGGCCAGCCATCTTTACGAACAAGGCACGCAACTGCCGCACCTGAGCCTGAAGAACGCCCAGGGCCAGGAAGTGGCGCTGGACAGCCTGCGCGGCAAGCCGCTGGTGATCAATATCTGGGCGACCTGGTGCCCGCCGTGCCGGCGTGAAATGCCGGTGCTGCAACAGGCCCAGCACGAGTACCCGCAGGTCACCTTCCTGTTCGTCAACCAGGGCGAGACGCCGCAGATCGTCACCAACTTCCTCGCCACCACCGGGCTCAACCTGTCCCACGTGCTGTTCGACGCCGGCGGCCACCTGGCCACCGCAGTCGGCTCGATGGCCCTGCCCACCACGCTGTTCTACGACGCCGAAGGGCGCCTGGTAGGCAGCCACCTGGGCGAACTGTCCCGTGCCAGCCTGCATCACGCGCTGCAATCCCTCGATGAAGACTTGCGCCGCGCTCCCGTTCCCGCAACAAGGAATGCACCATGAGAATCCCGCTTTACCTGAGCCTGGCCGCGAGCCTGATTGCCAGCCCCCTGCTGGTGGCCGAAGAGCTGCCGCCGGCCGTGCGCCAAATCGAAGCCAAGGGTGCCGAGGTGGTCGGCAGCTTCGATGCACCCGATGGCCTCAAGGGCTATGCCGCACGCTTCCAGAACAGAGGTGTGGCCCTGTACCTGACCCCGGATGGCAAGCACGTACTGGTGGGCAGCCTGTTCGATGCCCAGGGCCGGGACCTCAGCGAGCCGCAACTGGAAAAGCTGGTGTATGCGCCAATGGCCAAGGAGGTCTGGGCGAAGATGGAGAAAGCCGCCTGGATCGCCGACGGCAAGGCCGATGCTCCGCGCATCGTCTACCTGTTCAGCGACCCGAATTGCCCGTACTGCAACATGTTCTGGGAGCAGGCGCGGCCGTGGGTCGAATCCGGCAAGGTGCAGTTGCGGCACATCATGGTCGGCATCATCCGCGCCGACAGCCCGGGCAAATCGGCGGCCCTGCTCGCCGCCAAGGACCCGCAGAAAGCCCTGCTGGAACATGAACGGGCCGGCAAGGCGAGCACGCTCAAGGCCCTGGAGCAGATTCCCGCCGAGGTCCAGGCCAGACTCGACGCCAACCAGGCCCTGATGGACGAGCTCGGCCTGTCCGCCACCCCGGCGATCTTCTACCTCGATGAGCAGCAGCGCCTGCAACAGCAGCAAGGCGCGCCGCGCCCGGATTTGCTGGGCAAGATCCTCGGCAAGCGCTGAGCCCTCCTCCCGTCCGGAGCGAATTCAGCCCGCGCTCCGGTTCGTTTGACCGCCCCATGCAGGCGGTCTTTTTTTGCCCATGACGCACTCGAACGCCGGCTAGCCAGGCTCTGCGTCGGGCTTAGATCTAAATCGCAGGATCTATTACCAACTTTCGCATTTGACAATAATTATCATTAATACTAGTTTGTCGCACGTCGCAGTGAACGGCCCCGTAAGGCCGTTCGCTATCCACTTAGAGAAAAGGTGATTTCCATGGCGGAACAACTATCCACAGGTAAGTGCGATTCACCGTTACTCCAAGCGTTCGTCGACAATCGCAACATCCTCGTCAAGATCGCGGCCCGCATCACCGGCTGCCGCTCTCGGGCCGAGGATGTCGTCCAGGACGCTTTCTTCCGTCTCAATTCCGCGCCGCAGATCACCTCGTCGTTCAAGGCGCAGCTGAGCTATCTGTTCCAGATCGTGCGCAACCTGGCCATCGACCATTACCGCAAGCAGGCAATGGAAATGAAGTACTCGGGAAGCGAAGAGGAAGGCTTGAACGTGGTGGTCCAGGGCGCCTCGCCCGAGGCCGCGCATATCAACTTCGCCACCCTCGAACATATTGCCGATGCGTTGACCGAACTGCCGCCGCGCACCCGCTACGCCTTCGAGATGTACCGCCTGCACGGCGTTGCGCAAAAGGACATTGCCAAGGAACTCGGCGTGTCCCCGACCCTGGTCAACTTCATGATCCGCGATGCCCTGGTGCACTGCCGCAAGGTGTCCAGCGCCCGCAGTGCCGGCTCGACCCACTGAATCACCGGGCGGGCGTGGCGGTCACCTGGATCTGGTAGGGCTGGAAGATCCTCGTCAGCTCGCCGCTGACCCGTAACTGCTCGAGCAACGCGGCGAATTCCTCGCCGCTGATCTTCGCCTGCGGACGCAGCAGCGCGTAATGGTGATAGACCTGGTCGATGCGCTGCGAGGCGAGCAACTCATCGGCGCTGCCCGGGTTGCGCACCATGTAGTCGCTCAGGTACGAGCGGGTGACCAGGGCGATGTCGGCACGGCCGCGCTGCACCATCAGCAGGTTGCTGTCGTGGGAATAAGTGAGCGTGGCGTTGTAGGTAGTGGCCAGGTAGCGCGGGTCGGGATTGAAATTGGCGAAGGCGTACTGGTAACCGCTGAACAGGGCCAGGCGCTTGCCCTTGAGGTCGTCGAAGTAACGCTGGTCGCGTCCTTCGGTACGGTGGGTGACGAAGACTTCGGCATCCTCCAGGCCCATGTCCACGCTGACGTGGGCGATGTTCTGCCAGCCCCAGTCCGGGTTTTCGAAGATCGCCATGTCCACCCGCCCCTGTTCGAAATCACGGAAGCGCCGCGGAATCGAAGTGGGCACCAGGACAAAGTGGAAGCGTTGCTGCGCCTTGTTCAGCGCTTCGGCCAGTTGCGGCAGCAAACCGGTATCCGCGCCCTGCTCGGGGCGCACGGTGTAAGGCGGAAAATGCGCCGCGCCGATCTTGATATCGACGCTTTCCCCGGCGAAAACCGCCTCTGCCTGCCAGGTCAGGAAGAGACACGATAACGAAAGCAATACCCGTGGTATTGGCGCTGGGATCAAGGGCAACACTCTCAAGGATTTCCGGCCTGAATCCAACTAAGCTAGGGGTTTTCCCGAGGTAACACAACCCGCTGCATGCGCCATTTTCGCGCACTGAGGGCAAAATGCCACGGGATACCGGCAGCCGCCGGGTTTGGCTACGCTTGAGCCTTATCTTGTCAGGGAAACAGTTATGGGCCATTGGTTGGTGATCGACCTGGAAGCCACCACCGATGACGGCGGCTGGCCGATCACGGAAATGGAAATCATCGAAATCGGCGCGAGCCTGGTCAATCGCGAAGGCCGCGAGGTGGATCACTTCCAGCGCTTCGTCAAACCGCGGCGGCGTCCGCAACTGACGGCGTTCTGCCGCCAGTTGACCCATATCACCCAGGCCAACGTGGATGGCGCGGCGCCCTTTGCCGACGTCTGGGAACAGTTCGAGCGCTGGCTGGGCAACTACCAGCCACGCCTGGAGGGCTGGACCAGCTGGGGCGACTACGATCGCAAGCAACTGCTTCAGGAATGGCAGGCCAATGGCATCGACAGCCTGCTGGCCCGGGTTCCCCACCTCAACCTCAAGCAGCGCTTCGCCAAGGCCCGCCACCTGAGCCGGCCGCCGGGGCTCAACGGCGCGTTGCAACTGGCCGGATTGCAGTTTCAAGGGCAACAGCATCGGGCCCTGGAAGATGCCCGCAACACCGCGCGTTTGCTGCCGTTGACCCTGCCGTTGCAGGGCACCTGAAAGCGGATGACGAGACCAGCCGGCTTGGGCATACTGGCCGGCCTTTTTGGTCCCTTTCTTTTCAGGAGTCGCCCATGTTCAAAGTCAACGAGTACTTCGATGGCACGGTCAAATCCATCGCCTTCACCGGCGCTGAAGGTCCGGCCACTATCGGCGTCATGGCCCCGGGCGAATACGAGTTTGGCACTGCCCAGCGTGAAATCATGCACGTGGTCTCCGGCGCCCTGACCGTCAAGCTGCCAGACAGCGACAACTGGGAAACCTTCTCCGCCGGCAGCCAGTTCAATGTGCCGGCCAATGCCAAGTTCCAACTGAAGGTAGCGGTGGATACCGCCTACCTGTGCGAGTACCGCGACTGATCAGCGGCTTGCACAAACCCCTGTGGGAGCTGGCTTGCCAGCGATAGGGCCGGCAAGGGCAATGACGTAGCCTGATCTGGCCTCATCGCTGGCAAGCCAGCTCCCACAGGGTTCTCGGCTCACTTCAGGAATTGTGCAACCCGCTCCGCCGCCGTCTGCATGTGATCGGCATGAGTGAAGCCTGAAGCCTTCAACGGCTTGAGGTCATGATCCCCCGCCTCCAGCCAGCACAGCTCGATCGCCGGCGACAGTTCATAGTCTTCCACCGCCTCCCTGTTCCCCAGCGCATCCCGCGTGCCCTGCACGATCAGCGTCGGCGTCTTCAGCCCGGCCAGATGCGCCACCCGCGGCTTCTCCGGCTTGCCCGGTGCATAGAAGGGATAGCCCAGGCACACCAGAGCGTCCGCTCCCAGCTCGTCCACCAGCAGACTGGCCATGCGCCCGCCCATGGACTTGCCGCCAACCGCCAGCGGCCCAGCGACCAATGGTCGCACCTCGCGCCACACCTCGCGCCAGCTCTCCAGCAAAACCGCCTGGGGATTCGGCGGCCTTTTGCCACCAGTGGCGCGGCGCTGCGCCATGTACGGGAACTCGAAGCGCAGCACGCCAACCCCTTGCCCGGCGAGCCTTTGCGCGATGTCGTCCATGAACCCGCTGTCCATCGGCGCACCCGCCCCGTGGGCAAGCACCAGGCAGCCGCGAACCCCGCCATCTGCCTGATTTTGCGGGGCATTCCACAACCACCCGCGCACGTTCGCCCTGTTCGCCAATTGATCCCCGTCAATACCGGCGACCTGCCCATTAATCATGCTTGCCTCGCTTTCTAGCCTGCCTATAACCGTGGATGGGAACCCATACATGAACACAACCAGCAGTACCGCCTACAACTACAAGGTGGTCCGCCAATTCGCCATTATGACGGTGATATGGGGAATCGTCGGGATGGGGCTCGGCGTTTTCATCGCCGCGCAACTCGTCTGGCCCGCCCTCAACTTCGACCTTCCCTGGACCAGCTTCGGGCGCCTGCGCCCGCTGCATACCAACGCGGTGATCTTCGCCTTCGGTGGGTGCGCGCTGTTCGCCAGCTCGTACTACTCGGTCCAGCGAACCTGCCAGACCACCCTGTTCGCGCCCGCGCTCGCCGCGTTCACGTTCTGGGGCTGGCAACTGGTGATCCTGCTCGCCGCCATCACCTTGCCGCTGGGCTACACCAGCTCCAAGGAATACGCCGAGCTGGAATGGCCGATCGACATCCTCATCACCATCGTCTGGGTGGCCTATGCCGTGGTGTTCTTCGGTACGCTGATCAAGCGCAACACCAAGCACATCTACGTCGGCAACTGGTTCTTCGGCGCCTTCATCCTCACCGTGGCGATGCTGCACATCGTCAACAACCTGGAACTGCCGGTCAGCCTGACCAAGTCCTACTCGCTGTACAGCGGCGCCACCGACGCCATGGTCCAGTGGTGGTACGGCCACAACGCCGTGGGCTTCTTCCTGACCGCCGGCTTCCTGGGGATGATGTACTACTTCGTGCCGAAACAGGCCGAGCGTCCGGTGTATTCCTATCGCCTGTCCATCGTGCACTTCTGGGCGCTGATCACCCTGTACATCTGGGCAGGTCCGCACCACCTGCACTACACCGCCCTGCCCGACTGGGCCCAGTCCCTCGGCATGATCATGTCCCTGGTGCTGCTGGCGCCAAGCTGGGGCGGCATGATCAACGGCATGATGACCCTCTCGGGCGCCTGGCATAAGCTGCGCTCCGACCCGATCCTGCGCTTCCTGGTGGTGTCCCTGGCGTTCTACGGCATGTCGACCTTCGAAGGCCCGATGATGGCCATCAAGACCGTCAACGCCCTGTCCCACTACACCGACTGGACCATCGGCCACGTACACGCCGGTGCCCTCGGCTGGGTCGCGATGATCTCCATCGGCGCCCTGTACCACATGATCCCGAAAGTCTTCGGCCGTACCCAGATGCACAGCATCGGCCTGATCAACGCGCACTTCTGGCTCGCCACCATCGGCACCGTGCTCTACATCGCCTCGATGTGGGTCAACGGTATCGCCCAGGGCCTGATGTGGCGTGCGGTCAACGCCGACGGCACGCTGACCTACTCGTTCGTGGAAACCCTGGTGGCCAGCCACCCGGGCTTCATCGTGCGCTTCGTCGGCGGTGCGATCTTCCTGACCGGCATGCTGCTGATGGCCTGGAACACCTGGCGCACCGTGCGTGCCCCGGTTGCGGCCACCGCAGACGCTTCCGCGCAGCTGGCCTGAGGAGTACGAGATGAAACACGAAGCCATTGAAAAGAACGTCTTCCTGCTGGTTTTGCTGATGGTGTTCGCCGTGAGCATCGGCGGCCTGACCCAGATCGTTCCGCTGTTCTTCCAGGACGTCACCAACAAGCCGGTCGAAGGCATGAAGCCCTACACCGCGCTGCAACTGGAAGGCCGCGATATCTACATCCGCGAAGGCTGCGTCGGCTGTCACTCGCAGATGATCCGTCCGTTCCGCGCCGAAACCGAGCGCTATGGCCACTACTCGGTGGCCGGTGAAAGCGTCTGGGACCACCCGTTCCTCTGGGGCTCCAAGCGTACCGGCCCTGACCTGGCCCGCGTGGGTGGCCGCTACTCCGACGATTGGCACCGCGCGCACCTGTACAACCCGCGCAACGTGGTACCGGAGTCGAAGATGCCGGCGTACCCCTGGCTGGTCGCCCAGCAAGTGGATACCAGCCATACCGAAGCCAAGATCAAGGCCATGCGCACCCTCGGCGTGCCGTACAGCGACGACGACATCAGCGGTGCCGTCGCCTCGGTCAAGGGCAAGACCGAAATGGACGCCCTGGTCGCCTACCTGCAGGTGCTCGGCACCGCGATCAAGAACAAGAGGTAAGCGCCATGGATTTCAGTCTGGATATCGGCCAGTTGCGCGGCCTCGGCACCCTGGTGGTGGCGATCGCCTTCATCGGCCTGTCGCTCTGGGTCTTCAACCGCCGGCGTGACCGCGAGTTCGCCGAAGCGAGCCTGCTGCCCTTCGCCGACGACCGCCTGCCCAACGCCGAACAAGAAAACGCCACGAGGAGTAATCGGCAATGACCACCTTCTGGAGTACGTATATCAGCGTACTGACCATCGGTAGCCTGATCGGCCTGACCTGGTTGCTGCTGTCCACCCGCAAGGGCGAGACACCCGGCAGCACCGACCAGACCATGGGCCACGCCTTCGATGGCATCGAGGAGTACGACAACCCGCTGCCACGCTGGTGGTTCTGGCTGTTCGTCGGCACCCTGGTGTTCGCCGCCGGCTACCTGGTGCTCTACCCTGGCCTGGGCAACTGGAAAGGCATCCTGCCCGGCTATGAAAATGGCTGGACCGGCGCCAACGAGTGGCAGAAGGAGATGGAGCGCGCCGATGCCAAGTACGGGCCGATCTTCGCCAAGTTCGCCGCCATGCCGGTGGAAGAAGTGGCCAAGGACCCGCAAGCGCTGAAGATGGGCGGCCGCCTGTTCGCCTCCAACTGCGCCGTGTGCCACGGTTCCGACGCCAAGGGTTCCTACGGCTTCCCCAACCTGACCGACAAGGACTGGCGCTGGGGCGGCGAGCCGGAAACCATCAAGACCACCATCATGCTGGGTCGCCACGGTGTGATGCCGGCCTGGTCGGAGGTGATCGGCGAGCAGGGCGTGGCCGACGTGGCCGCCTTCGTGCTGACCAAGCTGGATGGCCGCAGCGTGCCGGAAGGCACCAAGGCCGACCCGGCCAACGGCGAGAAGATCTTCGCGGCCAACTGCGTGGCCTGCCACGGTGCGGAAGGCAAGGGTACGCCAGCGATGGGTGCGCCCAACCTGACTCACCCGCAGGCGTTCATCTACGGTTCGAGCTTCGCCCAGTTGCAGCAGACCATCCGTTATGGCCGCCAGGGCCAGATGCCTGCCCAGCAGGACATCCAGGGCAACGACAAGGTCCACTTGCTGGCCGCGTACGTCTACAGCCTTTCGCAGGAAGGCGACAAGACTTCTGCACAGTAAGCCTTCGATCCATCTGAGGATTGACTGAAACCGCCGCACCCGAACCGGGTGCGGCGGTTTTTTTCGCGCCTGCGGCAGAGTGTCGCACCCCTTCCGCGTACCTCCTTGCACCCCCTCCGAACGGGACTAAGCTTGTTGCCACATGGGGCTTCAGGTGATGTCGACCCTACACCCCTGTCGGGTGACCTCACTTCGCCACAGCCGCGCAAACGCCGATGGCCCTTTGCTTTCCCCTAGTTTTCGCAGGGAGAAAGCGTGGCGTCTCGACGGGAATCGGTGCCTTGTTGGGCGTGCAATCCACAATAAAAATGGTGCACATAAATAATTGATTATTGTGTACAATTTGCGCGGTAGTTGGGTCGGAAGGGCCGCAGCAAAGGCCCTGGAGAGCCGTGGGACGGTACCCCTTGCGTTGCAATACCCACACTCCCTGTAGATACTTGCGCCGATTTCTCTACCTACAAAAACACCTAAAAACCGTGGAACCTTAGAATGAGCACAGCAATCAGTCCGACTGCTTATAACTATAAGGTCGTCCGCCAGTTCGCCATCATGACGGTGGTCTGGGGGATCCTTGGCATGGGCCTCGGTGTCTTCATCGCCTCGCAACTGGTCTGGCCGCAGCTGAACCTTGACCTGCCATGGACGAGCTTTGGACGCCTGCGCCCCTTGCACACCAACCTGGTGATCTTCGCCTTCGGCGGGTGTGCGCTGTTCGCCACTTCCTACTATGTCGTGCAGCGAACCTGCCAGACCCGACTGATCTCCGACAGCCTCGCGGCCTTCACCTTCTGGGGTTGGCAAGCGGTGATCGTCAGTGCACTGATCACCCTGCCCATGGGCTACACCACCACCAAGGAATACGCCGAGCTGGAATGGCCGATCGCCATTTTGCTGGCCATCGTCTGGGTAACCTACGCGGTGGTGTTCTTCGGCACCATCGTCAAGCGCAAGACCAAGCACATCTATGTCGGCAACTGGTTCTACGGTGCCTTCATCCTGGTCACCGCGATGCTGCACATCGTCAACCACATCTCGCTGCCGGTGAGCTTCTTCAAGTCGTACTCGGCCTACGCCGGCGCCACCGACGCGATGATCCAGTGGTGGTACGGGCACAACGCCGTGGGCTTCTTCCTGACCACCGGCTTCCTCGGCATGATGTACTACTTCGTGCCCAAGCAGGCCGAGCGTCCGATCTACTCGTACCGCCTGTCCATCGTGCACTTCTGGGCGCTGATCACCCTGTACATCTGGGCAGGTCCCCACCACCTGCACTACACCGCCCTGCCCGACTGGGCCCAATCCCTGGGCATGGTGATGTCGATCATCCTCCTGGCACCCAGCTGGGGCGGCATGATCAACGGCATGATGACCCTCTCGGGCGCCTGGCATAAGCTGCGCACCGACCCGATCCTGCGCTTCCTGGTGGTGTCCCTGGCCTTCTACGGCATGTCGACCTTCGAAGGCCCGATGATGGCGATCAAGACCGTCAACTCGCTCTCCCACTACACCGACTGGACCATCGGCCACGTACACGCCGGTGCCCTCGGCTGGGTGGCGATGATCTCCATCGGCGCCGTGTACCACATGATCCCGAAACTCTACGGTCGCGCGCAGATGCACAGCATCGGCCTGATCAACGCGCACTTCTGGCTCGCCACCATCGGCACCGTGCTCTACATCGCCTCGATGTGGGTCAACGGCATCACCCAGGGCCTGATGTGGCGTGCGATCAACGATGACGGCACCCTCACCTACTCCTTCGTCGAAGCCCTGCAAGCCAGCCATCCGGGCTACATCGTCCGCGCCCTGGGCGGTGCGTTCTTCGCCTCGGGCATGCTGCTGATGGCCTGGAACGTCCTGCGCACCGTACGCGCGTCGAAACCGGCCGAGGCTGCGGCCGCCGAACAGATCGTCGTCGTGGGAGCGCACTGATGAAGCACGAAGTAGTCGAGAAGAATATCGGCCTGCTGGCCTTCTTCATGGTCATCGCCGTGAGCATCGGCGGCCTGACCCAGATCGTTCCGCTGTTCTTCCAGGACGTCACCAACAAGCCGGTCGAAGGCATGAAGCCGCGCACCGCGCTGGAACTGGAAGGCCGCGACGTGTACATCCGCGAAGGCTGCGTCGGCTGCCACTCGCAGATGATCCGTCCGTTCCGCGCCGAGACCGAGCGCTACGGCCACTACTCGGTGGCCGGCGAAAGCGTCTGGGACCACCCGTTCCTCTGGGGTTCCAAGCGCACCGGTCCTGACCTGGCACGGGTTGGCGGTCGTTACTCCGATGACTGGCACCGCGCGCACCTGTACAACCCGCGCAACGTCGTGCCCGAGTCGAAAATGCCGGCCTACCCGTGGCTGGTGGAAAACAAGCTCGATGGCAAGGACACCGCGAAGAAGATGGAAGTCCTGCGCACCCTGGGCGTGCCGTACACCGACGCGGATATCGCCGGTGCCCGCGACGCGGTCAAGGGCAAGACCGAAATGGACGCGCTGGTCGCGTACCTCCAGGGCCTCGGCACCATCATCAAAAGCAAACGGTGACTGCGATGGATATCGGGATGATTCGTGGCCTGGGCACCGTCGTGGTGATGGTGGCCTTCGTGGGCCTGGCGTTATGGGTGTTCAGTTCTCGGCGCAAATCCGAGTTCGACGAAGCGACCATGCTGCCCTTCGCGGATGATCCCGAGGCCAGCAAGCACGTCGAGCAAGCGCAAGAGAAAGCGTCTAGGAGTAACAACGAATGACTACCTTCTGGAGTCTGTACGTCACCGTTCTGAGTCTGGGCACCATCTTCGCCCTGACCTGGCTGCTGCTCTCCACCCGCAAGGGCCAGCGCAGCGAAACCACCGAAGAAACCGTCGGCCATTCCTTCGACGGCATCGAGGAATACGACAACCCGCTGCCGAAATGGTGGTTCATGCTGTTCGTCGGCACCATCATCTTCGCCCTCGGCTACCTGGCGCTGTACCCGGGCCTGGGCAACTGGAAGGGCATCCTGCCGGGCTACCAGTACCTGGATACCGAGAAGCAAGTGCAGTTCGCCAACGGCCAGGCCGGCTGGACCGGCGTGCACGAGTGGGAGAAGGAAATGGCCCGGGCCGATGCGAAGTTCGGGCCGATCTTCGCCAAATTCGCCGCCATGCCAATCGAAGAAGTGGCCAAGGATCCGCAAGCGCTGAAGATGGGCGGCCGTCTGTTCGCCTCGAACTGCTCGGTCTGCCACGGCTCCGACGCCAAGGGTTCCTACGGCTTCCCCAACCTCACCGACAACGACTGGCGCTGGGGCGGCGAACCGGAAACCATCAAGCAGACCATCATGGCCGGTCGCCATGGCGTGATGCCGGCCTGGGCCGAAGTCATCGGCGAGCAGGGCGTGGCGGACGTCGCCGCGTACGTGCTGACCAAGCTCGATGGCCGCACCCTGCCGGAAGGCACCAAGGCCGACCCGGCCAACGGGCAGAAGATCTTCGCCGCCAACTGCGTGGCCTGCCATGGTCCGGAAGGTAAAGGCACCCCGGCGATGGGCGCACCCAACCTGACCCACCCGCAGGCGTTCATCTACGGTTCGAGCTTCGCCCAGCTGCAGCAGACCATCCGTTATGGCCGCCAGGGCCAGATGCCGGCGCAGCAGGAAATCCAGGGCAACGACAAGGTCCACCTGCTGGCGGCCTATGTCTACAGCCTGTCGCACAAGGATGAAAAGCCGGCCGAGGCGCAGTAAGGCCCGGCGGTAGACAAGGCCCCGTCAGTGCAGGCTGGTGGGGCCTTTTTTCTTGGCAGATGGATGCAGTGGTGTTCTTCCGGGCCTCATCGCTGGCAAGCCAGCTCCCACAGTGACCGCGTCGCACCACAGACCCCTGTGGGAGCTGGCTTGCCAGCGATAGGGCCCGAAAGACCACCCTCAGTTGACCTGCATCAATTGACATCGCCATTACACCATTGCCAGCTGCAAACCAACGCGACCTAAGGTCGCACCCGCGCCCCGGGGCCCCTGCACAGGCGTATGATGCGGGCCAGAGCAGCAACACTTCTGACTGCGGTCGGCATGCACTGGCCGCGGCATTTTTCCACTGCCGTGGGACTGTAGACGATGAGCAAGCAGATTCCTGTACAAGACATCACCCCGCCCGCCAAGAACAAGAAAGACACTGGCGTCGACCTCTACGCTGCCCGGGAGAAGATCTACACCCGGGCCTTCACCGGTATCTTCCGCAACCTGCGCATGGCGGGCGGGGCCCTGCTGTTCCTGCTCTACTTCGGCACCGTATGGCTCGACTGGGGCGGACGCCAGGCCGTCTGGTGGGACCTGCCGGAGCGCAAGTTCTACATCTTCGGCGCGACCATCTGGCCCCAGGACTTCATCCTCCTTTCCGGCATCCTCATCGTCGCCGCCTTCGGCCTGTTCTTCATCACCGTGTTCGCCGGCCGTGTCTGGTGCGGCTACACCTGCCCGCAAAGCGTGTGGACCTGGATCTTCATGTGGTGCGAGAAGATCACCGAAGGCGACCGCAACCAGCGCATGAAACTGGACAAGGCGCCGATGAGCGGCAACAAGTTCCTGCGCAAGTTCGCCAAGCACAGCCTCTGGCTGCTGATCGGCTTCGTCACCGGCATCACCTTCGTCGGCTACTTCGCACCGATCCGCGAGCTGCTGGTGGACTTCTTCACCGGCCAGGCCGACGGCTGGTCCTATTTCTGGGTCGGTTTCTTCACCCTGGCCACCTACGGCAACGCCGGCTGGCTGCGCGAACAGGTGTGCGTGTACATGTGCCCCTACGCGCGCTTCCAGAGCGTGATGTTCGACAAGGACACCCTGATCGTTTCCTACGACCCGCGTCGCGGCGAGAACCGTGGCCCGCGTAAAAAGGACGTGGACTACAAGGCCAAGGGCCTCGGCGACTGCATCGACTGCACCATGTGCGTCCAGGTCTGCCCCACCGGCATCGACATCCGCGACGGCCTGCAGATCGAGTGCATCGGTTGTGCCGCCTGCATCGACGCCTGCGACAGCATCATGGACAAGATGAACTACCCGCGCGGGCTGATCAGCTACACCACCGAGCACAACCTGTCCGGGCAGAAGACCCACCTGCTGCGCCCGCGGCTGATCGGTTACTTCGTGGTCCTGCTGGCGATGATCGGCCTGCTGGCCACGGCCTTCCTCATGCGCCCGCTGGTCGGCTTCGACGTCAGCAAGGACCGCGTGCTGTACCGCGAGAACGCCCAGGGCTGGATCGAGAACGTGTACAGCCTGAAGGTCATGAACAAGGACCAGCGCGACCACGTCTACGTCCTCGAAGCCCAGGGCCTGCCGAACCTGCGGCTCGAAGGGGCCAGGGAAATCCGCGTCGCGGCCGGCGACATCGTCAGCCTGCCGGTGCAGCTGTCGGTCTCGCCCGAGCAGTTGCCGTCGACCACCAACGAAGTCACCTTCATTCTCCGGGACGCCGACGACAGCGCTTCGGAAGTCGAAGCCAAGAGCCGGTTCATCGGCCCGCAAATCCGTTAAGAGAGCACGCCAATGCCTGCAACGAACACCGTTCACAGCGTCTGGTACAAGAACCTCTGGCCTTGGATCATCATCGGCATCCTCGCCACCTCGGTGACCCTGAGCCTGACCATGGTCAGCATCGCGGTGAACAACCCGGACAACCTGGTCAACGACAACTACTACGAGGCCGGCAAGGGCATCAACCGCTCGCTGGACCGCGAGTTGCTGGGGCAGACCCTGAAGCTCAAGGCCAATGTGCACCTGGACGAAGTTACCGGTGAAGTGGAACTGCGCCTGACCGGCGACAGCCAGCCACAGGCCCTGGAACTGAACCTGATCTCACCCACCCAGCCGGAGAAGGACCGCAAGATCGCCCTGGCCCTGAGCAGCGAACCGGGACGGTACCTGGGGCAACTGGAAGACAAGGTGGAAGGCCGGCGCTTCGTTGAACTGCTGGGGACGGAAAAGGGGCAGACCTGGCGGTTGTTCGAGGAAGAGGATGTGGCCCATGGAGCGACCCTGGTGCTGGGCGATGAAGAGCTGAAGGGAGCCGAGCACCTGGACAAGTGAAGTTGTGCTGTTGCTAATGGCCTCATCGCTGGCAAGCCAGCTCCCACAGAACCCTGTGGGAGCTGGCTTGCCAGCGATTGGGCTCACCACCGAAAGACCTGCGATAAGACAGTCATGACCACCCCCACGCCTTGCTATCACTGCGCCCTGCCCGTCCCCGCCGACAGCCACTTCACCGCCATCGTGCTCGGCGAACCCCGGCCATTCTGCTGCCCCGGCTGCCAGGCGGTGGCCGAGGCCATCGTTGCCGGCAAGCTGGAGAGCTATTACCAGCACCGCAGCGAAGCCAGCGCCAATCCAGATGCCCTGCCCCGCCAGTTGGCCGATGAACTGGCCCTGTACGACCGCGCCGATGTCCAGCAACCCTTCGTCCGCCATGAAGGCGAGCTGGCCGAAGCCACCCTGCTGGTCGAAGGCATCAGCTGCGCCGCCTGTGGCTGGCTGATCGAGAAACGCCTGCGCAGCCTGC
Organism: Pseudomonas sp. GD04058; assembly: GCF_029836855.1. Classification (NCBI taxonomy): domain Bacteria; kingdom Pseudomonadati; phylum Pseudomonadota; class Gammaproteobacteria; order Pseudomonadales; family Pseudomonadaceae; genus Pseudomonas; species Pseudomonas sp. GD04058. Next base: position 27,293 of record NZ_JAOECN010000039.1, read on the forward strand.
CCGGGGTCGCCGAAGCACGCCTGAACCTGTCCAATCACCGCTTGCTGGTGAGCTGGGCCGACAGTCAGTTACCACTGTCCAGCCTGCTCGCCGAACTGCGCCGGATCGGCTACGCCGCCCACCCCTACCAGCCCGACCGCGCCGCCGAGCAACTGGCCGGGGAAAATCGTACCGCCCTGCGCCAGCTCGGCGTGGCCGGCCTGCTGTGGTTCCAGGCGATGATGGCCACCATGGCCACCTGGCCCGAATTCAACATCGACCTCAGCCCCGAAATGCACACCATCCTGCGCTGGGTAGCGATGTTCCTGACCACGCCCATCGTTTTCTACAGTTGCGCGCCGTTCTTCCGTGGCGCCGCCCGCGACCTGCGCACCCGCCACCTGACCATGGACGTCTCGGTGTCGCTGGCCATCGGCCTGGCCTATGCCGCCGGGATCTGGACCGCCATCACCGGCAGCGGCGAGCTGTATTTCGATGCGGTGGGCATGTTCGCCCTGTTCCTGCTCGCTGGTCGCTACCTGGAGCGCCGCGCCCGCGAGCGTACCGCCGCGGCCACCGCGCAACTGGTCAACCTGCTGCCGGCCTCGTGCCTGCGCCTGGATGCCGCCGGCAACAGCGAGCGCATCCTGCTGCGCGAGCTGCAGATCGGCGACCGCGTGCAGGTCCGGCCCGGCGCGGTGATACCGGCCGACGGGCGCATCGTCGACGGCCAGTCGAGCATCGACGAATCCCTGCTTACCGGCGAATACCTGCCCCGCCCGCGGCAGACCGGCGACAGCGTCACCGCCGGTACCCTCAATGTGGAAAGCGTACTGACCGTGGAGGTCCAGGCCCTGGGCCACGACACCCGGCTTTCCGCCATCGTTCGCTTGCTGGAGCGGGCGCAGTCGGAAAAACCGCGCCTGGCGGAAATCGCCGACCGCGCCTCGCAATGGTTCCTGCTGTTCAGCCTGGTCGCCGCTCTCGGCATCGGCCTGCTGTGGTGGCAGATCGACGCCGAGCGGGCCTTCTGGATCGTCCTGGCGATGCTGGTGGCGACCTGCCCTTGCGCCCTGTCCCTCGCCACCCCGACCGCCCTCACCGCCGCCACCGGCACCCTGCACCGCCTTGGCCTGCTGCTGACCCGCGGCCATGTGCTGGAAGGCCTGAACCAGATCGACACAGTCATCTTCGACAAGACCGGCACCCTCACCGAAGGTCGCCTGACCCTGCGCGCCATCCGCCCGCTGGCCGGGTTCGATGCCGATCACTGCCTGCGCCTGGCCGCTGCCCTGGAAAACCGCTCCGAGCACCCGATCGCCCGCGCTTTCGGCCGCACCGCCGCAGTGGCCGAAGCGGTGCAAAGCACCCCGGGCCTGGGCCTGGAAGGCCAGGTCGAAGGCCGCCTGCTGCGTATCGGCCAGGCTGCCTTCAGTTGCGAGCCAAGCGGCGCGCCAGTGCCGCCGATGCCCGACGAACCCGGCCAATGGCTGCTGCTCGGTGACCAGCAAGGCCCGCTGGCCTGGTTCGTCCTCGACGACCGCCTGCGCCACGACGCCGCCGACCTGCTCGACGCCTGTCGCGCCCGTGGCTGGCGAACCCTGCTGCTGTCCGGCGACAGTTCGCCGATGGTCGCCAGCGTCGCTGCCGAGCTGAACATCGACCAGGCCATCGGCGGCCTGCGCCCGGACGACAAGCTGCAGCGCCTCAAGGCCCTGCAGGCCGAAGGGCGCAAGGTGCTGATGCTGGGCGACGGGGTCAACGACGTGCCGGTGCTGGCGGCGGCGGATATCAGCATCGCCATGGGCTCGGCCACCGACCTGGCCAAGACCAGCGCCGACGCGGTGCTGCTGTCCAACCGCCTCGACAGCCTGGTGCAGGCCTTCGTCCTGGCCCGCCGCACCCGGCGGATCATCATCGAGAATCTGTGCTGGGCCGCGCTCTACAATGGCCTTATGCTGCCGTTTGCCGCCCTCGGCTGGATTACCCCGGTGTGGGCGGCGGTCGGCATGTCGGTCAGTTCGCTGATCGTGGTGCTCAATGCCCTGCGCCTGACCCGGCTGCGCGGCAGCGTGGCGGCGCAGCCCGCACCCGCCGCGCCCCATGCCGCGCCCGCCTGAGGAACTGCCATGCCCGCACTCTACGTGATGATTCCCGCCGCCCTGGTCCTGGTCGGCATCGCCGTGTACATCTTCTTCTGGGCGGTGGACAGCGGCCAGTACGAAGACCTCGACGGCCCGGCCCACAGCATCCTGTTCGATGACCAGGACCCCAAGCACCAGGCTGCGGTAAAAGGCGAGGAAACCGCCACGGACGACAAGCCGGAGCCGCCTGCCCGTGGTTGAACTGCTGCCCCTGCTCGGCTCCGCCTTGATCCTCGGCCTGCTCGGCGGCGGCCATTGCCTGGGCATGTGCGGCGGCCTGATGGGCGCACTGACCCTGGCCATCCCGCCCGAACAGCGCGGCCGCCGCCTGCGCCTGCTGATCGCCTACAACCTGGGCCGCGTGCTCAGCTACGCCAGCGCCGGCCTGCTGCTGGGCCTGGCCGGCTGGGCCCTGGCCGGCAGCCCGCTGGCCACGGCGATGCGCGTGCTTGCCGCGCTGTTGTTGATCGCCATGGGCCTGTACCTGGCCGGCTGGTGGAGCGGCCTGACCCGGGTGGAAGCCCTGGGGCGTGGCCTGTGGCGGCATATCCAGCCAGTGGCGACGCGCCTGCTGCCGGTTTCCAGCCTGCCCCGCGCCCTGCTGCTGGGCGCCCTGTGGGGCTGGCTGCCCTGCGGCCTGGTCTACAGCACCCTGCTCTGGGCCGCCAGCCAGGGCAGCGCCATCAACAGCGCCCTGCTGATGCTGGCGTTCGGCGTCGGCACCTGGCCGGTCCTGCTCGCCACCGGCCTGGTCGCCGAGCGTAGCAACGCCCTGTTGCGCCAGCGCGGGGTGCGCATCGCCGGTGGCCTGCTGGTGATCCTGTTCGGCCTGTGGACCCTGCCCGGCCCGCACCAGCACTGGCTCATGGGCCACTGAAGCGGGCTTGATGCAAATCAACACCGATGTACGTGGCGCTCCCTAGACTCCGGACACTGCCGTAATTCCTGGGACTGCCACCATGTACGACGCCCTCCAATGGGACTCTGACCTGATCCGCCGCTACGATCTGGCCGGCCCGCGCTACACCTCCTACCCGACCGCAGTGCAACTGCACAGCGAGATCGGCTCCTTCGACCTGCTCCATGCCCTGCGCGACAGCCGTCGCGCGGCGCGTCCGCTGTCCCTGTACGTTCATGTGCCGTTCTGCGCCAACATCTGCTACTACTGCGCCTGCAACAAGGTCATCACCAAGGACCGCGCCCGCGCCCAGCCCTACCTGCAACGCCTGGAGCAGGAAATCCAGCTGATCGCCTGCCACCTCGACCCGGGACAGACCGTGGAGCAGCTGCACTTCGGCGGCGGCACCCCGACCTTCCTCAGCCATGTTGAACTGCGCGAACTGATGGCCCACCTGCGCCAGCACTTCAACCTGCTGGACGATGATTCCGGCGACTACGGCATCGAGATCGACCCGCGCGAGGCCGACTGGTCGACCATGGGCCTGCTCCGCGAACTGGGCTTCAACCGCGTCAGCCTCGGCGTACAGGACCTCGACCCGGCGGTGCAGCGGGCGATCAACCGCCTGCAGAGCCTGGAGCAGACCCGCACCATCATCGAAGCGGCGCGCACCCTGCAATTCCGCTCGATCAACCTCGACCTGATCTACGGCCTGCCCAAGCAGACCCCGGAAGGCTTCGCCCGCACCGTCGAGGAAGTGATCAAGCTGCAGCCCGACCGCCTCTCGGTGTTCAACTATGCCCACCTGCCGGAGCGCTTCATGCCCCAGCGGCGCATCGACAGCAGCGACCTGCCGGCACCGGCGGCCAAGCTGGAAATGCTCCATCGCACCATCGAGCAACTGACCGGCGCCGGCTACCGCTACATCGGCATGGACCATTTCGCCCTGCCCGACGACGAACTGGCCATCGCCCAGGAAGAAGGCACCCTGCAACGCAATTTCCAGGGCTACACCACCCACGGCCACTGCGACCTGATCGGCCTGGGCGTGTCGTCCATCAGCCAGATCGGCGACCTGTACTGCCAGAACAGCAGCGACCTGGCCGACTACCAGAACGCCCTCGACGCCGCGCAACTGGCGACCCGTCGCGGGCTGATCTGCAACCAGGACGACCGCGTGCGCCGGGCCGTGATCCAGGACCTGATCTGCCATTTCGAGCTGGATTTCGAGCGTATCGAACAGGCGTTCACCATCGACTTCCACGGCTACTTCAAGGAGCTATGGCCGGCATTGAAAGTGATGGCCAAGGACGGTCTGATCGAACTGCGCAGCGACGGCATCAGCGTGCTGCCGGCCGGCCGCCTGCTGGTGCGCTCGGTGTGCATGGTGTTCGACGCGTATCTGGACCTGACCAACCGCCAGCGCTTCTCGCGGGTGATCTAGACCAGCAGCTTCATGGCCTTGCCGACCTGGTCCGGTGTCAGATCGGCCTGGCTCATGGCCCGGACCAGCCCGAAATTGACGGTGTTCAAGGATGCGGACAAGGCGCTGACCCGGGCCTGCAAGGCGGCAGTCTTTTTCTGCATTTCAACCGGATCGAGGGAACGATCGCGCATCAACGCCTGGAGCTGGCGGTTGGCCTCGGCCAGTTCCCTTTGCAGTTTGCGGATCATCTTGAGCAACTGACGAACGGACTCGGGCAGCCCGCTTTCGTCGATATCGGCGTCGCCCTGCTGTTTGCTGGCGACTTCCAGGCCCTTGAGGGACAGGTCGACCTTGATCCCCTCGGACGGCGCGGAACCGCTCTGGCGCGCCTCTTCAGCCTGTTTGGCGGAGGTTTGCGCCTGATTGGCGGGGATCGCCTGGCGAGAACTCTTGATATCGACGGTCAGCATGGCGTGGCCTGCCTGAGGTAAAGATCCATGACGTTTTATCGGCGGCAAAGCCGCGAACTTGAGCGGAAGGCGCACCAAAACAGAGCAAGCTGGCCTACAGTAGCCCGGCTGGGTTACCCTTGCATTCTATGTGTGCTTTCCCACAAGGATCGATGAAATGTCTGAGCCAGTTAAACTGCGCCCTCACAACCAGGCTCATTGCAAGGATTGCAGCCTGGCGCCCCTGTGCCTGCCGTTGTCGCTGAACCTGGAAGACATGGACGCACTGGATGAAATCGTCAAACGCGGGCGACCCCTGAAGAAAGGCGAGTTTCTGTTCCGGCAGGGTGACAACTTCGGCTCTGTCTACGCGGTGCGCTCCGGCGCCCTGAAAACCTTCAGCCTCAGCGATGGCGGCGAAGAGCAGATCACCGGCTTCCATCTGCCCAGCGAACTGGTCGGGCTGTCCGGCATGGACACCGAGGCCTATCCGGTCTCGGCCCAGGCCCAGGAAACCACCTCGGTGTGCGAGATTCCGTTCGAGCGCCTGGACGAGCTTTCGGTGCAACTGCCGCAATTGCGTCGCCAGTTGATGCGGGTGATGAGCCGGGAGATTCGCGACGACCAGCAGATGATGCTGCTGCTCTCGAAGAAAACCGCCGATGAACGCATCGCCACCTTCCTGGTCAACCTCTCCGCACGCTTCCGCGCCCGGGGTTATTCGGCCAACCAGTTCCGCCTGAGCATGTCGCGCAACGAAATCGGCAATTACCTGGGCCTGGCGGTGGAAACCGTATCCCGCGTGTTCACCCGCTTCCAGCAGAACGGCCTGATCGAGGCCGAAGGCAAGGAAGTGCGCATCCTCGACCCGATCCAGCTCTGCGCGCTGGCCGGTGGCGCACTGGAAGCCTGATTCCTCGCGCGAACGGGTATACTGGCGAGCGTTTTGCCCACCAGGATACCCGTTCCATGCCCAGCGACAGCTTTGACCTCAAATCCCTCATCCGCCCGGTCGTGGACTTCCCCAAGCCCGGCGTGATCTTCCGTGACATCACCCCGCTGTTCCAGTCGCCCCGCGGGCTGCGCCATGTCATGGACCAATTCATCGAGCGTTATGTCGAGGCCGACTTCAGCCATATCGGCGCCATGGATGCTCGTGGTTTCCTGATCGGCTCGATCATCGCCCATGAACTGAACAAGCCGCTGATCCTGTTCCGCAAGCAGGGCAAGCTGCCGGCCGATGTGATCAGCCAGGGCTACCAGACCGAATACGGCGAAGCCTTCCTGGAAGTGCATGCCGACAGCCTGTGCGAAGGCGACAAGGTACTGATCTTCGACGACCTGATCGCCACTGGCGGGACCTTGCTGGCGGCGGCAAGCCTGGTGCGGCGAATGGGCGCTGCGGTGTATGAAGCGGCGGCGATCATCGACCTGCCGGAGCTGGGCGGCTCGCAGAAGCTGCGCGAAGCGCAGGTGGAGACGTTCTGCCTGACCGAGTTTTCGCTCAGCGAATACTGATCGGCTTCAGGGCCTCATCGCTGGCAAGCCAGCTCCCACAGGTTCTGCGGCAACGCGGCCCCTGTGGGAGCTGGCTTGCCAGCGATGAGGCCCTGAAAAACAACACAAGATTCAGAGGGAAATTGGTTTACGCCCGGCAAACGAGTGAGCCAGCGTCCCGCCATCCACCAGCTCCAGTTCCCCGCCCAGCGGTACCCCATGGGCGATCCGCGAAGCCACCAGGCCCTTGTCCGCCAGCAACTGGGCGATGTAATGCGCCGTCGCCTCGCCTTCCACCGTCGGGTTGGTCGCCAGGATCACCTCGGTAAAGGTGCCCTGCTCCTCGATCCGCGCCATCAACTGCGGAATCCCGATCGCCTCCGGCCCCAGGCCGTCCAGCGGCGACAGATGCCCCTTGAGCACGAAATAACGCCCGCGATAGCCGGTCTGCTCCACCGCGTAGACGTCCATCGGCCCTTCCACCACGCACAGCAGCGTGTCGTCACGGCGCGGATCAGCGCATTGCGGGCACAACTCCTGCTCGGTCAGGGTGCGGCACTGGCGGCAATGGCCGACCCCTTCCATGGCCTTGGTCAACGCCTCGGCCAGGCGCGTACCGCCGCTGCGGTCGCGCTCCAGCAGTTGCAAGGCCATGCGCTGGGCGGTTTTCTGGCCCACGCCCGGCAGGGTGCGCAAGGCGTCGATCAACTGGCGAATCAGGGGACTGAAGCTCATGGTAAAAGGCCCGGCAAATCATCGAATGGGAGAAACGACAGTGGGAGCGACGACCTTAGGGCCGTGCTCCCACCGTGGGTAAAGCGGATGCCGTCTTAGAACGGCATCTTGAAACCAGGCGGCAACTGCATGCCTGCGGTCATGCCGCTCATCTTGTCCTGGCTGTTCTGCTCGACCTTGCGCACAGCGTCGTTCACGGCGGCGGCGATCAGGTCTTCCAGCACTTCCTTGTCTTCCTGCATCAGGCTGTCGTCCAGGCTGATGCGCTTGACGTCATGACGACCGGTCATGACCACGCTGACCAGGCCGGCGCCGGATTGACCGGTCACTTCGGCGTTGGCCAGTTCTTCCTGCATCTTGGCCATCTTTTCCTGCATCTGCTGCGCCTGCTTCATCAGGCCGGCCATGCCACCTTTCATCATGAGAAATCACCTCGGTAGTTGTATGACTCACCGCGCACCGGGCGCGGCGCTGGATAGGGGTTATTCGCCTTGGGTCACCACGGCGTCGACAGGTTCAATAGTATCGTGGCGCACGCTGGCACCGAACTTCTGGATCATCTGCTGGATGAACGGGTCGTTCTCGATCGACTGCTCGGCCTCGCGCTGGCGGTTGGCGCGCTTGCGTGCCGCGGCCTGGGCCGGGGTTTCCTGCTCGGGGCGGATCAGCTCGATGCTCAGGTTCAGGGTGCGGCCCAGGTGCTGGTTCAGCGCCTCGTTCAGGCGGCGCTGCTGGGTGGCGTTGAACAGGGCACTGTGGTTCGGGTCCAGGTGCAGCAGCCAGTTGTCGCCTTCGGCGCTGACCAGGGTGCAGTTGGCAGCGATGCTCCCGGTCATGCCGGAAATCGGCAAGTGCGGGAACAGCTCCAGCCATTGCAAGGCCAGGCCCGTGGCCGGTTGCGCGGCGGGCTCGGGTTCCGGCTCCGGGGCCGGCTCGGCGCTGAGTTCGGCGGCGTGCTCGGTGGCCAGTTCGTCCAGGTAGCTGTAGCCGGCCGGGTCCACTTCGCCCATGTAGTAATCGTCGTCCGGCGGCGGCTCGTCGTCGCGATCCATGCCGGCGGGGGCGTAGGCCTGGTCGTCGTGGGGCGGTTCTTCGCGCGGGGCGGCAGGCGTCGCGGCGGCGACAGGGGCCGGGGCTGGCTCGGGTTCAGGTGCAGCGACAGACTCGGGAATCGGGTCTTCCCAGGGCAGGTCGGTAACTTCCTCGATTTCCGGCTCGGGCTCGGCTGCGACCACGGGCTCGGCTTCCGGCTCGGGTTGCGGCGCTGGCTCGGGCTCAGGCTCGGGCACCGCCTCGACGACTGGAGCGGGAGCACTGACAGGCTCCGGGGCGGGTGCGGCGATCGCAACCGGGGCCACCGGTGCCGGGGAATCAGTCGTGGCCTGGCTGATCCCCACTGGCTTTAGCGTCGTGCCCGGGGCATCGCCGCTGTCGGCCGGACGGAACGCCAGCATGCGCAGCAACACCATCTCGAAGCCGCCACGCGGATCCGGCGCCAGGGGCAGGTCACGCCGGCCGATCAGGCCCATCTGGTAGTAGAACTGCACATCCTCGGCCGGCAGGGCCTGGGCCAGCGCCAGTACCTTGTCGCGGTCGCCCTGGCCGTTGTCCACCGCCTCCGGCAGCGCCTGGGCGATGGCCACGCGGTGCAGCACGTTGAGCATTTCCGACAACACGCCGTTCCAGTCCGGCCCCTGCTCGGCCAGATGGCGCACGGCCTCCAGCAGCGCCCGGGCATCGCCTTCCAACAAGGCCTGGAGCACGCCATAGACCTGGCCATGATCGAGGGTCCCGAGCATCGCCCGCACATCGGCGGCCAGGACCTTGCCCTCGCCAAAGGCGATGGCCTGGTCGGTCAGGCTCATGGCGTCGCGCATCGACCCGTCGGCAGCGCGGCCGAGCAACCACAGGGCATCGTCCTCGAACGGCACGTTCTCCACACCGAGCACATGGCTCAGGTGCTCGACCACCCGTTCGGGGGTCATGTTCTTCAGGGAGAACTGCAGGCAGCGGGACAGGATGGTCGCCGGCAGTTTCTGCGGGTCGGTGGTGGCCAGGATGAACTTGACGTAGGGCGGCGGCTCTTCCAGGGTCTTCAGCAGGGCGTTGAAGGAATGGCTGGAAAGCATGTGCACTTCGTCGATCAGGTAGACCTTGAAGCGCCCGCGGCTCGGCGCGTACTGCACGTTATCCAGCAGTTCGCGGGTGTCCTCGACCTTGGTCCGGCTCGCGGCGTCGATCTCGATCAGGTCGACGAAACGGCCCTCGTCGATCTCCCGGCACACCGAGCAGGTACCGCAGGGGGTCGAGGTGATGCCGGTTTCGCAGTTCACGCACTTGGCGATGATCCGCGCGATGGTGGTCTTGCCGACCCCGCGGGTGCCGGTGAACAGATAGGCATGGTGCAGGCGCTGGTTATCGAGTGCGTTGATCAAGGCCTTGAGCACGTGGGTCTGGCCGACCATTTCGCGGAACGAGCGCGGACGCCATTTACGTGCAAGGACCTGATAACTCATGAAAAACGTCGCAACCTGAACGAGCGGGGAGAGACCGCTAATGCTAGCGGAGCGGGGGCAAAATTGCATCCTGCCATTCATTCGCGCCACGAACCCTGTGGGAGTCCGCCCGGCCTTTCAGGCTGGGCTGTCGCGCAGAGAACAGTTTCCAAAGCACGACGCGTACCCTGTGGGAGCTGGCTTGCCAGCGATTGCGATGGTGAATTCACTACTGCAATCGCTGGCAAGCCAGCTCCCACAGGGTTCGCGGTGTGCTTTAGAGAAGGCATGCTGCCAGGAACAGCCCACAGCCAAACACCACATGCGTCATCAAACTCCGCCCCCGGTTCCGCCACGGCGTCGGCGTTTTACTGGCAAAGAACCCCGCCCCCATCGCCGGCTGCATCACGCACCACGGCGCCAGCACCGTCGCAATCCCGAAGAGCAAGGCCGGAGCCAGTGTCGGCTGGCGCAACCAGCCTTCTCCCACCAGCCCCACCAACCCGGCCGCGAACAGCAACCCTATCGCATAATGCAGCACCCAGCCCCAGGCCAGCTCGTGGGCCACAGGTTCACTCCTGGCAATCCCCTGATGATGCACGCACCCCTTCAACAGATGCCCGGCCCAGCGCCCGAGCATGGCGTAATTCAGGGTGGCGACCCCAAGCCGCTTGAGCAACAGCGTCCACAGGTCCATGACCAGCGTGGCACCCACCCCGATCAACACAATGGAAAACATGGCAAATCCCCTCGGCACGTTGACGAAATCGAAACATGCCGCGCAGGATAGAAGTTGAAGTCAACTTCAAGTCAAGGGTTCGCCAATGGACATTGCCGACGTCGCCAAACGCACCGGAGTACCGGCCTCGACGCTGCGTTACTACCAGAAGATCGGCCTGCTCCAGTCCCTCGCCGGCCACGGCCAGCGGCGCCAGTTCGCGGCGGACGTGGAAGACCGCCTGGCCCTGATCGCCCTGGGCCAGGCGGCGGGTTTTTCCCTGGATGAGGTGGGCGCGATGCTGGTGGACCTGCAGGTGGACCGGCACATGCTGGTGGCCAGGGCCGACGAGATCGATGCGCAGGTCAAGCGCTTGCAGGCGATGAGCAAGGGGCTGCGGCATGCGGCGCAGTGTCCGGAGAAGGATCACCTGGCGTGTCCGACGTTTCGGCGGTTGATGAAGGTGTCGTTGCTCAGGCGCTGAGCGAAGCTTCGCCGCCGGCAGCCGGTTGCACCTGGTGCAAAGGCTAAATACGCTTCGTCAGCCATTGAACACCGTCCACCAAAGACGCTTGAAAAGGACCCCGCATGATCTTCAAGTCCGATGACGAAGCCATCGCCGAACGCTATTTCCGCTCCTCCCAGGACATCGGCTCGCTGTTCGCGATCAGTGCCGGCCTGACCTGCCTGCAATTCCAGGACCCACGACCTTTCGCCATGATCATCACGGCCTTGTTCTTCCTTTGGGCGTTTCTCTCGGGCGGCGCTTATCGCCGAATCGCCAAGGCGTACCTGAAGCAGTATCCCGGTGTTCTCGGAGGCATTCGGTTTGCGCTTACCAAGTTGCCACTGGTGCTGTGCAGCCTGACGTTTCTCACCCTGATCATGATGGGCGTGCTTACTGCGGAGCGAATTCTGCAATTCGGCAAGCTTCTACCTGCCTCTCCGCTCTGAAAAGGGAAACGGTCCGGCTTGCCGTGCTGCTCAACTGAAAACCGGCCCCCTCGTTTTACTCCGCGCAACGCCAGGCAGGCGCGGAAAGATGCTCATGGAAAAAGTCGGACAGCGCCCTGATCTTCGCTGGCCGCGTCCGTGCAGACGGCGTGACGAAGTACAACCCTCCCCGCGTCATGCTCCACTGCGGAAGGATTCGCTCCAGACGCCCATCGGCCAGGTACTCGCTGGCGATGAACTCGGGCAGTTCCGCGATGGCGAGCCCTTCGAGCAAGACCGGCAACAGCGCATCGGAGTTGGTGACCCGCAGCGGCCCTGTGGGCAACACGTCTTCTTCCGTCCCCGAGGCGTCAGTAAAGCGCCACACCTGGCTCCGGGCGCGGTAGGCATAGCTAAGACAGGGGGCATCAGCCAGATCCGTTGGATGTTGCGGACGACCGTGCCGCTGCAGATAGGCCGGCGCCGCCACCAGCACCTGCGTGACGGCGCAGAGGCGCCTGGCTACCAAGGAGGAATCGGACAACGCGGCAATCCGCAGTGCCGCGTCGAAACCTTCTGCAACCAGGTCCACCGAGGCATCGGAGAGATGCAGGTCGATGGACAGCCCGGGGTACTGGCGGATCAATTTCGGCAGCAATGGCGCCACCCAACGCAACCCGAACGACATCGGCACCGCCAGCCGCACCTGCCCACGGGGTTGCACCGACAGCTCCATGGCCTGCCCTTCGACCTCCTCGGCCTGTCGATAGATCTCGCTCGCCTTGCCGACCATGCCATGCCCGAACTCGGTCAACGACAGTTGCCGTGACGTGCGGTTGAACAGCCGCCCGCCCAAGCGCTCTTCGAGGCGGGCAACCGCACGTGACACCGTCGGCACCGAGACGCCCATGACCCGCGCCGCCGCCGCGAACGACCCTTCTTCCGCCACCTTGGCGAACATGGCCAGGCCTTCAAAATCCGGAAGTTTGCTCATTTCAATTCTGCAACGATGAGTTTCAAACGATTCTATTTTGGTTTTATCTGATCGTCGATACGCTTCTCCCACCGAAACAAACACCCTCTTGGAGAAGCATCATGAACGGCAAGCTTGAAGGCAAAATCGCAATCGTCACCGGTGGCACCAGCGGCATCGGCCTGGCCACCGCAAGGCTCTTCGCCAGCGAAGGCGCAACCGTCTACATCACGGGCCGTCGCCAGGCGGAACTGGACGCCGCCGTGGCGCTGATCGGCAACGCGACCGGCGTGCAGGTCGACTCCTCGAAGGTGGAGCAACTGGACGCGTTCTACCAGAGGATAAAAGCGCAACACGGCCGCATCGACGTGCTGTTCGCCAATGCCGGTGGCGGCTCGATGCTGCCGCTGGGCGAGATCACCGAGGCGCACTACCACGACACCTTCGACCGCAACGTCAAGGGCACGCTGTTCACCGTGCAGCAGGCGCTGCCGCTATTGGCACAAAATGCCTCGGTGATCCTCACCGGTTCCACCGCAGGCAGTTCCGGCACCCCGGCGTTCAGCGTGTACGCGGCGTCCAAGGCCGCCGTACGAGCCTTTGCCCGCAACTGGATTCTGGATCTGAAAGACCGGAATGTTCGGGTCAATACCATCAGCCCGGGTGCCACCCGTACCCCGGGCCTGGTGGAACTCGCCGGCCCCGATGCTGCGCAACAGCAAGGCCTGCTGGACTACCTGGCTTCGCAGATCCCGCTGGGTCGCGTCGGCGAACCGGAAGAAATCGCCAAGGCCGCACTGTTCCTGGCGTCCAGCGATGCCAGCTTTGTGAATGGGGCAGAACTGTTCGTCGATGGTGGCCAGGCGCAAATCTGATCTTGAGGGCGCTTCATCTTTACAAGCACGAAAAGGGGCAGATCCATTACCGCTGCGCAGTCCTGCCGGCAAATGGATCTACCCCTTTGTTATTTCAAGCGAGGACGGCAGCGGTACGTTGCCCGCCAAGCAAAGCGACTTGCACCGACTAACTGACATCAACGATGCTTTTTCCGAGTTTTCCTCCCTCTTGATGCAGGTTCAGCGCATGCCGCTGAGTTTTTACAAGATGCACGCCAACGGCGACGACTTTGTAATCGTCGACGCCAGAACCGCCCAAGTCCCGATCACCGAACACCTCGCCCGCAAAATGGGGGACCGCAACCGGGGTGTCGGCTTCAATCAGCTGGCGCTACTGCGTGCCTGTGATGATGCCGATGCGCAGGTGCTGTTCTGGAATGCCGACGGCTCCCCCCTGGACACCTGCGGAAGCGCAACCCGCGGTGCCGCCGATATCCTCATGCGCGAAAGCGACACCTCATCCGTAATCTTGCGAACCAACCGGGGCCGCCTCACCTGCGTGCGAACCGCCACCGGCGAAATCTCGGTCAGCATGGGGCAACCGATGCTCGACTGGGCCGAAATCCCTTTGGCGCGAGAACTGGACACCGCCTCTCTGCCCATTGCCGGCAATCCCGCCGCCGTAAGCATGGGCAACCCGCACTGCACCTACTTCGTGGATGACCTGGCGGCGGTGGACGTTGCCGCCGTTGGGCCAGCGCTGGAAAAGAACCTGCTGTTTCCCGCCAGGACGAATGTGCACTTCGTCCAGGTCATCAACCGACAGCACATCCGCCTGCGTATCTGGGAGCGAGGCGGAGGTGTGCCCCAGGGTTCAGGTTCCTGCTCATGTGGCGCTGCGGTGAATGGCATTCGCCGTGGGTTGCTGGATGACGTGGTCCAAGTCGAATGTGATGGCGGGAGTGTCACGGTTCAGTGGGATGGGGCTGGCGCCGTGGTGCTGACTGGCCCGGTGGAAATGTTGTTCTTCGGGAAACTGGCGGAGGGCTTTTTGAATCGCTCACATCCCGGGCTGATTTGCATCGGTAAAAAATGTCGCATTTAGCGGCAAAACTTCCTCGATTTCCGACTTTCTTGTAGGCAATTTCCCAAGCATACTTTTCCGCCCTATCAGTCGTTGCGCTCCTGGAAATCCGCACCTAGTCTGCTTCGGTCGTTGAACACAACGACCGGTTGTGACAGGCCGGGTTTCTTGAGGATCGCTAGTCGTTATGGCGGCTGTGCGTGTGGGCGCCTTCGTGCGCGCCAGGTTGTCCTCAAGTCCTGGTCTGTCAACCCGCGCACAGTTGCCACCCTCCTGTTTGACAGCAGGTTTTCAATCGCTTCACTACTTGAGGAAATACGATGAAAAAGCTTGTTCCCGATCCACCACCCACTCTTTGCGTAGGTCCTGGGCTCTCTCATGAAGAAGCCATCAAGCGGGCTACAGAACATCTCAACAGAGCGATACTCAGGGCTGCCTATCTGCCCGACCCGCCCGATGTACGGCATCGGGAAATGCTCAGTGATGCGTTGCTGAACATGAGGATTTCCAAGGCGTTGCTGGCGCTTGCAGTGGCCGCGTCGCCACTGACGGTAGCGGTATGAAAAAGGCCCCGGAGCCAAGCTTCGCGGCCTTCTTGCACAACAAAACAATCACTTTACGCCGTCCTCATTTCGGTCAGTCTGCGTCGGTCTTCGCTCATCGACGACACGGATAGCAGTCCGTAATGTGGGCGCAGCAGCACTCCTGCCATGGCGGCTGTGCGTGTGGGCACCTTCAGGTGCGCCGGTTTCCATGTTCCGGTCTGCTAACCCACGCACAGTCGCCACCCTTCGTTTAGCAGCGATCAGTGGCGTATCCATCCACCAACATGGAAATTCACCATTTAAAAGCTCGCTCCCGTTCCACCGACTACGCTCTGCGTCGGTCCTGGGCTGTCTCACGAAGAAGCCAATAAGAGTGCGGCGGAACATCCCAATGGAGCGATACTCAGGAGCGTCTACTTGCCCGACCCACCTAATACGAGACATAGGGAAACGCTCAGTGATTCGTTGATGAGTATGATGAGTTCCAAGGCGTTGGCGCTTTAGGTGGCGGCTTCGCCTTGGACGGTAGCAATATGAAAAGGGCCTCAGCGTTTGTATTTGCGGGATTTTGAACTAATCCGAGCTGGACCGAAACTCTCCTATCCTTCCTACCCAAAATGTCGCATTCGGCGCTGAAACCTCGTACATTTCCGACACCATTGTAGGCAATTTCCCAAGCATGCTTTTCTGCCCTGTAAAGCCGTTGCGCTCTTGGAAATCCCAACCTACTCTGCATCTGTCGTTGAACACAAC